>JAFTBW010000117.1 GCA_017455015.1 Oscillospiraceae bacterium | reverse complement strand
TTTCCTTAGGCCACTTATGGCCGAAAGATTTCGCAAAATGGCAAAATCTTTTTATCCGGAGATTTGTGATCCGTCTATATCACTAACCACTAACCACTGACCACTTTTCCGGTTTATCCGGGTTAGGCCACTTATGGCCGAAAGATTTCGCAAAATGGCAAAATCTTTTTATCCGGAGATTTGTGATCCGTCTATATCACTAACCACTAACCACTGACCACTTTTCCGGTTTATCCGGGTTAGGTAAATAGGATACGGCAGGGCGTTACGGCAGCGTCTCCGGTTCGCTGTCGCCCGGCTGATAGGGCGTCAGGCCGTTGTCCAGGATAAAGCGCTCCCGCACCGCATCGGCCAGTCCGTTGAGCTTGTTCCACTGGGCCACGTCCGCCTCGGTGATTTCGCCGGTCCGCTCCAGGCGCACGTCGGTGGGGCGGTAGAGCAAATAACAGGTCCCCTTGCCGTCCGTGGCAAAGGGCACGACGCCGGGCATGTCCTCCGTCAGCATATCATGCAGCCGCGCCTCGTCCGCCTTGCCGATGCTGAACAGCCAGCCCGCGCCCCAGCCGGCCTCGGGGTCCCTTGCCCTGGCGACATTCACGCTCTTGGTCTCCCAGACGGCGAAGAGAATGCCGTTTTCGTCGTTTACAAGGGTCTCGGAGCCCGTCAGGACGGCGAACTTGCCGGGGACGACCAGCTTGAGGCCCTCGTTCACCAGGATCACGTCCGGCGCGGTGGAGGGCATCTCCGGCTGGAATTCCTTCCAGCCCATGGCGGCGGTGTAGCGCTCCAGGATCAGATCGAGCTGGCCCACGGTGGCGCCGCCCTTGGGGTCCAGCCGCCCTTGGTCGGTGCCGACGATGATCTCATGCATCACGGCCCAGTGCATGGCCTCGTCCGCCCACTCGGCCACGTCGGCGGCGTCGGGGTAGTCCAGCAAAAAGTACCACATCCCCCGGAAGCCCTGGCCCCTGCTCTGGGCGTAGCGGTAGAAGATGGCGGCCATCTGCTCCCGGGTGACGGGGTCGCCGGGGCCGAAACGGCGGTCGCCGTAGCCGTTGACCACTCTCTGGTTGGCGGCCCAGGCCACGGCCGCGCCCAGCTCGGTGTCCGCCTGCACGTCGTCAAAGGGAATGGCAAGCATGTCCCCCATGCTGCTGCGGCTGAGGCGGTACAGGGCGATCACCAGATCGCCGCGGGTCAGCTCGTCCGTGTCCGCCGCCGCGGCGGGCAGGATCAGGGACAGGGCCAACAGCAGCGCCAGCGCGAGGCCGAGGCTGCGGCGGGTACGATGTTTCATAACGGTACGCTCCTTTTCATGAAATGGTGTTCCTCACCCGGCCCGGTAAAAGAGCTGGGGTTTGGGCTTGTACTTGATGCCCGAAACCAGCCCCACAGCGGCGAACTGGGCGATCATGGAGCTGCCCCCGTAGCTGAAAAAGGGCAGAGTCAGGCCGATGACCGGGGTGATGCCGGTGCACATGCCGATGTTGATGGCGGTCTGGAACAGCATCATTCCGGCCACGCCGAAGCAGACCAGCATATTCATGGTGTTGCGGCTGCGCAGGCCCACCTGTACGCAGCGGATGATGATGAGCAGCAGCAGGACAATGACCGCGTAGCAGCCGATCATGCCAAGCTCCTCCCCGATGACGGAAAAGATAAAGTCCGTCTGCTGCGCCGGGACCGCCCGGCTCTGGGTCTGGGGCCCCTGGTACAGTCCGGTGCCGGTGAGCCGCCCGGAGGCCAGGGCCAGCCTGCTGCGGGTGGCCTGATAGAGCACGCTGTCGCCCCGGGGGTCGATGTCCGGCACATAGGGGGCGATGATCCGCTCTTTCTGGTATTCCTTCAGCACGTTTTCCCAGGCGTAGGGGATCACGGCAGCCATGGCCGCGGCCCCCAGGACGAACCAGTAGAGCTTGAGCCCGCCGGCGAAGATCATGATCGCAAAGATGGCGAAGAAGATCAGGGCGCTGCCCAGGTCGCCGGAGATCACGATGACCATCAGAAACGGGACGGCGAAGTGGACGGCAAGCTGAAACACGCTGAACACATGGTTCAGGCTCCGGTACTCCTTCAGGTAGCTGATGTGCTTTGCCAGCACGATGATGAAGATTACCTTTACCACCTCGCTGGGCTGGATGCCGATGCCCATGAACCGCAGCCAGCTCCGGTTGCCGGTGCCGTCGTCGTAGCCGAAGGGGATCAGGATCAGGATCAGCACGGCGGAGAAGGCGTAGAGGATGACCCACCGGGAGGCGATGACATCCACGTCTATGACCGTAAACACCGCAAAGACCGCGATGCCCAGCAGCAGGGCGATGGTCTGCACCGCCACATAGCGGAAGCTCCCGCCCTCCGCGGTGTTGGTGGCGCTGGAGATCATCACGATCCCGAAGACGGAGCAGATCATGCTCAGTGCGAACAAGAGCATGTCCGCCCGATGGAAAAAGTCCCGGACAAAGGGCGAGACCCGTTTCCAGCGCTCCCGCATGGACATCCCTCCTTTCCCGCGCAATCGTCAAATTGCGAAACTGCGTTTTGGGAAGCGCTGATTCAATCCGGCGAAAATTTGCCGGCAGATGCCGAAGACGGATGAATCAGCGTTTCCTTTGCAATTGGGGAGAATTCTTTTTCCATTGTAGCATATTTTTGGGCTTTACGCAATGCGCTTTTCGCGGTATAATAGCCCGACAGGACGGGGGAGTTGCCATTCGCAGTCCCCCATGGGGCCTGTGAATGGATAGACTGCACTCCGACCGGGGGAATGGAAGCATGCATACTGGAAAAGAGGAACAAGCGCGATGATCCTGCACAGCCGGAGCGAGGCGCAGACGGAACGGCTGGGCGCCGCCCTGGCCGCATGCCTGCCGGACGGGACGGTGGTGGCCCTCTACGGGGACCTGGGCGCGGGCAAGACGGCCTTTGTCCGGGGCATGGCCAGGGGCATGGGCCTTCGGGACCGGGTATCGAGCCCCACGTTCACCATCGTCAACGAGTACCTGGGGGACCGGGAGCTGTACCATTTTGATATGTACCGCCTGAACGGCGCGGAGGAGCTCTTTGACATCGGCTGGGAGGACTACCTGGGCCGAAAGGGCGTCTGCGCCGTGGAGTGGAGCGAAAATGTGGCCGGGGCCTTTGACGGCAGCGAGGTCAAAGTCTCCATCACCCGGACCGGGGAACTGGACCGGGAGCTTGAGATATTGCCTCCCCCGGGCCTTGCGCTGGGGCCGGAGCTTGCGGAGGAGGCGGAAAAATGCTGATCTTGGGGATCGAATCCTCCGCCGTGAGCGCCTCGGCGGCCATCACCCGGGACGGGGCGCTGCTGGGCCAGTGCTGCCTGAAAAGCGGCCTGACCCACAGCCAGACCCTGCTGCCCATGGCGGAGGAACTGCTGCGGCACACGGGGACCGCTCTGGGCGACCTGGACGCCGTGGCGGTGGCACAGGGGCCGGGCAGCTTTACCGGCGTGCGCATCGGCGTCGCCACAGCCAAGGGGCTGTGCTGGGGGGCGGACAAGCCCGCCATCGGCGTCTCCACGCTGGAGGCCATGGCCCGGGGCAACGGACAGTGCGCCCCGGAGGGCAGCCTGATCTGCTGCGCCATGGACGCCCGGCGGGGCCAGGTGTACAACGCCCTGTTCCGGTACGCCTCCGGCGTGCCGGAGCGGAAATGCGCGGACCGGGCCATCTCCCTGGAGGAGCTGGCGGAGGAAATGCGCGGCGAGACCGCGCCGGTCTATGTGCTGGGGGACGGGGCCGTGAAGTGCGCCGGCTTTCTCCGGCAGGCCGGCTTTGACGTGCTTCTGGCGCCGGAGGCGGTGCGGGAGCAGAACGCCTGGGGCGTCTGCCTGGCCGCCGCGGGAAAGACGCCCGCAGACGCCGCCGCCCTGCTGCCGGTGTACCTCCGCCTCAGCCAGGCGGAGCGGGAGCGGCAGGAGCGGATGCGCGGGTGAGGGGCGCTGTGCTTCGCCGGTAGCTGGGAGGTGGATGGCCTCACCCACCGCCGGCGCAAGCGCCGGCGGTCCCCCCTCCCCCTGATGGGGGAGGGAAAAAGAGGAATACAATAAATCTTACATACAAGGGAGACAGAAACAATGGGAAAACTCGTCGTCATGGATCATCCGCTGGTGGCCCACAAGCTGACCATCATGCGGGATAAGAACACCAGCGTCAAGGATTTCCGGGAGCTGGTCAGCGAGATCGGGATGCTCATCACCTATGAGGCCACCCGGGACATCCCCCTGACCACCACCCATATCGAGACCCCCATCTGCCCCATGGAGGCCCCCACCATCGAGGGCAAGAAGATCGCCGTGGTTCCCATCCTCCGGGCCGGCCTGGGTCTGGTGGAGGGCGTGACGCGGATGATCCCCTCCGCCCGCGTGGCCCACATCGGCATGTACCGGGACGAGGAGACGCTGGAGCCCCACACCTACTTCTGCAAGGCCCCCAAGGACATCGCCGAGCGCGAGGTCCTGATCGTGGACCCCATGCTGGCCACAGGCGGCAGCGCCGACGCCGCCATCACGGAGATGAAGCGGCGGGGCTGCAAGCACATCAAGCTCATGGTGCTGGTGGCGGTGCCCGAGGGCATCCGGCGCATCCAGGACCACCACCCCGACGTGGATATCTACTGCGGCGCGGTGGACGACCATCTGAATGAGCGCGGCTACATCGTTCCCGGACTCGGCGACGCCGGCGACCGCATCTTCGGAACCAGATAAACCACAGGATCGATAAAGGAGTGTCCATGGAGCTTACCGCAACCGCTCTTGTCGCGGCGGACCAGATGAATTCCGCCGCCCTTGCCATCAACAACGTGTTTTACGGCATGGATTACAGCATCCTGGAATGGTACCACCGGCTGGGAGAGTCCACCTTCGGCCACATCCTCTCTCCCATTCTCAACGCCATCACTCTCACCGGATGGAAAGGCGCGTTCCTGATCCTGGTGAGCCTCGTGCTGCTCGTCATCCCCAAGACCCGGCGGACCGGACTGTGCTGCCTCTTCTCCATCGTCGCCGGCGGCATCATCGTCAACGGCATCGTCAAAAACGTAGTGGCCCGGCCAAGGCCCTATGATTTTGACCTGATGCTGCGCCAGTGGTGGGAATACGCCGGGAGCCACGTGGAGAGCGACAAGTCCTTCCCCTCCGGCCACATGAACGTGGCATGCGCGTTCACCACCGGCTTTGTGCTGAGCCGGGACGTGCGCTGGTTCAGGCGCTGGATCATCCCCGGCGCGCTCTACGTCACCCTGATGGGCATCAGCCGGAATTTCCTGATCGTCCACTATCCCTCCGACGTGGTGTTCGGCTTCTTCTTCGGCGTCTGCGCCGGGCTCATCGGCGTTCTGATCGTCCGGGCCGTCTACAGGCGCTGGGGCGAAAGCAAGCTCCTGCGGGAGTATGTCGGGCAGCACTGAAAAAGCCTTCCCCCTCCGGGGGAAGGTGTCACGGCGCAAAGCGCCGTGACGGATGAGGGGAAACTGGCGCGAGACGGCAGGCCTCTGCACACAGGCGCCGGACGGATGAGAGAAATACAACGGCCCCGGCTCCGAATGAGCCGGGGCCTCACCGGGTATTCGCATCTATCGCCAATATCCAGTGGTTATTCTGAATGATACGCCCGCAGGCGGGAAAAGACTCAATCCTCCGCGTCTGTGCCGGAGATGAGACCGTAGCCGCCCTGCTTGCGCCGGTAGACCACGGAAAAGCTGTCGCCGTCGTCCATGTTCTTGAAGGCGAAGAAAGAGTGCTCCAGCAGATTCATCTGCAACACCGCCTCCTCCGGGGTCATGGGCTTCAGGGAGAAGCGCTTGGAACGGACGATGGTCAGATCCTCCTCGCCGCCGTCCTCGTTCTCCGCGGCGATGTAGTCCGGCTTGATTTCCCGCTCGAACGCGCCGTCCCGCAGCTTCTTTTCCAGGCGGGTCTTGTTCTTGCGGATCTGCCGCTCGATCAGGGCGCAGGCGGAGTCGATGGAGGCGTGCATATCGCCGGTGAGCTCACTGGCCCGGTAGAACATACCGTTGTTTTTCAGAGTGACCTCCACGCGGCAACGGCCCCGCTCAATGCTGAACGCCACGGTGGCGTCGCTCTCCTGCCGGAAAAACTTGTCCAGCTTGCCGATCTTGCGCTCGGCGTAGGCATTGATTTCCGGATCGATCTGAAGCTTCTTTTCCAGGAAATTGAACTTCATATTCCGTCTTCCTCCTCTGCTGTCGGATGGGTGGATTCCTACCGCTTTTATTATACCTGATGCGGCGAAAAAAGGAAAGGCGGAATAGTTCACAAAAACAATCCCCTTGCATTTGGGACCGGAATGTGGTACAATCAATGTGTTGCGGGCGATTTCTCCGTTTTGAGAAATCGCCCGCTCTATACATTTTTATTACCGCATTTTCCCTCCCCCATCAGGGGGAGGGAATGAGCAGATTAATTGTAAATCTGCCGGAATTCGGGGGTATAGCCCATGGCCTCCGCCTGGGACACGATCTCCGCGTACGTCCAGTCGTCCACGGCCAGGAAGACCAGATCCGCGCCCCGGTTGCGCATCCCCGTCAGGAAGACTTGATAGTTGACGGTATTGGCCGGAGTGCCGCCGTCATAGACCAGATGCATCCCCAGCTCCTCCGCCATTTCCACAAAGCCCCGGCGGATGTGCTCGCCCGCGTCGTCCGTCGTCAGGCGGAATATGGCGTAGCCGCTGGCCGTACCGGCGGCGTCCAGGGCCGCCTGCGCGCCGCGCGCTTTCAGCTCCTCCTCGTCTGGCGTGACGGGAGCGGCGCTCTCCACAGGCGCGGGGGTCTCGGTTGGCGCGGGGGTCTGTGCGCTTCCCGGCGTTTCAGAGGGTGCGGGGGTCTGCGTGGGTTCCGGCGTTTCAGAGGGTTTAGGGGTCTGTGTGGGTTCCGGCTCGGAGGACCCGGACAGCACCTCGCAGTCCGGGTTTTGACGCCGGAACCGCGCGACCTCCGCCTCGGTCAGCCGCGGATTGTCCCGCACCGACAGCGTCCGCAGCCCGGTGAGCCCATAGAGGGGGCTCAGGTCCGTCAGATCGTTGCCGTCCAGAAGAAGGACCTCCAGATTTTCAAAATGCTCCAGGCTCTTCACGCTGCGCAGGCCGCAGTTTGAGGCGTCGATCGACGCAGCGTCGGAGGAGAACGTCTTTCCGCCCAGGTCCACGGTCCAAACCTGCTTCCCGGTGTCGATCTCGCAGTTCGGCAGCGCCCGCCGCAGGGCCTCCACCGCACCGTCCGTCAGCTCCGGATTGTCCGCCAGGGACAGCTCCTTCAGGTTCCGCAGGCCGTAGAGGGCGCTCAGATCCCCGTCGCTCAGTCCGGTGTTTTTCAGCTCCAGCTTTTTCAGGGACGGCAGGCCGGACAGCGGCTCCAGGGAGTCCAGGGCGTTGTTGTTCAGCCAAAGCTCCTCCAACCGGTCCAGACCGGACAGGGCGCTCAGATCGGAAACGGAGTTGCCGTCCAGGTCCAGATAGCGCAGGGCGGTCAGTCCGGCCAGCGGGGAGATGTCCTGCACCCGGTTGTTCCAGAGCCGCAGCCAGTCCAGCTTTTCCAGCTCCGCCAGGGGCGAGAGATCGGATACGCCGTTGTCCCGCAGGTCCAGCTTGCAAAGCTGCGGGCAGCGGCTCAGCAGGGAGATGTCGGTGAGGTTCAGCCCCGTCAGGCTCAGCTCCTCGTCCTCGGTGGAGAAGAACTGCCCGCCCAGGTTGAGCTGCTCCGCTTCCGGCAGACGGGTGTCGGACACGATATAGCAGCCGGGGAGGGCCTCCTCCAGGTCCTTCAGCTCCCCTCCGGTGACGTCCACGTTTTTCATGCTGAGGGTACGCAGGTTTTTCAGGGAGTAGAGCGGGGAGAAGTCGCCCACCGGGTTCCCGTCCAGGTACAGGGTCTTCAGATCCGTCAGCCCGGAGAGGGGCTGCAGATCGGAGATGAAGTTGTTGCTTAGCTGCAGGCTGGTGAGGTTTTCCAGATTCGCGATGGGGCTGAGGTCGGTGATGGCGTTGTCCGAGATGCTGAGATTCTCCAGGCTCCGCAGCTCACAGAGGGTCACCAGGTCGTCGTCCCGCAGCTCCCGGCCGGAGAGCACCACGGATATGGTGTCCATGGTGAAGGTCCTGCCGCCCACCGCCACCAGCTCCGTGGCCCTGGGCGCGGGGGTGGCGGTTACGGAGCCGTTCAGCCGCTCCAGTTGGTCCGCGATGGCCTGGCCGCCCACGTGGGAGTAGCCCAGCAGCAGCGTCTGGACAGCCTGGTCCCGGTCCCCCTGGGCAAGATACACGTTCGACAGGAGCAGGTAAGCCTCCTCTGTCTTTTTCTCATCCAAAGCGGCTTTCAGCTCCTGTGCGGCGGTGCCGTAGTTTGTGCGGGCATAGGCCTCCTGCGCCGCTTCAAAATGCTTCTGATATTTGCCGCCTCCGCCCAGGGTCAGCAGCAGGATCACCCCGACCAGCAAAACGGCCAGGATGCTGCCTCCGATGATGAACGGCTTGTTGTCTCGTTTGTACATTTGTTTCATCCTCCTCCCGCGTCCCGCAAAACGGGGACATGAAGGTTTGTCCGCGCCGGGCGCGGAGAAAAGCTTTCATCAGCGCTTCCTTTGGTTACCGGAATCCTATTCCCCATGGAGGAAAAATATGCGGGTATTTTTTGTTCCGGATATATCCTTGCTATTATATACCCATGTTCCGGAATATATCCCACAATTCAATCAAAGTTGTATCGGAAATGACAAATCGTAACTGAAATGAAAAAAATCTCCCCCGTTTTGGGGGAGATTGATGGGGAAGCGCCGCCGCGTCAGGTATTGGCGGAAGCGAGGGCCTTGGTGTCCACCTTCATGGGCTCGGCGTGGAAATCCTTGAGCGCCTCCCGGATGATGCGCAGGGAGTCGTCGATGCCGTAGGCGGAAGAGTCCACGCACAGGCGGTAGTGCCAGGCCAGACCGAAGGGGGAGCCGGTGTAGTGCCGGCAATAGCCGCGGCGCAGCCGGTCCACCTCCGCCACGAGGCCCAGGGCCTTTTTCTCGCTCATGCCGGTCTCGGCGGCGAGACGGGAGGCCCGGAACTCCCGCTTGGCGGAGATGAAGACGTGCATGGTGTTGGGCCGCTCCCGCAGGAAATAGCCGCCCAGGCGGCCCACGATGACGCAGCTCTCGTTGGAAAGCTGCCAGATGACCTTTCGCTGGGCCTCGAAGATGGCGTCCTGGGTGCTCTGCTCCCGGGTGTAGGCGTGGGTCTGGTTGTAAAACAGGTAGAGCAGGGAGCGGATGCGCTCCTCGTTCCGCTCAACCTGCTCCGAGGGCAGGCCCGTCTCCGCCGCCGCCTTTTCGATCAGCTCGTCGTCATAGAATTTGATGCCCAGGGCGGAGGCCAGGGCCTTGCCGATGGCAGCGCCGCCGGAGTAGTACTCCCGCTCGATGGTGATGACCAGCGGGAATTCGCGGCGGAGCATCGTCTCCCGGTCCTCCGGCAGCCCGGCGGCCTTTTTCTTCTCCAGGACGGGGATGTGGATATATTTGCCGTAGAGCTGGGTGAACAGGCCCACCAGGAACGCGGAGATGACCGTGCCCTCCCGGATGTAACGGATCTCCCGGAAAGCGATCAGGGAGAGCGCCGCGGCGATGGCCACGCTGAGCACGTCGTTGACGATCTTCACCTGGCCGAACTCCCAGCGGGTCTTGGAGGCGATGGCGCTGAGCGCGCCCTCGCCGGCCATGAAGACCACGTCCGACCGGATCTCCAGAAAGACGCCCAGGCCCATGACGGCGCAGGACAGGACGCAGACCCCGAGCCGGGCCGGGTAGCCATGCACCTCCAGCGGCGACACGGCCATCATGGCGAAATCCAGGAAATAGCTGAACGCGAACACGGCGACGAGCTGGCTCAGCCTGCTGAGATGAAAGTCCCGGCGCAGCACGAGGAGCTGGATCAGCATGTAAAACAGGTGGGACAGGATGGTATAGGTACCCATCGACAGGGGCGTGATCTCACTGAGCATGTAGACCGGCGAGGAGGACGGGTCCACGCCCAGGCCGGACTTGGTGCTCAGGGCGACCCCGAAGGAAAGGATGAACAGCCCCAGGATCAGAAACGGGACCCGGGGCAGCTTTTCACGGATGGACTCTTTCATGCGTCATCTCCCCGATCCGGCGGGACGCCGCCGAAATCGCTCTTTGCATTGTATCATTGTAATTTGGCTTCCAGTCTCCCCCGCACCGCGGCGAGGAACGCGCCGCTGTCCACGGGCTCGGGCCTGGTGTCCATGAGCGCGGCCAGATCGCCGGTGACGGTGCCGGCGGAGATGGTGTCCAGGACGGACTGCTCCAGGGCGTCCGCGTACCCGGCCAGCTCCGGCGTGCCGTCCAGCTCGCCGCGGCGGCGCAGCGCGCCGGACCAGGCATAGATCGTGGCGACGGGGTTGGTGGAGGTCTTCTCCCCCCGCAGGTGGCGGTAGTAGTGCCTTGTCACGGTGCCGTGGGCGGCCTCGTACTCGTATCTCCCGTCCGCCGTCACCAGCACGCTGGTCATCATGGCCAGGGAGCCGAAGGCGGTGGAAATCATGTCGCTCATCACGTCGCCGTCGTAGTTCTTCAGCGCCCAGACCATGCCGCCCGCGGAGCGGACCAGCCGGGCCACGGCGTCGTCGATCAGGGTGTAGAAGTAGGTGATGCCGGCCTGCTCGAACCGGGTCTTGTACTCCGCGTCGTAGAGCCGCTGGAAGGTCTCTTTAAAGAGGCCGTCGTACTTCTTCATGATGGTGTCCTTGGCGGAGAACCACAGGTCGCGCCGTTCCCCCAGAGCGTACTCGAAGCAGGAGCGGGCGAAGTTCTCGATGGAGCTGTCCTTGTTGAAGCAGCCCTGGAGTACGCCGGGGCCCTCAAAGTCGTAGACCGTCTGCCGCTGCACCGAGCCGTCCGCGCCGGTGAACAGCAGCTCCGCTTTCCCGGGGCCCTCGACGCGGAACTCCGTATCCTTGTACAGGTCGCCGTAGCTGTGCCGGGCCACGGTGATGGGCTTCGTCCAGCCGGGGATGTAGGGCCGGATGACCGGGCAGGGGATGGGGGTGCGGAACACGGTGCCGTCCAGGATGGCCCTGATGGTGCCGTTGGGGGAGCGCCACATCTCGTGCAGCTTGTACTCCTCCATCCGCTGGGCGTTGGGGGTGATGGTGGCGCACTTGACGCCCACCCGCCATTTTTTGATGGCCTCCGCCGCCGCCACGGTCACGGCGTCCCGGGTGGCGTCCCGGTTGGGCAGGCCCAGGTCGTAGTATTCGCTTTGCAGCTCCACAAAGGGGAGGATCAGCTCGTCCTTGATGTCCGCCCAGAGGATGCGGGTCATCTCGTCCCCGTCCATCTCCACGACGGGGTTTTTCATCCGGATCTTTTCCATGTCAGGCCCTGTCCTTTCTCGCGGCGTACCAGTTCATCAGGCAGCCGGCGGCCACGATCTCCCGCTCCTCCGGGGCAAAGCCGGGCAGCAGCAGTTCGATTTCCGTCACCGCGCCGCCGTGCAGCAGCTTCGCGCACACCTTCTCCGCGCCGGACTCCACCGCCTGGCGGATGCCGGGCAGATAGAGCATATCTCCGCTTTCATAGTCGAACGGGGTCTCCGGGGCGACGGTGAAGGGCAGCATCCCCCAGTTGACGCAGTTGGAGCGGTAGCGCTTGGTGGCGTACTCCCGGCAGATGTTGGCCCCGCCGCCCAGCACCCGCTGGCAGGAGGCGGCCTGCTCCCGGGCGGAGCCGTCGCCGGGCTTCTCCGCGAAGATGGCGGAGGCCACGCCGGTCTTTGCCACGGTGTCCGCGTCCAGGCCGAAGGCTTCCATGGCTTTTTGCAGCTCCGGGGCATACTCGCCCTTCTGCCGCCTGGCTTCGATCTCCTGCACCGCCTGGCAGCGCCCCACGTATGCGGGCTCCCGGCGGGAAAGGGCGAAGGAGGCCAGCTTGATGGGGTTGGAGCGGTAGGAGCTGGTTTCCCCGGAGGGAATCAGCTCGTCGGTGGTGGTCACGGGATCGTGGATCACCGCCGTCAGGCTGAGAAGCAGGTTCTCCGCCAGGGCGGGGATGGCCGGCCAGGGCACGATGTTGGGGCCGAATTTCAGCGCCGTCTCCGGCTCGGCCTTGCCCCAGCCCTGCCACACGCGGCGGGCGTAGGGCGCCGTGTCGTAGGCCCGCTTTCCCTGCGCGGGGGCGGCGTAGTCGAGGTCCGTCGCCGCGGTCAGCAGACCGCCGTTGGCGGCGGTGGCGGCGATGGAGCGGGCGTCCATGAGAATCACGGCGGAGAGCTGCCCGTCGCCGGGCTTGCTGCCCTCCCGGTTGGGGAAGTTCCGGGTGGTGTGGCGGACGGAGAGGCTGTCGTTGGCCGGCACGTCCCCCGCGCCGAAGCAGGGGCCGCAGAAGCAGGGCTTTAAAGTGACGCCCGCGGTCAAAAGCGCCTCGCTGACGCCGTTCCGGGTCAGCTCCAGCTCCACCGGCACGCTGGGGGGATAGGCGGTGAGGTTGAAGCCCTCCCCCACGCCGCGGGCGGAGAGGATGGCGGCGGCCTCCGCCAGATTGTCGTACATGCCGCCGGAGCAGCCGGCGATGACGCCCTGCTGCACCCGCAGCCGTCCCCCCTCCAGCTTGCCGGTGAGGTCCAGAGAGACCTTGCCGCCGTACTGCTCCTGCACGCGCTTTTCCACGCCGCGCAGGATGTCCCCGGCGTTTTCGTTCAGCTCCCGGATGGTCACGGCCTCCGAGGGGTGGAAGGGCAGGGCCGCCATGGACTCCAGAGCGCCCAGGTCCAGCTCGATCATGGCGTCGTACACCGCGCCCTCCGCCGGGCGCATGGGGCGGTAGGCCGCGGGCCTGCCGTGGATGGCGTAGTACTCCGCCACCTTTTCATCCGTTTGCCAGACGGAGCTGAGGCAGGCGGTCTCGGTGGTCATCACGTCGATGCCGATGCGGTAGTCCATGGGCAGCTTCGCCACGCCGGGGCCGGCAAATTCGAGGACCTTGTTTTTCACAAAATTGTTTTTGTACACCGCGCCGCACAGGGCGATGGCCGCGTCGTGGGGCCCCACGCCCCGTTTCGGTTCCCCGGTGAGCCAGACCAGCACCACCTGGGGGGCCGGGGCGTCCCAGGTGTCGGAGAGGAGCTGCTTCACCAGCTCCGGGCCGCCCTCGCCCACGCCCATGGTCCCCAGCGCGCCGTAGCGGGTGTGGCTGTCGGAGCCCAGCACCATTTTTCCGCAGCCGGCCAGCTCCTCCCGGGCGTACTGGTGGATCACCGCCAGGTTGGGCGGGACGAAGATGCCGCCGTATTTCTTCGCGGCGGAGAGGCCGAAGGCGTGGTCGTCCGCGTTGATGGTGCCGCCCACGGCGCAGAGGGAGTTGTGGCAGTTGGTCATCACATAGGGCAGGGGAAAGCGCTCCATGCCGCTGGCGGCGGCGGTCTGCAAAATGCCCACATAGGTGATGTCATGGCTGATCAGACTGTCAAAGCGCACGGAGACGGCGTCCTGCCGTTTTCCCAGGTCATGGGCGCGGAGAATGCCGTAGGCCATGGTCTTCTCCCGGCCCTGGGCCTCTCCCGCCGGGACGGGGACCCCGTTTTCGATCCGCACCGGATCGGGGCAGAGCTTTATCATAGATGTATCCTCGCTTTTAAAATGGTGTTGTCATAGTATACCAGCATCCGCGCCCCGGCGCAAGTGCCGCGCGGCCGAAAACGGATTGAAATTTATTCGCCGCTGCGGCGGCGGACTGAGGCGAGGCTGTGAAACCGATTTTTCGACGGACCGTGCAAACGAGAGGGGAAAAGCCCCCGGCTTTTTGGGCAGCATCCCAGTCTAAATGCATTTTCAAAAAAAATTCTTGCATATTTCACGGCGTTCTGCTACAATGACACCATTCATTATTCATTTTTTGCATAATTGCGAAAAGAAGGAGGCAAAACGAATGGACGCGAACCAGGAAATACTGCATGAATACCTCGAATCCCTCTGCGCCGGGGTGCCGGCGGAGTACAGAATCCCCGCCCGCTACTACCGCGGCGACGCCATCAAGCGCGGATTGCGGAACGCGGACGGCACCGGCGTGATGGCCGGCGTGACGCGCGTGGGCAGCGTCCAGGGCTATTACCTCCGGGACTACGACAAGATCCCCATCCCCGGCGAGCTGTACTACCGGGGCATCAACGTCAACGACATCGTGGATTGGCATTCGAGCCACGGCACCTTCGGCTACGAGGAGGTCGCCTATCTGCTGCTGTTCGGCCGTCTGCCGGACAAGGACAGCTTTGACCGCTTCTACGCCCTGCTCAGCGACGCGCAGCGGCCCCCGAAGGGCTTTTTCGAGAACGTGATCCTCAAAGCCCCCTCCCGGAACGTGATGAACGCCCTGCAGCGCTGCGTCCTGGCCATGTACACCTACGACGAGTGGCCCGACGACACCTCCGTGGAGAATGTGGTGCGCCAGTCCATCAAGATCATCGGCGGCCTGCCCTCCATCGCGGCGGACATCTACGCCGTGAAGCGGCACATCTTCGACGGCAGGAGCCTGTACATCCACCACCCGGACACCTCCCTCTCCGCCGCGGAGAATTTCCTGCGGATGTTCCGCAAGGACAAGAAGTTCACCCGGGAGGAGGCGCTGCTGCTGGACCTGATGCTGATCCTCCACGCGGAGCACGGCGGCGGCAACAACTCCACCTTCACCTGCCGCACCATGACCTCCACCGGCACGGACACCTACAGCGCCATCGCCGGGGCCATCGGCTCCCTGAAAGGCCCCCTCCACGGCGGAGCCAACGCCAAGGTGCTGGAGATGCTGGGCTACGCGGACGAGGCGATCCCGGAAAAGATCACGGACGGGGATGTCCGGGACTTCGTGGTGAAGCTGCTGAATAAGGAGGCCGGGGACCGCAGCGGCAAGGTCTACGGCCTGGGCCACGCCGTCTACTCCATCAGCGACCCCCGCGCCGTGGCCATCCGCAAGTACGCCCGCGGGCTGGCGGAAAAGGAGGGCTATACCCGGCAGTTCGATCTGCTGGAGGCCATCGAGCGGGTGGGCATCCCCCTGCTCATGGAGCGCTCGGACCGGGAATTGCCCATGTGCGCCAACGTGGACCTCTATTCCGGCCTGGTCTACCAGGTGCTGGGCATCCCGGCGGACCTGTTCACGCCGCTGTTCGCCCTGGCCCGGACCGCAGGCTGGTGCGCCCACCGGCTGGAGGAGCTTTTGTGCGGCGGCAGGATTATCCGCCCCGCCTACCGGTCCTCCATGCAGTACTCCGGCTACGTCCCCATGGAAGAGCGCGGCCGGAGCGCGCAGGACGCCGAGGGCTGAGTCCCAGACGCAAAAAACACCCCGCGGTTCCGCATGGAACCGCGGGGCATACGCTTTTCCCCTCGGCCAATTCTCGTGCCTTGACAAAAGTAATACTTTTTGTTATACTCACCGCATGAGAACAAAAATAGATGAGACGCTGGTTGAATGGGATGACAACAAGAATCGAATCAACATCCGAAAACATGGGATCAGCTTTGAAACCGCAGCCTTGGTATTTGCCGATGAGGAGCGGATAGAATACTATGACAAACTGCACAGTCAGGATGAAGACCGTTATGTGGTTCTCGGATGTGTTCAAGGAATTCTATATGTTGTCTACACAATGCGGGATGAAGCAGCGCGTCTGATTTCCGCCCGCATGGCGACAGCGACCGAAAGGAAAATATATTATGGAGAATAACACGATTGTTCGGACAGTCATTCATCCTGGACAGCAGCCAACTGAGGCACAGATCAGGGAGATCGAAATGGCTGCTTCCAGACCTGTCACACCGGATGAGGATGCACCGGAGCTAACGCTGGAGCAGTATGCTGAGATGGCGGAACTGGCAAAGAGACGCCGTTCTCAGCGTGTAAAACCCGTAGTTGCCCTTCGCGTTTCACCTGAAACGTTGGAGAAGGCCAAGGCTACCGGAAAAGGGTATACGGGTTTTTTGAGCCGGCTGCTGGACAATGCGATTAACGATCCTCAGATTGTTTCCAAGAGCCTTTGATTATTCTATCATACCCCATCCACTTTCCAATACTGTTATCAATCCCAACTACAAAGTATTTCTGCCGGACAAAAGCCGGGAAAGGCGGGACAAACCGATGAACTGGATCGCGGAAATGGAGGAGTGGCTCTACAAGCTGGTGCAGATCTGCACCATGCTCATGGAGCTGTTCGGCGTCAGCGTGCTGGTGTACACCGCCGTGCGCAGCTTCATCCGCTGGGTGCGGAAACAGCCCGGCATCCGCCTGAGCCTTGCCCAGGGCATCGCCCTGGCGCTGGAATTCAAGCTGGGCGGCGAGGTGCTGCGCACCGTCGTGGTGCGGGAGTGGGCCGAGCTGGGCATCCTGGGGGCCATCATCGTCCTCCGGGGCCTTCTGACGTTCCTGATCCACTGGGAGATCAAGAACGAGGAGCACGCTCTGGAGCGGGAGCAGACCGCCCGGGAGGGCGGCGGGGAAAGGGACTGACAAGCCGTGGAGCGGGAGCGCTTTTTTATCCATGACCGGGGCTTTTACCGGACGCTGTTCCCCCTGCTGCTGACCGTCGCCCTGCAAAATCTGGTGGCCTACAGCGTGAACATGGCGGACAACCTGATGCTGGGCAACTACAGCCAGAACGCCCTGAGCGGGGCCGCCATCGTCAACCAGGTGTTCTTTCTCGTGCAGTCCATTGCCGGCGGCATCGGCGAGGGGCTGGTGGTGCTGTCCAGCCAGTACTGGGGACAGCGGCGGCCGGGCCCCATCCGTACCCTCACGGGCATCGCCCTCAAGCTGGGGGCGCTGTTCGGCGCCGCCGTGTTTGCCGTCTGCGCCCTGCTGCCGGCGGGACTGCTGCGGCTGTTCAGCGCCGACGGCGCCATCGTGGCCGAGGGCATGGCCTATATGGACATCCTGAAATGGTCCTTTCCGCTGTTCATCTTCACGACCGTACTCATGTCGGTGCTGCGCAGCGTGGAGACCGTCCGCATCTCCTTTTATGTCTCCGTCCTGTCCCTGGCGGTGAACGTGGGGGTGAACTTCACCCTGATCTACGGCCGCCTGGGCTTTCCGGAGCTGGGGGTCCGGGGCGCGGCCGTCGGCACCCTCCTGGCCCGGGCGCTGGAGCTGGCGGCGGTGCTGGTCTATCTCCTGCGCCATGACAAAAAGCTGCTGCTGTTCTCCGAGAACTTTTTGAAGCCGGACGCGGAGCTGCGCCGGGACTACGCGAAAGTGGAGCTGCCCGTGATGCTCTCCCACTTCCTGTGGGCGGTGTCCGTGCCTATGCAGACCGCCATTCTGGGCCATCTCAGCTCCGACGCCATTGCGGCCAACTCCGTGGCCACCACCTTTTACCAGTACTTAAAAGTGATCGTCCAGGCCGACTCCGCCGCCTGCGCGGTGATGATCGGTGCGGCGGTGGGCCGGGGCGATCTGCGGGAGGTCCGGCAGGCGGGCCGGACGCTCTCCGTCCTGTCCGTCTCCATCGGGGCCGTGCTGGGCCTGGCGCTGCTTTTGCTGCGCATCCCCCTGCTGCGGCTGTACCGCCTGACGCCGGAGGCCCTTGCGCTGGCGGACAGCCTGCTTGCGGTCATGAGCGCGGTCATGGTGGGCATGAGCTACCAGATGCCCGTCAGCATGGGCGTGATCCGGGGGGCGGGGGACGCCCGTTTTACCATGTATATGAACATCATCTCCACCTGGGCCATCGTCATGCCCCTGAGCTTCCTCAGCGCCTTTGTCTGGCGCTGGAGCGTGGTGGCCGTGGTGGCCGTGATCCAGTCCGACCAGTTGTTCAAGGGCATTCCGGTGTTCCTGCACTTTTGCAGGTACAATTGGATCAAAAAGCTGACGCGATGATACAGGAGGGTCTTCCCATGAGACGTTTCCATCTCCGCGCAAAGCCCGGCATTGTTGCCCTGGCGCTCGCAGCGTATCTGATTCTGGGGCTCCTGCCCGCCGGCGCGGCGGCGGCCAACCCCGTAGAGCAGGCGGTCAAGGGGGCCGGCTACTCCGCAATCCTCTACAACGCCAACAACGGCCTGCCCACCTCCGACGCAAACTACATTTTGCAGACCGCGGAGGGCTTCATCTGGATCGGCAACTACTCCGGCCTGGTCCGCTACGACGGCAACACCTTTTACCGCTACAGCTCCGCCACCGGCGTCAGCAGCGTGGTGAGCCTGTTCAGCGACTCCCGGAACCGGCTCTGGGTGGGGACCAACGACAGCGGCGTGGGCATCCTGGAGAACAACGAATTCACGTTCTACGGCCGGGAGAGCGGGCTTCGGTCTCTGTCCATCCGCTCCATCGCCGAGGACGACGCGGGCAACATCCTGATCGCCACCACCATGGGCATGGCCTATGTGGACCCGGAGGGGGCCATGCACATCCTGGACGACCCGCAGATCAACAGCGAGTACGTCTGCGAGCTGGAACGGGGCGCGGACGGGACCTGGTACGCCGTCACCAACAACGGCGCGGTGTTCACGGTGAAGGATCTGCGGGTCACGGGCTTCTACAGCCCCGAGGTCCTGGGCCACGGCATCGTCAACACCGTTCTGCCCGACCCGGAGAAGCCGGGCTGGGTCTATCTGGGCACCCAGAACTCCCGGGTGGTCTACGGTCCCCTGGATGACATGGCCCGGTCCGGCGCTGTCGCCCAGGTGGGGCCGCTGACGGTGGTCAACGCCATCCGGGTTTTGGACGGCAACATCTGGCTGTGCGCCGACAACGGCGTGGGCTATCTGGACGCCGACTGGAAATTCAATCTCCTGGAAAATCTGCCCATGACCAACTCCATCGACCACCTGATGGCGGACTACGAGGGCAACCTGTGGTTCACCTCCTCCCGCCAGGGGGTCATGAAGATCGTGCCCAACCGCTTTACCGACATCTCCGAGGCGGCGGGACTGCCCGCTCTGGTGGTGAACACCACCTGCCGGGTGGGCGACGAGCTTTTTATCGGCGCGGACAGCGGGCTGGTGATCCTGGACAGGGATTACCGGCAGACTTCTCCCACGCCGCTGACGGAACTGCTGCAAGGCGTCCGCATCCGCTGCATCCGCACGGACAGCCGGGGCGACGTGTGGCTGAGCACCAACTCCGATCTCGGTCAGGTGCGCTACACCCCCGCCGACGGCAGCATCGTGTCCTACAACACGGAAAACGGCCTGGTCTCCAACCGGGCCAGGACCACGCTGGAGCTGCGTGACGGCACCGTCGCCGTCGCCACCAACGGCGGCGTGAACCTGATCCGGGACGGGGAGATCGCGGACCTCTACGACGCCGGCCGGGGCATCAGCAACACGGAGATCCTCACGCTGGAGGAGGGTCCCAACGGGGAGCTGTACATGGGCTCCGACGGCGACGGCATCTATGTGGCCCGGGGCGGCAGCGTCTCCCGGCTGGGCTGGGAGGACGGCCTCAGCTCCGAGGTCATCCTGCGCCTGAAGCGGGACCCGGACGAGGACGGCCTCTACTGGGTCATCACCAGCAACTCCATCGGCTGGATGCGGGATGAGAAGATCACCACCGTCCGCTCCTTCCCCTATTCCAACAACTTTGACGTGTACTTCGACGACGACGGGCGGCTCTGGATCCTGAGCAGCGCCGGGGTCTATGTGGTCAAGCGGGAGGATATGCTCTCAGGCGGAGAGATCGAATACACCCTCTACGACACCAAATGCGGCCTGCCCTGCACCTCCACCGCCAACTCCTTCAGCCAACTGGACGCCGACGGCAGCCTCTTCATCTCCGCCTCCGCCGGGGTCTCCCGGGTGAACATCTATACGGACTCCGAGATCCGGGAGAACGTGCGGCTGGCGGTGCCGTTTTTGATGGCGGACGATGCGTACATCCCCGTGCCGGAGGACGGCGTGGTGGAGCTTCCCGCCGCGGTGCGCCGCCTGAGCATCCACGCCTATGCGTTCACCTACTCCCTGAACAACCCGCGGCTGCGCTACAGCCTGGAGGGCTTTGACGAGACGCCCATGGAGGTCAACCGCCAGGAGCTGGGCGCTCCCTACTACACCAACCTGCCCGGCGGGGAATACGTGTTCCGGTTCTCCGCCGTGAACACCGTGACCGGCGCGGAGGAGCAGACCCTGGAGATCACCATCGTCAAGGCCAAGACCCTGACCGAGCGGCCCGCCTTCTGGGCGGCGATCGCGGTGCTGGGCGGTCTGGCCGTCGCCGGGGCGGTGACGGCCTACTTCCGGCGCAAGACCCGGCTGCTGCTGGCAAAGCAGGAGGAGCACAAGAAATACATCAGCGAGATCACCCGCGTATTCGCAAAATGCATCGACATGAAGGATCACTACACCAACGGCCACTCCCAGCGGGTGGCGAAGTACACCGCCATGCTGGCAGCCAAGCTGGGCAAGACGCCAGAGGAGGTGGATGAGATCTATCACATCGCCCTGCTCCACGACATCGGCAAAATCTCCATTCCCGACGCCATCCTGAACAAGCCCGGCAAGCTGGACGAGGGCGAGTACTCCGTGATGAAGAGCCACTCCAGCCGGGGCTACAGCATCCTGCAGGAGGTGGACATCGACCCGGAGCTTGCCATCGGCGCGGGCTACCACCATGAGCGGATGGACGGAAAGGGCTACCCCAAGGGCCTCAAGGGGGAGGAGATCCCCGAGATCGCCCGGATCATCGCCGTGGCGGACACCTTCGACGCCATGTACTCCACCCGGCCCTACCGGAAGCAGCTCCCCCTGGACCGGGTGGCCGCGGAGATCGAGCGCTCCGCCGGGACCCAGCTCGACCCCCGGGTGGTGGAGGCGTTCCTGGCCCTGGTGAAGGAGGGGGCTTTCGACCAGGGTCCGGAGACGGCTCCGGCGGGCGAAACGCAGGAGGAAAAGGAGAGAGAGCATGGAACAGAATGACGCGCTGCAAACGGACTGGGAGACCCTGGAGCGGGAGTGCCGCGCCTGCCGCCGCTGCGGCCTCTGCGAGACCCGGAACAACGTGGTGTTCGGCGTCGGGGCCAGGGACGCGGAGGTGCTGTTCATCGGCGAGGGGCCGGGCGAGCAGGAGGACCTGAAGGGGGAGCCTTTTGTGGGCCGGGCCGGCAAGCTGCTGGACGACATGCTGGAGCTCATCGACCTGGACCGCAGCAAGATTTACATCGCCAACATGGTCAAGTGCCGCCCGCCGAAGAACCGGGACCCGCTGAACACGGAGCAGGAGGCCTGTTCCGTCTGGCTCCGGCAGCAGATCCGGCTGCTGCGGCCGAGAATCCTGGTCTGCCTGGGGCGGATCGCGGCCATGACCTACATCCGGCCGGACTTCAAGATCAGCCGGGAGCACGGCCAGTGGACGGTGCGGGACGGAATCATGACCATGGCCCTGTACCACCCCGCAGCCCTGCTCCGGGACCCCGGACGCCGTCCGGAGACCTTCGAGGATCTGAAAAAGCTCCAGGAGGCCATACAAAGCTACTGCACCCACACATATTGATGAAAAAATGATTCAATCTTCACATAAATGTAATATTATCCTGCTTTCTTTCGTAATATTTTTCCGATAGAATAAAACTCGCAAGAGACAGTTTCATCTTTTTCATTTTGTCCTCATCCCCATAAAACAATTTCAGCGGCTCCTCGCCGCTGAAATTGTTTTTTAAAGTTTTTTGCGCCGGGGCTTCAAACCCGGCGCGTTTTCTGCTATACTGTGAAGACGGACGCTTTTCGGGAGACGCCTTTCCCGAAAGCGCCATCACACACGATCTGAGGGAAATGCAATGGAAGAAACCCAGGTATTTATTCTCTCGCTCTGCCGCGACCCGGTCCTTGTGTTCCGGGCGGATGAGCTGATCTACCGGAATGGCGCGGCGGAGGAGCTGTTCTCCAAGCTGCTCCCGGGACGGGAGGCCGCGCGGCTGCTGCCCCGCCCGCTGCTGCTGGAACAGGAGAGCCCGTTTTTCGCCACGGCGACGATCTGCGGACGGGACTGCTCCGTGGCCGCGGCGGACCGGGACGGGCTGCGCTATCTCACGGTTTTTCCGGAGGAAGCGCCGGACGAGGCCAGCCTGGTCTCCGGCGGGATGCTGACCCAGCTCAACAACTGCCTGTGCAATCTGGGCCTGGCGGTGGAGCAGCTCTCCCGGAAGCTGGACACGCCGGACGGGGGAGACTGCGGCATGCTTCTGTCCGTCACGCGGCGCTCCTTTTATTCCGTCAAGCGGCTGGCGGGCAATCTGACCGCCGCCATGCTTTTCCGGGAGCGGACCCTGCCCTTTTTTCCCGAGCCCACGGAGCTGACCGGCCTGTGCCGGCAGCTTACGGCGGAAATCAACGGACTGTTCCACGGCGACAGGGCCCGGCTTTCCTTTTCCGGCCCCGGGGCGGAGCTGCGGGCAACGGTGGACGGCGCGCTGGTGCAGCGGCTTTTGCTGAATCTGATCTCCAACAGCCTGGAGCACACGCCCGCGGACGGGGCGCTGTCCCTCTCCCTGTTCCGGGAGGAGGACCGGGCGGTATTCATGCTCCGGGACGACGGCTGCGGCATTGCGCCGGAGGTGCTCCGGACCGCCTTTTCCCGCTGCTGCGTCCCGGCGGACCGGAACCATCTCGACCGGACGGCAAAGGCGGGGCTGGGCCTGTGGCTTGCAAGCCGGATCGCCAGGCTCCACGGCGGGATGCTGACGATGCAGAGCAGCCCGGGCATGGGGACCTGCGTTCGGGCAGCGTTCCCCATGGAGCAGCCCGGGCTGCCGCGCCTGGGGGCGATGCGTTCCGCTCCTGCGGATCTGCGGGAGCTGCTGCTGACGGAGCTTGCAGAGCTGCTGGACAGCGGCAGCTTCACCGGCGTGTGATTCCCAAAATCGGACAGGAGGGGCAGGCGGTATGCTGACAGTGATATTGGCGGGAGGGCGGTCCAGCCGGATGGGGCGGGAAAAGGCGCTGCTGCCCTTTCAGAACAGCACCATGCTGCAGGTTCTGATCGACCGGTACGCCAAGGCGCTGGGGCCGGTGGCGGTCTCCGTGGACGAGGCCGGGCGCTTTGCGTTCACGGGGGCGGCGGAGCTGCTGGACCCCGCGCCGGGCCAGGGACCGCTGAACGGCCTGATCTCCGGCTTCGCCGTGACCTTCGCCCCGGAGCTGTTCCTCACCGCCACGGATCTGCCCCTGGGGGACCCGGCCCTGGTCAAGCGGCTGGCCGCCCTGCGGGGGAGCGCGGACGCCTGCCTCCTGCGCTGGGACGACGGGACCCCGGAGCCCCTGTTCGCGGTCTACGGAAAGTCCTGCCTGCCGGCGGCCCGGGCGGTCATGGAGCAGGGGCGGCGGAGCATGCGCGCCATGCTGGAGACGGTCTCTGTCCGCTATGTATCCCCGGCGGAGCTGCAGGAGTTCGACCTGACGCGCATCCTGAAAAACATCAACACCCTCAGCGACTATGTGGAGCTGGGACTGCTGACCTAACCCGGATAAACCGGAAAAGTGGTCAGTGGTCAGTGGTTAGTGGTTAGTGATATAGACGGATCACAAATCTCCGGATAAAAAGATTTTGCCATTTTGCGAAATCTTTCGGCCATAAGTGGTCTAATCCATCCCCGCCGTCACGAACAGCCGCCCCTTTTTGCTCCGGGTGTCCCCGGCGGAGAGGAGCTTTCCCTTTCCTCTGCCCCGAAGGGAGAGAATATCCC
>JAFTBW010000116.1 GCA_017455015.1 Oscillospiraceae bacterium | reverse complement strand
GCACTGCACGAAGTTGACGTACTTGGTCTTGGGTGCTCCCAGGTAGTAGTTCTCGTTGGCCTCATAGTTGATGACGCCGTTGGTAAACTGCAGGAACTTGTAGGGGCCGGCGCCCATGGGCACGCTTGTCACGGCGCGCACGACGCTCAGATCGCCCTTGGGGAAGCCGAAGGAGTTGTTGTCATAGTCATAGAGGCTGGCATCGCCGTAGTAGTGCATGGGGGCGATGGAGAGCGTGAACTGATAGATGGCGGTGGCGTCCAGCTCGGTCATATGGACCCGGAACGTGTTATCGCCGGTCTTCTGGATGCCGGAGATGTTGGGCGCGCTCTCGCCGGTCTGCACGCCGGCCTGGTACTCCGCGCCGAGATTGGAAATGGTCAGGGTCAGCAGCGTGCTGCCGGCGGACTCAGTCTCCTCAGCCGCCGCGATGTCACCGCCATAGGCCTCGACAATGGTATTCCAGAAGTCCTGGGCGGTGGCGTCCTCGGCAAGACCGTCAAAACTCCACATCGCGGCTGCCTCTGCCACGGTGGTGGCGCCGTAGGCGGCGCAGTAGTCCACGATCTCCTGGGCGAACAGCGCGCCCGCCTCGTTGTTGTAGAAATCCCAGAACGCGTTGTACTGGTCCTCGGTGTACAGGTCGGTCTCGGTATAGCCGTCGGGGCCGGCGGCAAAGATCACGTTGCCGCGGCTGTCCATGCCGGAGCGGTAGGCCTCCATGCCCTCGATGGGCTGGGCAAACAGGGTGCTGGACCCGTCGTAGGTGGGGTCGCAGAGGACATACATGGAGAAGATCACGTCGTCCACGGTGAGGGGCTCGCCGTCGGAGAACACGATGTCGTCCCGGAGGGTGAAGTCATAGTCCACGGTGCCGTCGGCGTTCTCGGTGATCTCCACATCGGCGGGGCTGTAGTAGGTGTAGGGGGTGCCGTTATATTCGATGGTCTCTCCCTCGATGCCCTTTGTGATGACGGCGCCCGTGCGGTCGCTGTTGAGCAGGCTGAGCTGCGTCAAAGCATAGGCCTCCTGGTCATAGGCGGTCTCGGAGAAGAAGGGGGAGAACTTGCTGTTGAAGGGGCTGTAGCCCACGGCCAGCGTGTCGGCCCGCTCTTTTTCGGGCTCGGCCGGGGCTTCGGTGGCCGCAGGGGCCTCCGTCGCTGCGGGGGCGGGCGTGGCCTCGGTTTCCGTCTTGGCTGGCTCCGGCGTGGCCTCCGTCGCGGTGCTGCCGCTGGTGGTCGTGGTGGCGGACCCGCCGCAGCCGGCAAAGAGGGCGGCGGTCATCACGACGCTCAGCAGCAGGGCAATGAGTTTCCTGTTGATGTTCATCTTGTTCCTCCTGATATACATTTTTTATTACGGCTTCGGCGTTTTACTGCGCAAAAGCGGTAATTCAAAAAGAATGGGCGGGCATGACACGTCCCGCAGCCCCCCTCCCGCCGGGAACGGGCGCAGAATTTGCCGCCGCGCGGGCGCGGGGATTTATTCAGCGCTTCCCTCAGTCGCAATGTCTCTTTCTGATGGAACAGGTTCCATCAGAAGCGCCTTTTTGGTACCAAAAAGGGCGGCGGCAGCGGCAAGCGCGGCAAGCGTCCCCACAGTGGCCGGAATTCCCTCCGGCCCGCAGCCGCCGAGATAGCCCGCAAGCTGGCCCAGCAAAGAGAGCGCCGCCAGGATTGCAAATGCCAGGCTCCAACCGGCAAAGCGGTCGTGAATCTTGTCCCGGTGCTCCCGGGTGACGGTCGGACCGGCAGTATAGAGCCGGCGGACCCCCATCCAAAGCTCCGCGTCCGGGAGAACGCAGAGAGCGGCCGGCAGGGCGGCATACCAGAGGCGCAGCAGAGGGGCGGAGGACAGCAGCGGCAGCAGCAGCGCCGCCGTGGCGGCAGCGGTCAGAAGCAGCGTTCGCCCTTTTACGCGCCGCAGCGCCTCCGGTTCCGCCGTGAAACGAAACAAAGGCCCCCGGTAAACGGGAACCGTCCTGAGTACGCCGTTTTTGTCAAGCACGTTTTCCAGACGGTAATCCCCCGTATATTTTCTGGATACCACGTCCGCTCCTTTTCTGACTGCCCTGTCGGTTTTCAAACTGTTTTGTATCATACCATGTCCCGCAGGAAATTGCAACGGTTCATTTTCACTTTTTTCAATTTCTTTTATCAAATTGTCACAATTTTCGCCGGCTGATTTGTCGGAACAGGCAAAGGAAAAGGCCGCCCCTGCGGCGGGACGGCCAAACGGAGCGCGTATCGCGCTTTTGGAAACGCTGAATAAATCCCCGCGCACGGTTGGCGGCAAATTTTGCGCCCGCCCGCGTTACAAAAACCTTGAAATACACAAAGTATTCCCGCGGTTTTTGTGCCCTGGCGGACACTAAAATTTGCTCGCCAAACGCGCGTGTTGCTTTAATCAGCGCTTCCTTATCCCTGATTCTGTTCCAGCTCGGAGGCAAGCTTTGCCAGAAAGGCGTCCAGCCAGCCGCCCTCCGCAGATGCGATGCTGCCGTTGTCGCAGGCATTTGCCAGAGACGGGTCCATGGGCAGCTCGGCAACGTTGGAGATGCCGTGCCGGGCGGCGATCTCCCGGACGCGGCTGCGCCCGAAGATGGCGTGCTTCGCCCCGCAGTCGGGGCAGACATAGTAGGACATATTCTCCACGATGCCCAACACCGGGACGTCCATCATCTCGGCCATGTTCACGGCTTTTTCCACGATCATGCCCACCAGCTCCTGAGGACTGGTGACGATGACGATTCCCTTTACCGGCAGGCTCTGGAACACGGTCAACGGCACGTCGCCGGTGCCGGGAGGCATATCCACGAACATATAATCCACGCCGCCCCAGCACACGTCCGTCCAGAACTGCTTCACCACGCCGGCGATCACCGGCCCGCGCCAGATCACGGGGGAGGTGGCGTTGTCCAGCAGCAGATTGATGCTCATGAGCTTCACGCCGCCGTCGGAGACGATGGGCAGCAGGCCGCGCTCGTCCGCGTTTGCCTGGGCCTGCTCCACGCCAAACAGCTTGGGGATGGAGGGGCCGGTGATGTCCGCATCCAGCACGGCGGTCTCTTTTCCCTGCCGCTTCGCGGCGGAGGCCAGCAGGCCGGTGACCAGGCTCTTGCCCACGCCGCCCTTGCCGGACACGACGGCAATCACGTTTTTCACGTCCGACCAGGCGTTCATCGGCTCCTGCAAGCTCTGAGGGGTCTCCCGGGAAGCGCAGCTCTCCCCGCAGGTGGAGCAGTCATGGGTACATTCATTCATTTTCTGTTATCTCCTGAAAACAAGATTTCCGTCACGCGCCAAAAGGATGGAAGCGCCTTCCGAACCGGTCTGCGGCGCGTGTTTTTACTATTATAACCTTTTTTTCCCGCAAGTCAACCGCCGCTCTATTTCCTCCCCCGCCGGAGCAGGATGCCCAGCACCGCCCCGCAGATGCCGCCCACCACATGGGTGAGCTGGGAAATGTTGTCCCGCAGCGTCAGACCGTCGTACAGCTCCCCGCCGATGTAGACGACGAACACCAAAATCAGCGTCAGGGGAATACCCCCTCCCCTGCTGCCGCCCAGAGACGCCATGAGGATCATCATGAACACGATGCCGCTTGCCCCCAGCAGCGCCGTGCCGGGAAAGAACAGCCAGTGGAGCAGGCCGGAGACGAACGCCGTCACGGTCATGGCCCAGAGGATGTTCTGACTGCCGTAGCGCTCCTCCAGGCCAGGCCCCAGCACCAGCATCAGGGTGATGTTCCCGGAGTAGTGGGCGAGGCTGCCGTGACCCAGGACGTGGAGAAAGAAGCGGGGATAGGTCAAAATGTCCCCCAGGGACGAGCGGTAGACGGAGAATACGCGGCTGGTGGACACGCCGTTCGTGACCCAGTGCAGCACCAGCACCCCGAAGCTCAGCAGAGCAAAGGTCAGGGTAACCGGCGCATTGTATTGAATGACCAGATTTCTTCGTTTCATGGGGCAATATCAGCGGGCTTTCCCGCCGGGAAAACATCCCCCGGCACCAAAGCCGTGAACAGCAGGATCATCGTTACTCCTCCCAACAGCCGGCATCCACAGCGGACATCATGCGGTAGTGTCAGCTTTTTCAGAAAATTCACATTCAGCCGTCCGCAACCGCGCAGACCGGGACGGTGCTGCCGCCGTCCACGGCGAAAAAGCGCAGGGTGCCGGTTGCGAAACAATCGCCTGTCCCGCGCTTGTATCATATTTTATAGCAGAACCCCTGTGAATGTCAATGCAAATCTGAGCCGCATGCCCAGCCGCATGCCCATGAGATATAAAGATATAAGATATGATTTGAAAAAAAAAGCTTGACATTTGGCTCCAGGAGTGATATTATGACGAAGCTGTCAGGAACGACATGCGCGAGTGGTGGAATTGGTAGACTCGCCGGCTTCAGGTGCCGGTGCTCATTCCGGGCGTGGGGGTTCGACTCCCCCCTCGCGCACCAGGTGATTATCCACGAATCAGAAATGGTTCGTGGATTTTCCCTATAGAAGCGCCGGCAACGCAGCGCTTCTATATTCTTCCTCGACCTGATCATAAGCCTCTGTGCCTCTCAGAGCACGGGGCTGACGGCAAGGTACGGCACAGCTTGAGACGAGGCTATCCCCTCCCGGGGAGGAAGCGGGAAAGCGCGTTCGCCGTATCTGGAAACAGATGCGGCTTTTTGTTTCTCAGAAATTCTTTTTTGACGGAGGTAAAAAACATGGAATCCAGAGTCGCTGTCATCAGCATCATCGTGGGACAGAACGGGGACGTGGAAAATCTGAACCGGCTGCTCAGCTCCTACAGTCAGTACGTCATCGGCCGGATGGGCATCCCCTACCGGCAGCGGAACGTGAATATCATCAGCGTGGTCCTGGACGCGCCCCAGGATGAGATCGCCGCCCTGGCGGGCAAGATCGGCGCTCTGACGGACGTGACGGCAAAGACCGCATACTCCGCCGTCCAGGGATGAGCCTTTCCGCCCCGGAGGCGCTGCTGGAAAAGCTGGCGGCGGAGCACCGTCTGACCGAGACGGAATACCGCCGCCTGATTGAAGCCAGGACGCCGGAGCTGGCCTCCGCCGCCGCCGGAAAGGCCGACCGGGTCCGGCGGGAAATATACGGCAACGGGGTCTTCCTCCGGGGCCTGATCGAGATCAGCAGCATCTGCAAAAACGACTGCTACTACTGCGGACTCCGGCGGAGCAACGCCGCCTGCGAGCGTTACCGCCTGAGCCCGCGGGAGATCCTGGACTGCGCCGCCGAGGGCTACGGCCTGGGCTTTCGGACCTTTGTGCTGCAAGGGGGCGAGGACGGGTATTACACCGACGAGGTCCTCTGTCCGCTGGTGGCGGAGCTGAAAGCGGCCTACCCCGACTGCGCCGTCACCCTCTCTCTGGGGGAACGGGGAGCAGAGAGCTTTGCCCGGCTGCGCGAGGCGGGAGCGGACCGCTATCTGCTGCGCCATGAGACGGCGGACAGGGCGCATTATGAAAAACTTCACCCTCCGGAAATGTCCTTTACGCACCGGATGGACTGCCTCCGCGCCCTGCGGGAGCTGGGGTACCAGGTGGGCTGCGGCTTTATGGTGGGTTCTCCGTTCCAGACGCCGGCGGAGCTGGCAAAGGACCTGGTTTTCATCGGGGACTTCCGGCCGGATATGTGCGGCATCGGGCCATTTATCCCACACCATGACACCCCGTTCCGGGACGAGGCAGCGGGGAGCGTGGAGCTGACCCTGTACCTCCTGAGCCTGATTAGGCTCATCCATCCGCCCGTGCTGCTGCCCGCCACCACCGCCCTGGGGACGCTGGACCCAAAGGGACGGGAAAAAGGCATCCTGGCCGGGGCAAACGTGGTCATGCCCAATCTGTCCCCGGTGGCGGTCCGGAAGAAATACGAGCTGTACGACAACAAAATCTGCACTGGCGAGGAGTCCGCCCAATGCCTGGGCTGCCTCACCGGGCGGCTCCGGAGCATCGGCTTTGAGCCCGCCGCCGGCCGGGGCGATGTGAAACTGATTTGAAAGGAAACACAGAGAACATGGCTGTTTACGATCCCAAATCCCTGAAAGCGGAGGAGTTTATCAACGACGGGGAGATTCAGGAAACCCTCGCCTGGGCGGAGGCAAACAAGGAAAACTGGGCGCTGATCGACAGCATTTTGGAGAAAGCCCGGCCGAAGAAGACCGAAACAGGCTGCGTCTGCTCCGGCCTCAGCCACCGGGAGGCCTCCCTGCTGCTGGCCTGTGAGAACCCGGAGAAGATTCAGAGAATGTACGAAATCGCCGAGGAGATCAAGATGGCCTATTACGGCAACCGCATCGTGATTTTCGCGCCGCTCTACCTCTCCAACTACTGCGTCAACGGTTGCCTCTACTGTCCCTACCACCTGAAAAACAAGCATATCCCCCGGAAGAAGCTGACCCAGGAGGAGGTCCGGGCGGAGGTCATCGCGCTTCAGGATATGGGACACAAGCGCCTTGCCATCGAGGCAGGAGAGGACCCGGTGAACAACCCCATCGAGTACATTCTGGAATGTATCAAAACCATCTACTCCGTCCACCACAAAAACGGCGACATCCGCCGGGTGAACGTGAACATCGCCGCCACCACGGTGGAGAACTACCGCAAGCTGAAGGAGGCAGGGATCGGCACCTATATCCTGTTCCAGGAGACCTACCACAAGGAGAGCTATCTCAAGCTCCACCCCACGGGACCCAAGCACGACTATGCCTACCACACCGAGGCCCACGACCGGGCCATGGAGGGCGGCATCGACGACGTTGGCCTGGGCGTGCTGTTCGGCCTGGAGCTGTACAAGTATGAGTTCGCCGCCCTCATCATGCATGCGGAGCATCTGGAGGCCGTCCACGGCGTCGGCCCCCACACCATCTCCGTACCGCGGGTGAAGAAAGCCGACGACATTGACCCGGGCGAGTTCGACGGCGGCATCGACGACGACACCTTCGCCAAGCTCACCGCCTGCATCCGTCTGGCTGTGCCCTACACCGGCATGATCATCTCCACCCGGGAGAACCAGACCGTCCGGGAAAAGCTGCTGCGGCTGGGTGTCAGCCAAATCAGCGGCGGCAGCCGGACCAGCGTGGGCGGCTACGCCGAGGCGGAGCGGCCCCACGACACGGAGCAGTTCGACGTTTCCGACCAGCGGAGCCTGGACGAGGTGGTGCGCTGGCTCATGGAGCAGGACCACATCCCCTCCTTCTGCACCGCCTGCTACCGGGCGGGACGCACCGGAGACCGCTTCATGGCCCTGTGCAAAAACGGCCAGATCCTGAACTGCTGCCACCCCAACGCCCTCATGACCCTCTGCGAGTATCTGGAGGACTACGCCTCCCCGGAGACGAAGCGCATCGGCTACGCCATGGTGGAGCGGGAGCTGGAGCGTATTCCCAAGGACAAGGTGCGCGAGATCGCCCGGCAGAACATCGCCGACATCCGCTCCTCCAACCGCCGGGACTTCCGGTTCTGAGGACAGGGAAATGGGACTGAACGACACCCCCTCCGGGGAGCGAAAACACATCGGCTTTTTCGGCCTGCGGAACGCGGGAAAATCCAGCCTTGTAAACGCGGTGACGGGCCAGGACCTGGCAGTGGTCAGTGACGTTCCCGGCACCACCACGGACCCGGTGCAAAAGGCCATGGAGCTGCTGCCCCTGGGCCCGGTGGTGGTCATCGACACCCCCGGTCTGGACGACGAGGGCGCTCTGGGCGAAAAGCGCATGGAAAAAGCCAGGCGTATTCTGGCGAAAACGGATCTGGCTGTGCTGGTGGTGGACGCCCGGCGGGGCTTGCAGGAGGAGGACCGTGCGCTGCAAAAGCTGCTGCGGGAGCGGAAATTGCCCTTTGTCACTGCGTACAACAAGGCGGATTTGCTGCCGGAGCACGAAGCGCCGGGGGAAAACTGCCTCTATGTCAGCGCCGCCACCGGGGAGAACGTGGGCGCCCTCAAGGAGCTGCTGGGAAGCTTTGCAAAGGGCTTAGACAACCGGCGCAGGCTGGTATCGGATCTGCTCTCCCCCGGCGATCTGGCGGTACTCGTAATCCCCATCGACGAGTCCGCCCCCAAGGGGCGTCTGATCCTGCCCCAGCAGCAGGTGCTCCGGGACCTGCTGGACGCCCGCTGCTCCGCCGCCGTCTGCCAGGACACGGAGCTGAAAGCGACGCTGTCCTCCCTGGCGAAAAAGCCCCGGCTGGTCATCACAGACTCCCAGGCTTTCGGCAGGGTGGCGAAGGAGACCCCTCCGGACATCCCGCTGACCAGCTTCTCCATCCTGTTCGCCCGGTACAAGGGCAGCTTGCCCACGCTTGTCCGGGGCGCTGCGGCGCTCTCCCGGCTCCGGGACGGCGACCGGGTGCTCATCAGCGAGGGCTGCACCCACCACCGCCAGTGCAACGACATCGGGACGGTGAAGCTGCCGGGCTGGATCGAAGCCTATTCCGGGGTGAGGCCGGAGTTCATATTTACCTCCGGCGGAGAATTTCCCGAGGAGCTGACGGGCGTTTCCCTGGTGGTCCACTGCGGCGGCTGTATGCTCAACGAGGCGGAGATGGGGCGGAGGGTCCGCGCCGCCGGGGCGGCGGGTGTACCCATGGTGAACTACGGCGTCGCCATCGCCCAGATGCACGGCGTCCTGCGGCGGAGCCTGGAGCCTTTCCCCCAGGCGCTGGCGCTGCTGGACGGCGCAGACGGATAAAAGGTCAAACAAGACTGTGCGTGTGACGGGCTTTCACACGCACAGTCTTTTTTGACCTTTTATCCGTCCTTTTCCGTCCCGGCCTCGGCCTCGGCTTCGGTCTCCGCCTCGTCCTCCTCGTCCAGCAGCCGGAGCCCCGCGGTATCCGTCACCGGCAGGGAGAAGATGATGCTCTTGGCCTTGGTATCCATGCCCGCCCGCCGCATGATGGCGTACATGATCTCGTTTTTATGGACCGTGCGGGTAACGATAAAGGTGATGTCCTTTTCCGGAGCCAGGGAGATTCCCAAAAACTTGTCCGCGCCCTCCATGCCCGTGCCCCGGGCGTGGATCACCGTTCCGCCCCGTGCGCCAACCTCCCGGGCGGCGTCCATGACCAGCTCAGTGAAGCCCAGGTTGCTGATGACCACCAAAAGCTCGTAATTCGTCCCCTGCAAGGTACTCTCCTCCCCTTTTTCAAACTCCTGACCTTGGGTGAGAAAAGCCAGCTCCCGACGCCCGCCGATACTGCTCAGCGGGACGATGAAAGCCACGCCCACCCCCGGCACGTCGATGCGCAATTGCCGCCGCAGGCCCCGTTTTACGGTCTTCCAGCAGTCCAGCGTAACCACCGCAAAGCAGATCGCTTTCTCCGAGCTCTCCAGGCCAAAGTAGTTCAGGACCGCGCCGGAGGCGGTACCGTGGCCCAGGGCGATCAGATTCACCGCGACGCCCAGGTTCTGGTACAGGTCAATAAAGTCCGGCAGTCTGGTCCGATCCCCGATGGTGATCATCATGTGCAAGTCCGACAAATCCTCGTCACCTCCCTTGTCCGGGTCCGCTGATGTGCGGTGTTACAGCTCAATGATAAAGTAGTCGTCCAGGACCGGTTCCGGCGTGGCCGCGGCTCCGGTCTGAAGGCGTTTCGACTTGATTTTGTAGGCCACGCCCAGCAGTTGGATCGTGATCAGCGGCGTCATCGCCACCATGGCGACCACGCCGAACGCGTCCGTGACCACGTCGCCCCCCAGGGCGACGCAGGCGCCGGTGGCAAACGGCAGCAGGAACGTGGCAGTCATGGGGCCGGAGGCCACGCCTCCGGAGTCGAACGCGATGGCGGTGAACATCGCCGGCGTCACAAAGCTCAGACCCAGGGCGATGCCGTAGCCCGGAATGATCAGGTAAAGGATGGGCAGACCGGTGAGCACCCGGATCATGGCAAGCCCGCTGGAGATGGCGACGCCCATGGAGAGGCTCCGCTGCAGCTCCCTGCCGGAGATGGCTCCGTCGGTCAGCTCCTCCACCTGGCGCATGAGCACATAGACCGCCGGTTCCGCTTTCAGGATGAAATAACCGATGAGCATTCCCAGCGGAATGATGATGAACCGGAAGTTCAGCCCCGCCAGGGTGGAACCGAGGTAGCTGCCCGCGGGCATAAAGCCGGCGTTGACGCCGGTGAGAAAAATCACCAATCCGGCATAGGTATAGGCCAGTCCCACCAGGATGCGGATCAGGGTAGGGCGTTGCAGGTGCAACCTTATCACCTGGAACAGGCCGAAAAACACGGCGATGGGCAGCATCGCCACGGCGATCTCCCGAAAGTAGGTGGGAAACGCTGTCAGAAACTGCCAGCTCAGTTCCACCGAGTGGCTGGGATTCACCACAAGGGCGGACGCGTAATCGCTCCCCTCCGGGTGGTAGATCAGGCTCAGAGCCAGCACCGCCAGGATTGGCCCCACGGAGCAGAGGGAGATCAGACCGAAGCTGTCCTTGGCGGCGTTGGAGTCGCTGCGGATGGCGGAGATGCCCACGCCGAACGCCATGATGAAAGGCACGGTCATGGGGCCGGTGGTAACGCCGCCGGAGTCAAAGGCCACAGCCAGAAAGTCCCCGGGCGCAAAGAACGTCAGCACGAACACCAGCAGATAGGAGCCCAGCAGCATGGTCCGCAGGGAGATGGAGAAGAACATGCGCAACAGCGCCGCCACCAGGAACAGCCCCACGCCCGCGGCCACGGAAAAAATCAGCACATTGTTGGGGATGGACTGAACCTGATTGGCAAGCACCTGCAGGTCAGGTTCGGACACCGTGATCAGCGCGCCCAGCGCGAAGCCCAGGACCAGGATCACAGGCAGCTTCCGCGTCCGGGTGATCTCCGCGCCCATGTGCTGTCCCATGGGCTCCATGGCCAGCTCCGCCCCCAGGGAAAAGAGCATCATGCCCACCACCAGCAGCACGCCGCCCAGCAGAAAGGCCAAAAGCACGCCGCTGGGAATGGGAGCCACGGTGAAGGACAGCGCCAGCACGATGACCACGATGGGGGTCACGGCGCCCAGCGCCTCCTTCAGTTTTTCCGCCAGTCTGGTTCGGTACACGATGGACCTCCTGCTACAGGATTACTCCGTTGTTTTCCCCTAATCGTCATAATGACCCCGCAATGAGGTCACGCGAATGTCTCCGTTGTCTGTTACCTGATAGAGAAGACGGTCTTTTTCGTTGATTCTCCGACTCCAGCCCGGAACGCCTCGCAAAGCTTCAGGTTTTCCGATTCCGTCCGCAGGACCGTCCCTCCTGATAGACGCAAGGAGCGCATTGATTCGCTTCAGCGTTTTTCGATCCTGCGTCTGCCAGTACAGATAGTCCTGCCAGGCTTCGAGGAAAAAATGAACTCATTCATCTCCTGTCATTGCCTCTAACTGCGCAAGTGTTCGATGAATTCCTCCTCCGGCTTCGATTTCCTCCAACCCGCGCAGATGCTTTTCCATCATTTCGGCTTTGGAAATGTTCTCCATATTTTGCATTTCACGGATGGAATTGCGCAAAAAAGACGCAACAGCATCTCCTAATTCAATTCCGTGTCCGCGAAACGCGATCTGCGCTTCCTGTGCAAGAATGGGATCAACCGCAATATTGTACATGATGAATTCCTCCTTGAGCGTGTCGCAAATCCGTTTCTCTATTCGCTTTCCCCCAAAAAGGCAAGAACAATAATATCAGACAGGGACGCGAAAGCGCCCCCATCCGATCGAGCGGGTCTGTAAGCCGGGTTCTGTCTTAAACGGCCATCTATCTGTGGCCCGCCGTTGCCGGCGGGCTCAAGCCGCCTCCTCGGAACGGCCGGGCCGGCCTTTGTGTTCCTCCACGGCGTTGCTCCGGATAGAGTTTACAGCGCCAACGTGTCTCCACGCGGCGGGTGAGCTCTTACCTCGCCTTTCCACCCTTACCCCGGTTTCCCGAGGCGGTATATCTCTGTTGCACTTGTCCGAGGGTCACCCCTGGCGGGCGTTACCCGTTATCCTTGCCCTATGGAGCCCGGACTTTCCTCACGCGCATCCTTTCGGAATGCGCCCGCGGCCGCTCGGCCCGCTCGCCTTTCGATTTTACATCCCGGAGGGGATAAAGTCAATCCCCGAATACCCAGAAATGTCCCACGCCCAGCGCCTCCCGCAGGAAATAATTCACGCGCAGCACAGGCAGCGTGGTCTTCGCCGGGACGCCGTAGAGGGTGCAGCCCAGCTTTTCCCCCATGAGCTTGGCCCGGTACAGATGATAATCGCTGCTGATAACCGCCAGGGTCCGGGTTTCCGGTTCCGGGATCAGCGCCAGGGAGTACCGGATATTTTCCGCGGTGCTGGTGGCCTGCTCCTCCCGAATGATGCGGCGCTCCGAAATCCCCCGCTCCAGCAGCCAGGAGGCCATGGCCTCCGCCTCCGTGATGTCCTCCCCCGGCCCCATGCCGCCGCTGACCACGGCGATGCAGTCCGGATGGGCGTTCAGGTAGCGCTCCGCCGCGTCCAAACGATTCAGCATGGTGAGAGATGGCACCGCGCCGTTGACTCCCGCGCCCAAAACGATTGCGTAGTCCGCGTCCACATCCCCGTCCCCGGAGGATGCCCGAATCACCGGGATCTCCGCACAGATGAATATGGAAAGGCCAAGGGCGACGAGCGCCGTGAGAACGATTTTCGCCGCCCTGGGCAAGTACAGATACAGCAGCACCAAAACGCCCAAAGCGGCAAACAGCAGCGCCGTCGTGCTGTAGCCCAACAGGGCAAACCGGAAAAACGCCGCCGCAGCAAAGCACCCGATCGCGAGAGCCAGCCGGATAGGGGCGTGCTTTGGGGCAAAAACCCGCTCTCTCATTCCGCCAGGACCTCCCACTGGGCGTAGAGCTCGTCCAGCTTCTCCCGCAGGGGCGTTTTCCGCTCCTCGATGTCGATCAGCTTCTGGTAATCGCTGGAAAACTCCTCCGCCTGGGCATCCAGTTCGCCGAGCTGCTTTTCCAGCTTGCCGATCTCCTGCTCCAGGACGGTCAGCCGGCGGGCCTGACTTTTGGGCTTCGGCTTTTCCTGCTGCCGGGCGGGCTTCTCCTTTTCCGCCTTATGGACCGCCGCCAGGTTGATGGACTGCTGCCGGGCCTTGTACTCCCGGAACTGGGTGAAGCTGCCCCGGTAGTCCGTGATCTCCCCGCCGCTCAGCTCCCAGACCCGGTTGGCAAAGCGCTCGATGAACCAGCGGTCGTGGCTGACGAAGAGCAGCGCCCCGCCGTAGTCCTCCACCGCATCCTCGATCCACTCCCGGGAGGCGATGTCCAGGT
>JAFTBW010000115.1 GCA_017455015.1 Oscillospiraceae bacterium | reverse complement strand
GCGGAGGAACAGGCCGCGCCGCATGAGGGAAAGCCCGTCCGAAAGGCGAAAAAAGCGGACAAAGCGCAGACAAAGAAGCCTGAAAAACAGTACACCCAGGACACTGACACCGGAACGGTCAGAACCAGGTTGCGGTTTTCGGAACGAAAGCTGCCGTCCAGACTGACCCATGCGGTCAAGACCGTACCGGCACATGTCGGTTCCGTGTCTGTCCGGCAGCAACAGGACGACAACGCAGCGCTGGATGCCGTGCAAGCCACAGAACGCGGGGCGGCATATGGGACACGGCTGGCGGAGTCCGCCTCCCGCGTCCGGCAGCTCCGACTTCATCGCCATGGAACGGAAAAGAACACAGAACAGACCGAACCGGAGCCGTCTGCCAGCAATCCCTCCTCCAGATGGCAGCAGCGGCAGGCCATTCGCAGACAGTACGTCGCCACAAAAGCGGGCAGGAGCAAGCAGACGGAGGAGGTCACAGCGAGAGCGGCGGAGGCGGCTAGGGCTGCGGCAGAGAAGACCGGCGCGTTTGTCCGCCGCCATGGAAAGGGCTTTGTGATCGTCGGCGTCCTTGGCCTGCTGCTGGCCTTTCTGCTGAGCGTCTTTTCCTCCTGCGCCGTCATGCTGCAAGGCGCGGGCTCGGTCGTGGCGGGCAGCAGCTATCCCTCCGAGGACGCGCCCATGCGCGGCGCGGAGCGCGCCTACTGCGCCATGGAGACGGCGCTGGAAGCCCGCCTGGACGGCTACGAGGACAGCCACGACTATGACGAATACCGCTACGCGCTGGACAGCATCGGCCACGACCCCTATGTGCTGATCTCCATTCTCACCGCATGGCAAGGCGGCGCGTGGACGCTGGAGGACGTGACGGACACGCTGGAGACGCTCTTTGATCTGCAATACCGTCTCCGGGTCGAGGTGACGACGGAGACCCGCTATCGGACAGAGACTTTAATCGATGACGCGGGCGGCGAGACCGAAACCGAGACGCCCTACAGCTATTCCATCTGCTCCATCACCCTGGAAAACGCCGATCTCTCCCACCTCCCGGCCACGGTGCTGGACGAGGATCAGCTGGCCCTGTACGCCGCCTATATGGGTACCCTGGGCAACCGCGACGACCTGTTCCCGGATTCGCCCTATGTGGCGCGGTACAGCAGCGGTTATGGGGGCTATGACATTCCAGAGACACTCCTGGACGATGCGCGGTTTGCGGCCATCATCACCGAGGCGGAGAAGTATCTGGGCTATCCCTATGTGTGGGGCGGATCCAGTCCCGCCACCTCTTTCGACTGCTCCGGCTTCGTGTCCTGGGTCCTCAATCACAGCGGCTGGAACGTGGGGCGGCTGACCACGGACGGGCTGTACGCGCTTTGTACGCCGATCCCCTCCGCCTATGCCCGCCCCGGCGACCTGGTGTTCTTCCGGGGCACCTATGACACGCCGGGAATCAGCCATGTGGGTATCTACGTCGGCAACGATGTCATGCTCCACTGCGGCGACCCCATCTCCTACACCCATCTCAGCGCCAGCTATTGGCAGCAACACTTTGCAGGCTACGGACGCCTGCCCTAAGAAAGGAAGCGTTTTCATGAATCCAAAAATCACAAGGCTCCGGGAGGAGCACGCAAAACTCAAAGCGAAGATCAGCAGACTCAGCGCCCGAGGTCGGGACCTGGAAAAGCAGATCCTGGCGTTGGAGAACACCGACATCATCGGCCTGGTCCGCGCCCAGGGTCTCAGCCTGGAGGACTTCGCGGAACTGATGCAGCGTCTGCGCGACGCCGCACCCGCCGTGACTGAAGAGGAGGAAGTCGAAGATGCGGCATGGTAAGTTTCGCGCCCTCCTGGCGCTGCTGACCGTGCTGCTCTGCGCGGCGGCCATGTCCCTCACGGCCTTTGCCTACGGCGGAGATTCCAAACGGGATCAGCCGCTGTTTGCGTTTCCAGTGGAGGACGACGACGAGGATACAAACCTCGCGCTCCGCAACCTGCTGAGCAGCCTGACGGAAGCCTTTACCCCGGACGGCAATCTGTCACTCATCGACGATTTCCGCTATTCCGGCCTGGACGAGGACGGGAACAGCATCGGCAAGCAGTTCCTCACGGTCCAGAGCAAAAGCGGCAACTACTTTTTCCTCATCGTCGACCGGGCAGCCGACCGGGAGAACGTCTATTTCCTGAACCTGGTGGACGAAGCCGACCTTCTGGCCCTGATGGACAGCCCGGCCACGGAACCGCCCGCCGTCTGCACCTGCCGGGAACGCTGCTACGTCGGGCATGTGGACACCACTTGCCCGGTCTGCGCGGTCAATCTGCGCGAATGCCTCGGCAAAGAAGCGAAACCGGAGCCCACGGCAAGCCCGGAAGGCGCGGAGCCGGAGCCTCAGCCGACGAAGGGCGCGATCCATCCCACGCTGGCGCTTGTCCTGCTCCTGGCGCTGGGCGGCGGCGCGGTCTACTTTTTCCGCAAGTGGATCGCGTCGGGGAAACCAAAGACCAAAGGCGATACCGACCTGAGCGAATACGAATTCGGGGAGGAGGACGCGGAATATGAGTTTGAGCCGGATGAGACGGAAGGACAGACAGCCGAAGGTGAGGACGAGCGCGTATAAACTGCGTACCATGCTCACACATAGCAAGGCAGTCCTGCGGGGCTGCCTTTTTCCATGCCCGAAAGGAGGCAAATCATTGAACCAACTTGTCATCGCGGAAAAGCCCAGCGTGGCGCGGAGCATCGCCGCCGTCATCGGGGCGACCAAAGGGCACGAGGGCTACCTGTCCGGGGGCGGCTCTATCGTCTCCTGGTGTTTCGGCCACCTGGCGGGGCTTTCCGACGCCTCGGCCTATCATCCCGATTTCGCCAAATGGAGGCTGCAGGACCTGCCCATCCTCCCGGACCCCTTTCAATTTACCATTGTTCCGGACAAGCAGAAGCAGTTTGCCGTATTGCGGGAGCTGCTGCGCGCCCCGGACGTTTCGGAGGTGGTCAACGCCTGCGACGCCGGACGGGAGGGGGAACTGATCTTCCGCACTGTCTACGAGCTGGCGGGCTGTACGAAACCCGTGAAGCGCCTTTGGATCTCCAGCATGGAGGACGGGACGATCCGGGAGGGCTTTCAAAATCTGCGCCCCGGCGGGGACTATGACGGCCTGTACCAATCCGCCCTCTGCCGGGCAAAGGCGGACTGGCTGGTGGGGATCAACGCCACCCGTTATTTCTCCCTGCGTTATGGTCGGACCCTGCACATCGGACGGGTCATGTCCCCGACGCTGGCCATGCTGGTCCGGAGGGAAGCGGAGATTGCGGCTTTCCTGCCGGAGCCCTTCTACACGGTCCAACTGGACTGCGGCTTTCCGGCCACCACGGAGCGCCTGAAAGACCGAAGCGCGGCGGACGCTGTCGCGGCGGACTGTGAAAACAGGGCGACGGTGACACGCATCGAGCGCCGGGAGCGAAGCGAAAAGCCCCCAGCGCTCTACGACCTGACCAGCCTCCAGCGGGACGCCAACCGCACGCTGGGCTATACGGCCCAGCAGACGCTGGACTATCTGCAAGCCCTCTATGAACAGAAGCTTTGCACCTATCCCCGGACGGACAGCCGCTTTCTCACCGACGATATGGAAGAAAAGGTCCCGGCGTATGTGGCGGCGGCCGCCGCCGTATGCGGTCTGGCAGAACCCGCGCACGTCAACGCGGGGCAGGTCTGCGCCAGCAAAAAGGTCAGCGACCACCACGCAATCCTACCCACCCTCAGCGCCGGGCGCGCGGACCTGAACGCCCTGACTCTGGGGGAACGGGAGGTTCTGAAGCTGGCGGCGTTGGGCCTGCTCCGGGCGGTCTCGGATTCCTATTGTTATACGGAAACCGCCATAGAGCTGCGCTGCGGCGGGCACAGCTTCGCGGCCAGGGGGAAAACGGTACAGGACCCCGGCTGGAAGGTCTACGCACAGCAGCAGCGGGAGCACACGCTGCCGGAACTCACGGAGGGCCAGGTGCTGCAAGTCACCGCCGCCACGGTCAAGGAGGGCAAGACCACCCCGCCCCGGCACTATACCGAGGACACGCTGCTCAGCGGCATGGAGACAGCCGGGGCAGGGGACATGCCGGAAGAGGCCGAGAGAAAAGGCCTCGGCACCCCCGCCACCCGCGCCGCCATTCTGGAAAAGCTGGTATCCTCCGGCTTTGTGGAGCGCAGCAGGGCGAAGACGAACACGGCGCTGCTCCCCACCGCTCTGGGTACGGCGCTCATCACCGTGCTGCCGGAATCCCTGCAATCGCCGCTACTCACCGCGGAATGGGAACACTGGTTGAAGGAGGTTGAGCACGGCGAGCTGGCCCCGGAGGACTTCATGGAGGGCATTGCCGCCATGCTCCGAGAGCTGATTCGGACCTACAAGCCCATCCCCGGCGCGGAGGTGCTGTTCCCGTCTGACCGGGAGATCATCGGTAAATGTCCCCGATGCGGCAAGAACGTGGTGGAGAAAAAGCCGGGATTCTTCTGCGAGGACCGGGCTTGCAGCTTTGCCCTGTGGAAAGACAGCAGGTTCTTCACCGCCAAGAAGCAGCAGCTGACGAAGAAGGCAGCGGCGGCGCTTCTGGAGGACGGCAAGGTACAGCTCACGGGCTGCTACTCACCCAGGACCGGCAAGACCTATGACGCCACCGTATACCTGGTGGACGACGGCAAACAGGTCAGTTTCAGGATGGACTTTCCGAAGGGGGGTGATCCGGCATGAACTGGCTTTTCTTTGGCCTGGGCGCGCTCGTGGGCGGCGTGAT
>JAFTBW010000010.1 GCA_017455015.1 Oscillospiraceae bacterium | reverse complement strand
GCTCCTCCAAAAGCTGCTCCAGCCGGTCCAGGCTGAACCGCTTCCCGGCCAGCTTGAGAAACCTGCTCTTCCGCCCGGCCAGAAAATAGCAGCCCTCTGCGTCCCGCCAGGCCAGATCCCCCGTATACAGCCGTCCGCGGTTCTCGTCCCCCCGCAGCAGGTCCTCCCGCGTCTGCGCATAACCGAGACAGACGTTGTCCCCCTCGTAAACCAGCTCTCCGGTCCTGCCTGCGGCAGTGATCTCGCCGCCGGACTCGTCGATGAGGGACAGCCTTCCGCCCGGCACCGCGCAGCCGATCCCGCCGCATTTCTCCAGGGAGAGGGCGGGGGAGAGGTAGCTCATGCGCGGCGATGCCTCCGTCTGCCCGTACATGACGAAAAAGCGCCGCCCGGTATCCCGGCACCACCCGGCATAGCGGCGCTGCAGGTCCTCCCGCAGATGTCCGCCCGCCTTGGTCAGCGTGCGCAGGGAGTCCGGGAACAGCTCTCTCATGCGGAGACGGTCCATCATCTCATAGGTATAGGGTACGCCCGCAAAGGAGGTCGCTCCCTCCGCCTCCGCAAATCGCCAGAACTCCCGTTCCAGGACCGTGCGCGATGTCAGCAGCAGCGCGGCCCCCGTGAGGACGTGGCTGTGGATCACGCTCATCCCGTAGGAGTAGTGCATAGGCAGGCTGGCGAGCGGGCGCTCGTCCCGGTCAATTTCCAGGTATTGCGCGATGGACAGGGCGTTGGCATCCAGGTTTTTCGCGCTCAGCCGCACCAGCTTCGGGCTGCCCGTGCTGCCGGAGGTGGTGAGCAGCAGCTTCAGCCCTTCGTCCAGCGCGGGGCCCTCCCAGCCGGTCCGGAGCAGCACGCAGTCCCGGACCCGCCCCCGCTCCTCCGCAGCCGGACACAGGGCAGCGGCCTTTGCCGCCAGATCCTCCGGCAGGGCCAGCCAGGCGGGCCGGTAGCGCTCCGCCAGCGGCTTCAGAAGCTCCGCGGGGGCCGCCGCGTCCGGCAGCAGGGGGACGGCGGGACCTTTTATCGCGCCGAGATAGGTCAGCAGCGTCCCCGGCGTGTTGCGGCACAGCAGAAAGATAAGCGCCCTGCCGGTCTGGCGCGCCAGCAGCGCCTCCGCTTTTCCGATCTCCCCATAGCGCAGCGTCTCCCCTGCGCCGCAGCGGGCGAGAATTGCCTCCGGATTCTGATTTGCAAACGCAAACAACTTCATTATTTTCCCAATTTCAATGGTATTTCCGCTTTTTCCCTCCCCCGCAAGGGACTTTTGCCGGTCAGAAAACATGCCGGGGGCATGTTTTCCGGCAAAAGAGGCGCGAAGCGACCGGGGGACCGCCGCCCCGCAGGGGCGGTGGTGGGTGAGGCCATCCACCTCCCAGGTATCGGCGGCGCACACTATCCCTCCCCCAATCGGGGAGGGATAGGCCACTCCAATCATTCTTACAATTCGACGCCGTACTTTGCCAGGACCGTTTTTCCGGTCTCATAGCTGGAGAAGTCCATCACGTCCAGCGTGTTCAGGCTGATGCCGAAAGCCTCCTCCAGCGCGCTCATCAGCTCCATGTGGTGCAGGGAGTCCCAGAGCTTGGTGCGCAGGTATTTCGCCTCCGGCAGCTCCGCGTCACGAAGGGCGAAGGTCTCCCGGAACAGCTTGTTGTAGGTTTGCAGATTTGACACGTCTTTTCCCCCTCAGAAGCGGCAGTGGAAGCGCTTTTCAAACTCCTCCACGAG
>JAFTBW010000114.1 GCA_017455015.1 Oscillospiraceae bacterium | reverse complement strand
GTACAGTGTCAATGACAGGCTCCGTCATCGTACCCCACCCGCCGCTGATCATTCCAGCGGTAGGGAAGGGAGAGGAGAAGAATATCCGCTCCACGATCAATGCCTACCGTGTTGCCGCTCTGCGGGTCGCGGCGTGGCAGCCGGAGACGCTGATCGTTACGACGCCGCACGTCGTGATGTATGCGGACTATTTTCACATCTCGCCCGGTAACTCCACTTTCGGCGACATGTCCGCGTTTCGCGCGCCGCAGGCGAGAATAGAGGCGGAATACGACGCAGAGCTCCGCGCCGAGCTGATCCGCCGGGCGGAGGCCGCCGGCATTCCCGCCGGGACAATGGGAGAGCGGGACGCGCGGCTGGATCACGGGACCTTTATCCCGCTCTACTTCCTCCGGGAGGCTGGGGTGAGTTGTCCAATTCTGCGGATCGGCTTATCCGGCCTGTCCCCGCTGACGCATTACCGCCTGGGCCGGTGTGTCGCGCAGGCCGTTGAGGCGCTGGGGCGCCGGGCGGTTTTCATCGCCAGCGGCGATCTGTCTCACAAGCTCAAATCGGACGGACCTTACGGCTTCGCGCCGGAGGGGCCGGAATACGACCGCCAGGTCACGGAGATCATGGCCAAGGGAGATTTTCTGCGGCTTCTGACGATGGACGGGAAGCTCTGCGACCGGGCGGCGGAGTGCGGACAGCGCTCCTTCCAAATCATGGCCGGGGCGCTGGACGGCCTCGCAGTGAAACCGGAAGTGCTGAGCCACGAGGGACCCTTCGGCGTGGGCTACGGCGTGGCGGTGTTCACGGTGACGGGAGCGGACGAGAACCGCCGCTTTGGCGCGCAATATGAGACGGCGCGGAAAAAACGCCTTGCAGAGCGCAAGGCGGGGGAGAACGCCTATGTGTCTCTGGCGCGGCTGTCGCTGGAAACCTATGTGCGGACGGGGAAACGGCTGCCGGCGCTGCCGGAGGGACTTCCGCAGGACTTGACCTCCCGCCGCGCCGGGGCCTTCGTGTCGCTGCACGTTGACGGCCGGCTCCGGGGCTGCATCGGAACGATCGGGCCCACCGCTCCCACGCTGGCGGAGGAGATCGTACGGAACGCCGTTTCCGCCGGGACGGGAGATCCGCGCTTTTCCCCGGTGACGGTGGCGGAGCTGGACACGCTGGAATACAACGTGGATGTGCTGCGCGAACCGGAGAAAATCAGTTCCCCAGCGGAGCTGGACGTAAAGCGCTACGGTGTGATTGTGACCCATGGCCGGAAGCGCGGCCTGCTGCTGCCGGACCTGGACGGCGTGGATACTGTCGAACAGCAGATCGACATCGCGCGGCAGAAGGGCGGCATCGCCGCGAACCAGCCGTATACGCTGGAACGCTTTGAGGTGGTGCGCCACACATAACAGAAGGTATGCGCATGAAATGTGAGCTTTGCTTTCATCATTGCAGTCTGGCGGAGGGGCAGACGGGTTTCTGCCGCGCAAGGGCCGGCAGGGGCGGGGATATCGTGCCGCTGAACTATGGCAGGCTTACCAGCCTCGCTTTGGACCCCGTTGAGAAGAAGCCGTTACGGCGTTTTCATCCGGGAAGCATGATCTTGTCTGTCGGAAGCTTTGGCTGCAATCTGCGCTGCCCCTTCTGCCAGAACCATGAAATTTCCATGGCGGGGGTGGGGGCGCTGCCGGTCCGGGAGCTGTCCCCGGCAGAACTTGCGGCGCTGGCGGAGGAGCTGAAGCCGCGGGGAAACATCGGCGTGGCCTTTACCTATAACGAGCCGTTGATCGGTTACGAATATGTCCGGGACTGCGCCGCGCTGGTGCGGGCGAAGGGCATGGCCAACGTGCTGGTGACCAACGGGACAGTGTCCGAAAAACCGTGGAGAGAACTGCAGCCGTGGATCGATGCAGCGAACATCGACCTCAAAGGTTTTCAAAACGACTGGTACCACAGGCTCGGCGGCGATCTGGAGACCGTGAAGCGCTCTATCGAAATTGCGGCGGGACAAATACATGTGGAGGTTACCACGCTGCTGGTCCCCGGAGAGAACGACAGCGAAGAAGAGATCCGCGCTTTGGCGAAATGGCTGGCAGAAATCCG
>JAFTBW010000009.1 GCA_017455015.1 Oscillospiraceae bacterium | reverse complement strand
GGTCACCACACCGACGGTGAGGACGCCCGCTTCCCGGGCGATCTCCGCCACGGTGGGAGCAGCGCCGGTGCCGGTGCCGCCGCCCATACCGGCGGTGATGAAGACCATGTCCGCATCTTCGATGGTCTTGGCGATATTGTTGCGGCTCTCCTCAGCGGAGCGCTTGCCGATCTCGGGATCGGAACCGGCGCCCTGGCCGTGGGTCATCTTCTCGCCGATCTGCAGCTTCTGATCGGCATTGGAGACCGCGAGGGCCTGCCTGTCCGTATTAATGGCGATGAACTCAACACCCTGGGTGCCGGCCTTCACCATGCGATTCACAACATTGTTGCCGGCGCCGCCGACGCCGACGACCTTCAGGGTCACAACATTTTCGGGACCTGCTTCGGCTCTGAAATCCATAAGTTTTGCCTCCTGTATATTCTCGTATCTTTATCCATTCAAGCGGCTATAACAGCTCTCGATTATATTAAACCATTTTTTAGCCACGGTCAATAGATTTTTTTATTTTTTGTAAGCGTTTTGTCACCCCAGACCTCAGTTGGGGCTGAAATGGGCCTTCGTCCCGTCGGAAACGTCGATGACTCCCACGTCGCCCTCCTTCAGCATTCCCAGCACCGTCACAAACATACCGAACTTGTGTTCCACGTTCTCCCGCTTGCCCAGCACCACGGTGAAGCGGCCGCCGTAATCGAATTCAGGGCTCTCAGGATTGGTGAAGTCGATCCGCGTGACCTGATCCGTGAGGCCGCGGGCCTCGATCTGATCCAGCACCTCCGCCAGATACTCCACCGGCGCGAGGTCGCCGTCCTCGGTCTCCATGATCTCGCCGATCATCAGGGTGCCGGGGCGCATGCCCACCACGGGCAGCAGGCTCTCCTCCTCCCCCTCGGCAGCCTTGCCCAGGACCTTGCAGTTGTGGTCCAGGGTCCACTTTTCCTCGCCCAGCTGCAGATAAGCCAGGGCCGTGGTCTCCTCCACGGTGATGACAACCTTGTTGGGCAGGCTACGCTCGATGGTGACCGATTCGATATAGGGGAGCTTGGAAAAGGCGCGGCCCACGGCGGCAAAGCGGTCGAAGAAGAAGAGGTTGTCGCCCTCCTCAATGTCCACCGCACGGATGATCTCCTCCGCCGTATAATGGTGGTTGCCCACCACCTGGATGTCCTCCACGCGGAAGAGCACGCTCATCACAAAAATGGCGGCCACGACCACCACCACGAACATCAGCGGTCCGCTGAAGGCCCGACGGCGGGCGCGCATAAAGCCGCTGCGCTCCTCCTCATCCGTGATTTTGGGTGCTTTGAACGAAAATGCCATGGCAATCTCCTTCGTGCTTCAAGCTCAGATCCGCCCCCAGATCCCGGAGGCAGGCGTCAAAATTCTCATATCCGCGGGCAAGGTGTCCCTCGTCCCGCAGCAGGGTCTCCCCCTCGGCGGCAAGGCCGGCCAGGATCATGGCGGCGCCGCCGCGCAGATCCGTGGCGTCCAGCGCCGCGCCGCGCAGCCTCTCCACTCCGCGGACCCGGGCCTCTCTTCCGCAGAGAAGGACGGAGCCGCCCAGCCTCCGCAGGGCGGGCACCTGCCGGTAGCGGTTTTCAAAAATCGTCTCCCGAAAGACGCTCTCCCCCTCCGCCCGCAGCAGCGCCGCCATCAACAGAGGCTGCGCGTCGGTGGGAAAGCCGGGATAGGGCGCGGTGACGACGGGGCCCACAGCCCGCAGCCTCCCGGCGGAGGACAGGGTCACCCGGTCGTGTTTTTGTATTATAACACAGCCCGCCTGATTTAGGAAGTGGAGAACGGTAGAAAAATGTCCCGGATCACAATCTTTCAGGCAAAGTTTTCCGCCGCAGCCGGCACAGGCGCACAAAAGGGTCGATGCGGCGATCCGGTCCGCCGGGATGCGGAAGCGGGCGGAGGCGCGGGGAGAGAAGCCGGAAACGCGCAGCGTGGCCGTGCCAGCCCCCTCGACCCGGGCGCCCAGGGCGCGCAGGAAGTCCTGCAGGGCCACGATCTCCGGCTCCCGGGCGGCTCCGCGGATCAGAGTCTCCCCCTCGGCGCCGCAGGCGGCCAACAGCGCGTTCTCCGTGGCCCCCACGCTGGGAAAGGGCAGGCGGATGCTGGCGCCCCGGAGCTTTGACGGGCGGCAGCGGATCTCCCCGTCCTCCTCCTCGATCTCCGCGCCCAGGCGCCGCAGCGCCAGCAGATGCAGGTCGATGGGCCGCTTTCCCAGCCGGCAGCCCCCGGGCAGGCTCAGACGCGCCCGGCCGCAGCGGGCCAGCAGCGCCCCCATGAAGATCACCGAGGAGCGCATCCGCTCCATCAGCGCGGGCGGGATCTCACAGCCATTGACGCCGGAGGCGTCTATGTACACCTGGTCTCCCTCCCGCCGCACCCGGCAGCCCAGATGCTCCAGGATCTGCAGCGCCGCGTCCACGTCCCGCAGCCGGGGCACCCGCCGGAGCTCCACCGTCCCCGGGCAGAGAAGGCAGGCCGCCAGGATCGGGAGGCTCGCGTTTTTGGAGCCCTGCACGCTGCACTCCCCCTCCAGACGCGCGCCGCCTCGGATCCGCCAAATGTCCATGAAAATACCCCCCCGCGCACAGAATCAGGCCATTCTATGCGCAGAGGGGGATTTGAGTGAAGAGTGAAAAGTGAAGAGTGAAAAGTGTAGAGTGTAGAGTGTGGAGTGAACAGTGAACAGTGAACAGTGAAAATATGGTATCACACCGAAGGCGTGATAGATTTCAATCCGTCGCCGAGGGCGACACCTCAACTCTTCACTTTTCACTTTTCTCTGTTCACTTTCTTGTCAGGCTCAGGATCTTGTCCACCATTTTGTCCGTTGCGTCGGGGACGGAGAGGGCGGCCATGGCTTTGGACATGGACGCCAGTTCCTCCGGGGTGTCCAGCAGCCGGTCGATCTCCCGGAGCAGGGATTCCTCGTCGAACTGCCCCTCCAGGAAGACCTTGGCGCCGCCGGCCCGTTCCAGCACCCGGGCGTTTTTCTCCTGGTGGTTGTCCGTCACGTTAGGGGAAGGCACGATCAGCACCGGCTTTCCCATATAGGTCAGCTCCGCCAGGGTGGAGGCCCCGGCCCGGCAAAGGATCAGATCCGCCGCCGCCATGACCCGGGGCATGTCGAAGATGTACTCCCGTGCGTCCACGTTGCACTCCGCCGGGTCCAGCTTCCCCTCGGCCAGGGTGCGGAGAAAGACCGCGTAATCGCGGCTCCCCACGGAGTGGATCATGCGAAAGCGCCGCTGGCCCCGGAGGCGGGGCAGCATCCGGGTGAGCACGCCGTTCATGTGCCCGGAGCCCAGAGAGCCCCAGACCGACACCACCAGCGGCTCCGCCGGGTCCAGGCCCAGCTCCGCCCTGGCGCTGTCCTTGGTATAACGGGAAAACTCCCCCCGCACCGGCGTACCGGTGACGGAGACCTTGTCGGGCTCGGGATAGTGCTGCCGGCTCTCCTCAAAGCCCACCAGGATGGCGTCCACCTTGTCGGCAAGCATCCGGGTGGTGAGCCCCGGGAGGGCGTTGGATTCATGCACCAGGGTGGGGATACGGAGCCTGGCCGCCGCCGAGAGCACCGGGTAGCACACATAGCCGCCGGTGCCGATCACCGCGTCCGGCCGGAAGTCCTTCAGGATCTTCCGGGAGACCCGCTCCGAGGCCAGCACGTTTTTCACCGTGTCCACGTTGTGCAGCACGCCGGAGAGGGACCGCTCCCGGCTGATGTTGGTGATCTTTAGGCCGCGGATCTCATAGCCC
>JAFTBW010000113.1 GCA_017455015.1 Oscillospiraceae bacterium | reverse complement strand
GGCGCGGTGGTGCTGCTGGGCCGCAAGCGCCGCGGAAACGGCAGCTTCTGAGGGAAAGGGCCCCATCTCCCGCCGCACCTGCGGGGAGAGAGGCGGGGACGCTCTCCGCAGCGGGCCTTCCGGCGAAAACAGAACGATGTCTCACATCATCCGAACCTTAGACCGCCTCCTGGACCTGGCGGTGCTGCTGATTTGCGCGCTGGTCCTGGCGGTGAGCGGCTATTCCCTGCTGGACAACGCGCTGCTCTACCGCCAGGCCGACGACCCCTCCGTCCTGCAATACAAGCCCCGGCTGGACCGGCCCCTGTCCGCGCCTGCGGACGGGGGCGAAGCCGGGGAAGGGGGCGGGGAGGATACGCGGCGCATCAGCGAGAACCAGGTGGCCTGGATCTGCTTTGAGGACAGCGGTGTCGACTTCCCCGTGCTCCAGGGTGAGGACAACTTCGTCTATCTCAACCGGGACCCCTACGGGGAGTTCTCCCTCAGCGGCTCCATCTTTCTGGACTGCCGCAACGCGCCGGACTTCTCCGACCCCTATTCCGTGATCTACGGCCACCACATGGAGCACGGGAAGATGTTCGGCTGTCTGGACCGCTATCTGGACCGGGCCTTCTTCGAGGCCCACCGGACGGGTACGCTGGTCACCGGCGACGCGGTCTGGCGCTGTGAGCTTTTCGCGGTGCTCCACGCCGACGGCAGCGACCGGATTCTGTTCCGCCCCGAGGGACGGAGCGCCGGGCAGGTCCGCGCCTACGCGGAGGAGTGCGCGGAGATCTATGTCCCGCCCACGGCGGAGGGCCGCGTCCTGGCCCTCTCCACCTGCCACGGCGACACTTTTTCCTCCCGGCTTCTGGTGCTGGGAATCCTGATTGTGGAGTGAGGAAGCATGGCAAAGCCCGCGCTTCAATTGCATATCGCCCCGCACCTGTGGGCGCTGTTGCTGGCGCTGCTGCTGGCGCTGGGGGCCGTCCCCGCCCGGGCCGACGCGGACCGGACGGAGCTGGCCCTGCCCGTGCGCTGCACCGGCCCCGGCTGCACGGTGGCGCTCTACGACGCGGCGGGCGCGGAGCAGGCACGGGCGCTCCTGGCCGCCGACGGCGAGGGCGTCCTGCGCTTCAGCGTCTCCGGCGTGGGGCGACACGTCTTCACCGTGCGCTTGCTGGACCGGAACTCCAAAACCCGGCGCTATGATGCCAGGGTCTACACGATCTACGTCACCGCCGCGCTCAGCCAGGACGGAACGGAGCTGCTGGCGGCGGTCTTCGCCCAGCCCAACGCGGAGGGCAAGATCGAGGAGCTGGTCTATGAGAACGAATCTCTCCCCGGTCCCGGACCCAGACCCACGCCGACCGGGGAACCGACGCCGACGCCCAGCACAGAGCCGACGCCGACGCCCAGCACAGAGCCGACGCCGACCGGGAAACCGACCGAACCGGTCATCACGCCCTCGCCCTCCTATCCGCCGGGACCGAATCCCAGCGTCGTGCCCACGCCCCACCCCACGGAGCCGCACGGTCCGGAGCCCTCCGTTGACCCGGAGGATCCGGACGACGAGGACTTGGATGAGGATACCATGATCGACGATGAGGACGTGCCCTTAGGCCCGCTCCCGCAGACCGGACAGCTCTGGTGGCCGGTCCCCATCCTCGCCGCAGCCGGGCTTCTGTGCCTGACCCTGGGCGTTCGGATGCGACGAAAAGGGAGGCGTCAGTCCGTCTGAACCGATCCCCAGGCGAATCCGCAGCTCCGGCAGGGGTTGAGGAACACAGGGATCTCAACCATATTTGAGAGGGCCAAACCAACGGAAAAAGCCGTGGGTTTGGCCCTCTCTTACAGGTTTGGGACTTTGAACCGGCCAAGTCAGGCGTTCCGGCGGCAACACCCGGATCAGCGCCAGCGTCCGGCGAATCCGCACCCGCCTCGGTAGGGCGCGACGACCCGGCGCACCGGATGCGCAGCAGCAATGTCCCTGCGTCTGCGACTTATGACCGGTCACGACGGGGGAGGGCAAAAGAGGGACAAATCGTTTCCCGGTTCCGTTGCGCGAAACGCAAGGTTGTGAGAATCGCATGATGGATTTGTTTTCTTCCTAATACTTCAACAAAATAAAAATTTTGTTGAAGTTCCTTCCGCGCCAAATGCACGAACAGCCAAAAGCCATTGAAGTACCTGGCGTTTCGGAATCACGCTTTTCTCCGTCATTTTTCCCAAAGGGTTTCGTTTTGTTCAACTCTGAACAGTTTCCATTCTTTTTTGATTTGACCTCGTTGCAGTTTGGAAAGAAAACGCCCTC
>JAFTBW010000112.1 GCA_017455015.1 Oscillospiraceae bacterium | reverse complement strand
GACCTCCGTCTTCCCGTTTTCCTCGCAGCGGTAGAGGATCTCGCCCCGGTTCACGGTGGCGTTGGAATCCAGCAGGCCGGTGGCCGCCTTGACGGTGACGGACTTGCCGGAGCCGGACTCGCCCACGATGGCGACGGTCTCGCCCTTTTGCAGATCCAGGTTCACGCCCCGGATGGCGTGGATGCTGCCGGCGTTGGTGCGGAAGCTGATGTCCAGGTCCCGCATCTCCAGAATGGCCTTCGGGTTTCGCATTTCTGGCATTTTGCTTCGCCCCCCTTACATATCTTCCAGCTTGGGGGCAAGCGCCTCCCGGAAGCCGTCGCCGATGAAGTTGAAGCCCAGCATCAGCAGCGCCAGCACGACGATGGGCGGCAGGATCTGATAGGGCAGCGTGGTGATGTTGTTGAAGCCGTCCTCAATGAGAGAGCCGATGGAGCACTGTGGCAGGACAATGCCAACGCCCACGAAGCTCAGGAAAGCCTCGGTGAAGATGGCCGTGGGGATGGAGAACATCACCTGGGTGATGATGGGACCGATGGTGTTGGGCAGGATCTGCTTGAAGATGATGTGAAAGCTGCCCGCGCCCAGGGTGCGGCTGGCCAGCACATACTCCTGCTCCTTGAGCTTGAGCATCTCGGCCCGGGCGATCTTGCTCATGCCGATCCACTCGGTCAGCAGCAGCGCCACGATGACCAGTCCCATGCCCTTGGGCATGAAGATGGCCAGCACGGACACGATGACCAGCCTGGGCACACTGTTGGCGATCTCCACGAAGCGCTGCATGACCGCGTCCGCGCCTCCGCCGAAGTAGCCGGAGATCAGGCCGTAGCTCATGCCGATAATCATGTCGATGATGATGGTGACAAAGGCGATGATCAGGCTGACCCGCGCCCCGTACCAGGTCCGGGTCCAGAGGTCCCGCCCCAGCGTGTCGGTGCCGAACAGGAACGTCCGGTCCTTGAACAGAGGGTTGCCGTCCTGCTTGCCGATGACCCCGGCGATGCGGGGAGAGATGCTGCCGGCAACAATCTGCTTGCCGTCGGCATTCGTGGCGGAGACGATGTCCTTGTAGCCGTACTCGTTCATACCGGGACCGAAGATGGCCAGGAATGTGATGACCGCCACAATGATGAGCCCCACCACGGCCCGTTTGTTCCGGAAAAAGTGGATGGCCACGCCTTTCCAGTAGCTCATGGAGGCGAAGTTCCGGTCCACCGTGATGTCCCGGCCGGTGAGGAACTCGAAATCCCCCGGCTGAGGCGTATATTCTGTCCGCGCCGGGCCTGCGGCCTGGACGGGCTTTTTCTGCATGCTCATTTATGCGTCCCCCTTTGCGCTGACCCGGATGCGCGGGTCCAGAATGCCGTACAGCACGTCCACCACAAGCATGATGCCGATGTACAGGGAGGAGTACAAAATGCCCAGGGCCAGCACATAGTTGTAGTCCACGCCCTCTCCGGCGATGGCGTCCACCATGAGCTTGCCGATGCCGTTGATGCCGTAGATCTTCTCCACCACCAGCGCGCCGGTGAGCAGGTCCACGATCAGCGGAGCAAGCACGGTGACGATGGGAATCAGGGCGTTGCGCAGCACGTGTTTCCAAACCAGATGGGAGCCGTAGATGCCCTTGGACTCCGCCAGACGCACATAGTCGCTGTCCATGACCTCCACCATCTCGTTCCGGGTGAAGCGGGCCACCGTGGACATGGTGAACAGGCTCAGGGAGAGGGAGGGCAGAATGGAGGAGAACAAAAAGCGGTTCATGTCGAAGAAGTAGGGGAAAAACGGGATCTTATACGAAAAATAGTATTGCAGAAAGATCAAAAACACATAGCTGGGCACGCAGACGCCGATGATGGAGAACACGGTGCAAAAGCCGTCCAGAAACCTGCCACGGTTCAGGGCGGCGCAGATGCCCAGCAGCAGGCCAACCGCCGTGCCGATCAGAATGGCCAGTCCGCCGATGCGGAAGGAGTTGGAAACGCAGGTACCCAGTACGGTTTTGATGGGCGCGCCGTTGTAGAGGCTGCTGCCCTTGCCGAAGTCCCCGCGCAGCAGGTTGCCCAGATAGCGGACAAACTGGGTCAGCACCGGGTCGTCCAGCCCCATCTCCGCCCGCTTGTTGGCGATCTGCTCCGCGCTCATGCGCTCGGAGGGAAAGGGGTTGCCCGGCATGATCCGCACGAGAATGAACAGCACGAACACGATCAGCAGCAGGGTGACCAGGGCCATGCCGACCCGTTTCAGGATGTATTTTCCCATAGGATTCTACCTTTCAGGTATCGTATCAATCCAAAACGCGGTTGTGATTGGCGGTACCGTCTCCCCCCTCCGGGGGCGGCGGTACCGAAAGATACGGGGTCTTTCAGATACAAGAACGCGGAGCGGTCTTTTTCCGGACCGCTCCGGTTGGCGTATTTGCGCGGGGTATGCTATTTATCCGACGGTGGCGGTCTTGTAGACGCGGTTCAGGGCTACGGGATGGAAGTCGATGCCCTGGACGCCGTCGCTGATGAGGTTGGCGTTGGCCTTGGTGTACAGCGGGGCGATAACGGCCTCCTGCATCACCAGGGTCTCGGCGTCGTACATGGCCTGCCAACGGGCATCGTAGTCGGAGATGTAAGCTCCGGTAGTGCAGTCGGCGATGAGCTTGTCATACTCTGCGTTGGACCAGAAGCCGTAGTTGTTGGAGTTGTTGGTAATCCACATGCCCAGATAGGTCATGGGGTCGGCGTAGTCGGGTCCCCAGCGGGTCAGGGCGATGTCATAGTTGTCGTTCTGCATCTTGTCCAGACGCTCGGCCTTGGTCAGGGGCTGGAGATTGATGGTCACGCCCTCCAGGTTCTCCTCCACCTGGGCCTTGATGGCCTGGGCCACCTTGGCGACTTCGTCGCCCTCGTTGTTGCCGTAGATCATGGTGAACGTGAAGCTGTCGGTTCCCAGCTCGCTCTTGGCACTTGCAAGATACTCCTGGGCTTTCGCCACGTTGTAGCCCACGTAGTCGGAGAACATGGTCTGGTCGGCGGAGAAGTCCTCGCCGGTGCTGGCACTGGCGGCGAACTGCGGCGGCACGGCGGTGTAGGTGGCCAGGGAGCCGTCCATGACGTAGTTGTCTACCAGACTCTCGCGGTCGATGGCATTGGAAATGGCAAGGCGCAGGTTGGCGTTGGCCAGCATGCCGCCCTGGGCGTTCTTTTCCGTCTGGCTGAAGCTCAGATACCACATGTAGCCCGCGCCGGTGACCTTGAGCTGGCTGCTCAGGGTTGCATCGTCCTTGGCGGAGGCAACCTGGTTGCCGCTGATCATGACCACGTTCAGGGTGTTGTTCTTAAACGCAGTCAGAGCGTTATCGGAGGAGCCCACCACCTGATAGTTCAGGCCGGCGAGCTGGACGCGGGAGGCGTCCCAGTAGTCCGGGTTCTTCTTCAGGCTCAGGCTGGCAGTGCCGGGGGTGTAGCTGTCCAGCAGGAAAGCGCCGTTGCTCAGGAAGGTCTCGGGGCTGGTGCCGTAGGTGCCGTCCTCCAGGCCGCTGTAGAAAGCCTCATTGATGGGATAGAACGTGGGGAAGTACATCAGAGAGGGGAAGAACGAGACGGGGACCTCCAGTTCCACCACCAGGGTCTTATCGTCTGTGGCAGTGACGCCCAGCGTCTCGGGATCGGCCTCGCCGGAGACGATGGCGGCAGCGCCCTTGATGTTGCCGATCTCATCCATCATGTAGGCGTACTCGCCGGCGTTCTTGCAGATGCGCCGCCAGGCAAAGACGAAATCACCGGCGGTGACGGGGCTTCCGTTGGACCAATTGGCGTCCCGCAGGTGGAACGTGTAGGTCAGGCCGTCATCGCTCAGGTCCCAGCTCTCCGCGATGGCGGGGATGGCAGCGCCGTCGGCGTCCATCTGGGTCAGGCCGTCGATGCAGTCGGCGATGACCTCAAAGCTGTCGCCGTCGGTAGCAAGATCGGTATCCAGGCTCATGACGTTGGTGCCCAGCATGACGCCCAGCGTCCCGCCGGAGGCGGAGGAGCCGCCGGAAGCGCTCTCGCCGCTGCCGGAAGTGGCGGAGGAGCCGCCGGAGGTAGCAGCGCCAGAGGATGTCGTGGCGCCGGTACTGCTGTCGCCGCAGGCTGCCAGGCCAAACAGCATGACCGCAGCCAGAAGCAGGGGGATCAGTTTTTTCATTTTTTTGTCCTTTCCGGGAAACGCCGCTGTTCCCTTTTCGCCGCGTTCCCCCATCTTGTTTGATCTGTCACTTTTGCGTGATAAATCATTAAATGATTGTAGTACTGCCGGAAAAGAATTGCAATCGGAACAAATACTGAAATATTCTCTTTTTTTTCGGCATTTCTTGTGGAACCCTGCTACAAATGCCCGGGTTTTCGACGGTTGGGAAAAGTCAAGAGGCAGAAAAAGTTTGAAAAAAACTTAAATATCGTAAATCATGGTAAAGTCCGTTAATTAAACGGACTTTTTTTGTCAAATTTTGGGGAATTATATGTTGTATGAAGTTGTACTTTATGAGAACCTGTGATATAATGTCAGGTATGAATTTTCAGATTCTTCAGAAAAAACTAAACCTATACCAATTCTACTTCTCGCCTCAAAATATTATTGAAACCATTCAGAATATGCAAATAGCAGATTTGAATGGAATGTGCTATAAATCCACTTACACTGGTTCCCAAGTGCTTACTGCTTTGAACATGATCTATCCGTTGTTAGGCTTGGACAAACAATACTATCTACCAAAGGAGCTCAACAAAAAAATTAGAAATATTTTGGGATAGGCCTTCCCATACAACATTTCTTTTACAAGCCAAAGAGCCGCAAAGGCCCATGAATAGGGACTTTGCGGCTCTTTGACTGTCCACGAACTGTCGAAATCGGGATTATGCACATTTCACAAGATTTGTCAAGTCAAAAAACATTATTGTGTATTATAGTAATATCAGAAAAATACGGATAAACATCCATTTCAGTCCCGGTTCTCCAGCAGCCAGCGCTCTACGGCTTCGCCGACCTCTTTCACGCAGCCGGGATCGTAGGGCACTTTGAGCCCCGCCCCGCGGACCAACTCTTCAAAGGTCTCGGTGCCGCCCTTGTCCGTAAAGGCCAGATAGCGCTTCCAGGCGTCCTCCCGGTCGCGCAGGGAGACCATCCAGAATTGGAAGGCCACGGTTTGGGCCATGCAGTAGTCGATATAGTACAGCGGATGCTGATAAATGTGGAGCTGCCGCTGCCAGCCGGCCCCCCTGCCGTAGAACGGCAGGCCGTCGAAATCCACCCAGGGGCGGAATTTGTGCTCAAGCTCCATCCAGACCTGGTTGCGCTGTTCGGGACTCAGGTCCGGCTCGGCGTACATCCGGTGCTGGAACTCGTCCACCAGACAGCCGTAGGGGATGAACGTCAGGGACTGTTCGGCGTGGGCCAGATCGTACTTCCGGGTGGCGTCCCCGAAGAACAGCCTGTGCCAGGGGCTGGTCAAAAATTCCATGCTCATGGAGTGGCACTCGCAGGCCTCCATGGTGGGCCAGATCAGAGCCTCGATCCGCCCCTTGGACATGTTCCGCCAAGCGGCGAAGGCGTGGCCCGCCTCGTGGGTCAGCACGTCCACGTCCCCGGAGGTGCCGTTGAAATTGGAGAAGATAAAGGGGGATTTGTAGTCGTAGATGTGGGTGCAGTAGCCGCCCGGGGCCTTTCCGTCCTTGCTCAACACATCCAGCAGCTCGTTTTGGTACATGTGGTCGATGAACTCCGCTGTCTCCGGGCTGAGCTCGTGGTACATCCGCACCCCTGCGGCCAGGATGTCGTCCGGTGTGCCCTGGGGCTTCGGATTTCCGTCGGGGAACACGATCACGTCATCGTAAAAGCGCAGCTTGTCCACGCCCAGGCGCTGCTCCTGGGCCTTTTTCACACGCGATACCACCGGAACCAGTTCCTCGGCAATCTGCCGGCGGAACTCCTCCACCTGGGGGATGCCGTAGCAGTTGCGGCCCATGCGGTCGTAGCCCAGTTGGAGATAGTTTTCATGGCCCAGCATCTTTGCCTGTGCGGTGCGGTTTTTCACCAGCTCGTCATAGATGTGGTCCAGCTCCTCCCGATGTGCGTCAAAGAAGCCGCCCTCCGTCTCGTAGGCCGCCCGGCGCACCGCCCGGTCCGGGTTCTGCTTGTAGGGCCCCAGCTTGGGCAGGGGCATTTTTTGTCCCTCAAACTCCACAACGGCGGAGGCATAGAGCTTCTGGTATTCACTGGTGAGCTTGTTCTCCCGCTGCATCAGCTCCACCATCTCGGGCTTGAAGCTGCGGGCGGAGATTTCGATATTGGTCAGCAGAAGCTTGCCGTAGTGCTCCCCCAGCGCCTCCCGGTAGGGGGAGTCCAGGATCGCCTGGTTCACCCGCTGGCCCAGCTCCTCCAGCTTGGGACCCAGCTCGTCGTAGAAGTCGTTTTCCCTGTCGTAGAACGCATCGCGGGTGTCGATGGTGTGGCGGATCTCGGCGATGGTTCTGAGGGTGCCGACATTTCCCATTAGTTTTTGCAGGCCGTCAATGGCGTCGATCTGTTCCTGGGCGGACTGTGCAGCCTCCATGCGCTGCGCCAGCTCGTTTCCCCGTTCCCAGATGGCGTCCTGGTCGGGGCGGATATAGGGCATTTCCGAAAATTTCATTGGTTCCTCCTGTGCGTTTTGCTTTGTTGAAAGCTGCGTTCTTTTTTATCTTAGCATAGGCGATAGATGGCCTCACCCACCGCTACGCGGTCCCCCCTCCCCCTGATGGGGGAGGGAATGGGCGCCCCCCGCCTTTCAGACGTCCCGGAGCTTTCGGAACGCGGTGGGCAGGGCGATGCGCCCGTCGATGTCAGACGCATCCGCCCAGGTGAACTCCGCCGGCATCTCGCCGCAGGAAAAGAAATAGGCGCGCATATCCCACTCCACATGAGTGAAGATGTGGGTCCTCCGAGTCTCCCGGAGGATTTCCCGGGGCCGGACGCCCCAGGTTTCCGCCTGGAAAACCGCCTCCTCCGGACTGAGGTGGCCGGGGACGTTGGGGTACTCCCAGAGCCCTGCCAGCAGCCCGGTTCGGGGACGCCTGCGCAGCGCGTAGCGCCCGCCGCAGCGCAGGAGGAACACGGTCAGCTCCTCCCTGCGCCGGGGGCGCTTCTCCCCTTTCACCGGCAGACGGCGCCAATCCCCGTCCCTGCTGCGGCAGAAGCCGGCGCAGGGGCAGCGGAGGCAGTCCGGCGCGCCGTTCGGGAGACAGACGGTGGCTCCCAGCTCCATGAGCGCCTGGGTGAAATCCCCGCAGCGAAGCGCGGGATAGACGTCTTTCAGTTCCTCCCGGAGGGCAGCTTTTGCCTCCGGCCGGTCGATGGGGGTCTCATCCCCGGTGAGCCGGGCGCAGACGCGCAGCACGTTGCCGTCCACGGCGGGCGTGGGAAGCCCGAAGCAGATGGAGGCGATGGCCCCGGCGGTGTAGTCCCCCACGCCCTTGAGGGCGTGGATGGCGGCGAAATCACCGGGAAACACGCCGCCGTGCTCGGCCATAATCTGCCGGGCTGCTGCCTGGAGGTTCCGGACCCGGGAGTAGTAGCCCAGGCCCTCCCAGAGCTTGTTCAGCAGGTCCGGCTCCGCCTGCGCCAGACTGCGGATGTCCGGCAGCGCTTCGAGAAAGCGGAGATAATAGCTCTTGACCGCCTCCACCCTGGTCTGCTGCAGCATGATCTCCGAGAGCCAGACGTGGTAGGGCTCCCGGTCCCGCCTCCAGGGCAAATCCCGGGCGTGCTCCCGGAACCAGGGCAGCAGGGCCTCCGGCAACCGGGCAAGCTGTTCCGCCCGCTCCATCAGTCCTCCATGCGCTCCGCGATGTGCCGGGCCACCAGGACCCCGCTGGCAGAGGCGTGGGACAGGGAGTGGGTGATGCCGCTGCAATCCCCGATGACAAACAGGCCGGGGTAGCTGGTTTCCAGATGGCTGTCCAGGGAGACCTCCATGTTGTAGAACTTGACCTCCACGCCGTAGAGCAGGGTGTCGTTGTTGGCGGTACCCGGGGCGATCTTGTCCAGGGCGTAGATCATCTCGATGATGCCGTCCATGATGCGCTTGGGGATCACAAGACTCAGGTCCCCCGGCGTGGCGCTCAGCGTGGGGACGGTGAAGCTCTCCTGAATACGGGCCGCGGTGCTTCGATGGCCGGTGATCAGGTCCCCGAAGCGCTGGACGATGACCCCGCCGCCCAGCATGTTGCTGAGCCGGGCGACGCTCTCGCCGTAGCCGTTGGAGTCCTTGAACGGCTCGGAGAAGTGCTTTGCCACCAGCAGAGCAAAGTTTGTGTTGTCCGTCTGCCGGGCGGGGTCCTCGTAGCTGTGGCCGTTGACGGTCACGATGCCGTTGGTGTTCTCATTGACCACCACGCCCCGGGGGTTCATGCAGAACGTCCGCACCAGGTCGCCGTACTTCTGGGTCCGGTAGACGATCTTGCTCTCATACAGCTCGTCCGTCAGGTGAGAGAACACCTCCCAGGGCAACTCCACCCGGACGCCGATGTCCACCCGGTTGCGTTTGGTACCGATGCCCAGACTGGAACAGACGCTCTCCATCCACTTGCTGCCGCTGCGGCCCACGGAGATGATGCAGTACGGCGCGCCGTACTCGCCGCCGCCCTCGGTCCT
>JAFTBW010000111.1 GCA_017455015.1 Oscillospiraceae bacterium | reverse complement strand
CATCATCTTCAGCTCCTCCTGACAGGCGTGGCCGGTGACGTGCAGGTCGGTGTGGCGGTCATAGATGACCTCCGCGCCCTTGTGGAACAGCTCGTCAATAACGCGGGTGATGGTGGTCTCGTTGCCGGGGATGGCCGAGGCGGAGATGATGATCCGGTCCCCCGGACCCACGTCCACCTGCTTGTGCTCGGAGAAGGCCATGCGGTACAGGGCCGACATGCTCTCCCCCTGGCTTCCGGTGGAGATGATCACCAGCTTGTTCCGGGGCACGGAGGCAATGCGCTTCATGTCGATGAGCACGCCCTCCGGCACCTTCATATAGCCCAGCTCCACGCAGAGCTTCACCACGTTTTCCATGCTGCGCCCGGTGATGCCCACCTTGCGCTTGTACTTGGCCGCCAGGTCGATGATCTGGCGGATCCGGTCCACGTTGGAGGCGAAGGTCGTGACGATGATGCGCTTGTCGCAGTCCTTGAACAGCTCGTCAAATTTGGCGCCCACGCTCCGCTCGCTCTCGGAGTGCCCCTCCCGCTCCACGTTGGTGGAGTCCGGCAGCAGCGCCAGAATCCCCTCGTTGCCGAGCTGTCCCAGCCGTGCCAGGTCCGCCATGCCCCCGGCCACGGGGGTCACGTCGATCTTGAAGTCGCCGGTGTGCAGCAGGGTCCCGATGGGGGTGCGGATGGCAAAGGACACCGCGTCGGAGATAGAGTGGTTGATGTGGATGAACTCCACGGAGAAGCAGCCGGCCTTGATGGTCATGCCCGGCTCCACCTCCTGAATCACGGCCTGACGGGCCAGGCGGTGCTCCTCCAGCTTCAGCTTGATCAGGGCGGCGGTCAGCCGCGTCGCGTAGATGGGCGGGTTGATTTTCCGCAGCACATAGGGTACCGCCCCGATGTGATCCTCATGCCCGTGGGTGATAAAGATGCCCCGGATGCGGGAGGCGTTTTCCTCCAGATAGCTGATGTCCGGGATCACCGCGTCGATGCCGTACATATCCGTGTCCGGGAAGCCCATGCCGCAGTCCACCACAATGATGTCCTTGCCGTATTCATAGACCGTCAGGTTTTTGCCGATCTCCCCCAGGCCTCCCAGGGGGATAATCCTCAGTTTGCCGTTTTTTTGTGCCATAGCGATACTCATTCCTCCAAATCAGGCAATGCAAAACGAGGCTCGCACCAAGGTGAGTTTACGGAAGTGAACGCGCACTTCCGGCTCGGCTCACTCTGCCAGCCCGGTCTGCTACGCCATGTTCAAATAGATTTATATATCAGCCCCGAGGGGCATTCTCTCAAATGATCGGATGAAAAAACAACAGCCTGAAGTATTATACCACAGGCTGCCATGATTTGTCAAATCTCCCGTCGCCCGTCCAGGGCGCGGAGCATGGTGGCGTCGTCGGCAAATTCCAGATTGCTGCCCACGGGGATGCCATAGGCCAGACGGGTCACCTTTACGCCAAAGGGCTTCAAGAGCCGCGCGATGTACATTGCGGTGGCGTCCCCCTCCGTGTCCGGGTTCGTGGCCATGATGACCTCGCGGATATTTCCTTCCGAAACCCGCGCCACCAGCTCCCGGATGCGGATGTCGTCCGGTCCCACCCGGTTCACCGGAGAGAGCACCCCGTGGAGCACATGAAAGACCCCGTTGTACTCCCGGCTGCGCTCCACACTCGCCACGTCCCGCGGCTCCGCCACCACGCAGACCAGCGAGGCGTCCCGGCGGTCGGAGGAGCAGATGGCGCACTTCTCCCCGTCTGTCAGGTTCTGGCACACGGGGCAGGCGTGGACCCGTCTCCGGGCGTCCAGGATGGCCTCCGCGAAGGCCTCCGCCTGGGCGTCCGGCATGGAGAGCACATGGAAAGCCAGCCGCTGGGCGCTCTTGCGCCCGATGCCGGGCAGCGCGGCAAACTGGTCGATCAGCGTGTCAAAGCTGGGGGGAAACAGGGATGCCATAGGCTATGGTCTCACTTTCATCTCATTCAGGCCGTAACTGACGGCCCGCAGATGCATTTATGCAAACGCCGCGCAGGCGTTTCGCAGCGCAGCGATGGCAGCGGCCCGGTCCGGCTTTCCGAACACGGCGGAGCCTGCCACCAGAACGTTGGCTCCCGCCTCCGCCACAAGGGGGGCGGTTACGGCGGTGATGCCGCCGTCCACCTCGATGTCCGGATGCAAGCCTGCCCGGTCCGCCATCCGCCGGACAAGGCGGAGCTTGGGGAGCTGATCCTCCATGAATTTCTGCGCCCCAAAGCCGGGCTCCACGGTCATGACCAGGACCAGATCAAGCGTATCCAGCCAGGGCAGCAGGCACTCCGCCGGGGTCCTGGGCTTGAGCACCAGTCCCACCTTTTTTCCGGCGCGCTTCACCTGGGCGATGGCCTCCGTGATGTCCTGGGGCTGGGCGGCCTCCACATGGAACGTCAGCAAATCGGCTCCGGCGTCGCAGAACGCCTGCACGTAGCGCCGGGGCCGGTCGATCATCAGATGTACGTCTAAAAACGCGTCCGTGGCCTTTCGGATGGATTCCAGCACCGGCAGGCCGATGGAGATATTGGGGACAAACAGGCCGTCCATCACGTCGATGTGCAGCCAGTCCGCGCCGCCCCGGACGACGTCCGCCATCTCCGAACGCAGGCTGGTGAAATCCGCGGCGAGAATGGATGGAGAAATTTTCAACATAAGACTTCCCTCTTTCCGTAACGTATGTTTCATTCCGCATCCATGCAAATTCTGTGCCTGAACGAACGCTCCCCCGGTTCTGCCCATCCAGTGTCCTCTGGCAGAAACGGGGCATAGACTGACTTAGCGGCACAGCGCGCGCCGCCGCTTTCAGATAGGGGCCGCCGCAGCCGGCGGCGGTCCCATTGCTGATTTTATTCTGTTCTGTTCGACGCGGTTTTCCGCTGCCGGAAACGGACACGTCAGCGCCGGCCGCCGAAACCGCCCCGGGAACCGAAGCTGCCGCCTCCAAAGCCGCCCCGGCCGCCGAAGCCGCCTGGCCGGGAACCGCCAAAGCCGCCCCGGCCTCCAAAGCCGCCGGGCCGGGAACCGCCAAAGCCCCCCCGGCCTCCAAAGCTGCCGGGCCGGGAGGAGGAGAAAGAACCGGGCGCGCGGTAGCTCCTGCCCGGGGGCGGCGCTCCCCTTCCCGTGGGCGGCGCTCCCCTGCCCCGGGGCGGGGCGTGGAACGCGCTGTCCATCCGTCTGGCCCAGCCGCTGCCGGCCCGGTGCCAGAACACCAGGGGGATGAAGGCCGCGCCGGGAATCCCGTAAGAGGTCCTGCGCCAGCTTCTGTATCTGATCCGGTCCAGGACGGACAGGAACCAGAACGCGAGGATCGCCAGCAGCAGGATACCCATCAGCCCCACGCGGGCAGGGTATCTGACCGAACCCCGGACGGCGGAATCGCCGTAGGTTGAGGCATGCGCTGCGTATTTGCCGTAGGCCTGATCCATGCTCCGGAAGAAGTCCGTGACCGCCTCGTCATAATTGCCTTTCTGCACCTGGAAATATACGCCGTCATAGTAGGCGTCCTCCAGGACTTCATCGGGGATGATCTCGTTGAAAGCCACCACAAAATAGCTGTCCGGGACGGATGCGTCGATCAGCAGGAGCATATCGTTTTCGCCGAGGCCCAAGTTCTCCCCATAGGCGAACGCATAGTCCTCGATGCTCTCCCCGTCCGTTCCGTTCACCGAGGCCAGGGCGACGACGCTGGAATAGTTCCCGTCCCAGCTCCGGTTGTAATTGGACACGGTCTGTTCCGTGGCGGAGCTCAGCACGCCGGCGCTGTCCTCCACATAGAAGCTATCTGTGCCTGAGACGCCGGAGGAGACGGATGAGGGGGCGGCGGAGGACATGTTTTCCGTCCTCCGTCCGGAGAGAAGGCCATAGGTCAGGCAGCCCAGCACCACCAACGCCGTGATGATGATGGCGACGGCCCGGTTCTGAAAAAACTTTTTCATGGAACTCCTCCTTTCATCCCGCGCTTCCCGCTATTTTGTCCCGGCGGATTATCCGCGGATCTCCAAAAGCTTCTGCTTCAGCTCGCCCTCGATCCGGCCCAGCTCCACCTCGGCCTCGGCGCGGCGGTTGCGGCCGTCCTCCTGAATCTGCCGGACCTCCTCCAGGGTGTTGATAAGCTGCTGGTTGGTGTATTTCAGGGTTTCCAGCTCCACCACGCCGCGCTCGCTCTCCCGCGCCACGTCGATGCTGCCCTGGTGCAGGGCGTCGGCATTCTTGCGCAGCAGCTCGTTGGTCACCTCGCTGACCTCCCGCTGGGCCTCCATGGCCTGCTTGGAGTGCTCCAGCGTCATGGCCATGACCATCTGGGATTTCCACAGCGGGATGGTATTGACGATGCTGGTCTGGATCTTTTCCGCCATCAGGGTGTCGTTGTTCTGGATCATGCGGATCTGCGGGCCCATCTGCAGGGAGATGATGCGCGTCAGCTCCAGGTCGTGCAGGCGCTTTTCAAAGCGCCCGATCATATTGGCGAAATCGTTGGCCGCCTGGGCGTCCTCGGGCAGGCCGCTCTCCTGCGCCTTGCGCTGCAGTTCCGGCAGCTCCTTTTCCCGGAGCTCCTTCGCCCGGAGCTGCCCGGCCAGGATATACATGGTCAGCTCCTTGAAATAGGCCTGGTTCATCTCGTACATCTTATCCATCATGGCGATGTCCTTCAGAAGCGTCCGCTCGTGCTTCTCCAGCTCGCCCGTGATCCGGTCCACGTTGACCTCAGCCTTGTCGTACTGGGCTTTGAGGGAGGCCATGTTGTTCCCCGCCCGTTTGAAGAGGCCCAGAAAGCCCTTTTTCTCCTCTTCGGGGAAGTTCATGCCCCGCAGCTCCACCACCAGGTTGGAGAGCATGCCGCCCACCTCGCCCAGGTCCTTGGTGCGCACGCTGTTGAGCGCCGCGCCGGAGAACTCGGAGATGTTCGTCTGCGCCGCCGCGCCATAGGACAGCACCTGGTTGGAGTTGGTCACGTCGATCTGGCTGGCAAACTCCTTCACCGCCGCCTGCTCCGCCTCGCTCAGCTTGCTCAGCTCCGGGCGATCGGGCTTGATCTCCTCCTGCTTTTTCTCCTCCTCTGCCGCTGCGGCGGCAAGGGCGGCGGCCGCGTCCGCCGCGGCGGCGGTGCCCTCCGGCGTCAGGGTCAGCTTGGGGACATAGGCGAAGCCGCCGCTGGTTTCATGTTCGTTCATCGCACACACTCCTCTTTTTGATCACTTTCTTTATCACTGTTTTTTTACCTGGAACGCGGAGCCGCCGCCATGGATGAAACCCTCCCGCTGCAGCAGGGTATTCATGACCTGGATATCCGTCTCCACGTCTATGGCCTGATTTGCGAACAGGGAATCGAGCAGTTTTCGGTAGGCGTCAATCGCGGTGTCCAGCATCTCATTGATGCTCTGCATGGTGCCGCTGATATTCGCCCCCTGGACGCCCTGCGCTCCCATGCGATCATAGGCGTTCAGCAGCTTGATGGTGGTGGGAAGATAGTAATCCAGGAATTTCTTGATCTGCGGCACGTCTGCGGGGTCCTCCACCGCATCCGCGATAATCTTGTCGGAGACCTCCATGATGGCCTGCACCTTGCGCTTGACGGCAAGGTCCGGAATGGAGGCGTAGAGCCGTGCCAGCTCCCGGTGCGCCCGCGTTCCCTCGTCCACGATGGCCTGCACCTCCGGCGGGTACTTCGCCTTGCGCGCCTCCTCCGCCCGCTCCTGCTCCGCTTTTTGCTTCTGCGCCTCTTCCGCCCTGCGCGCGCGCTCCTGCTGGTTCTTTTCCTGGTCCTGGGCGGCTTTCTGCCGTTCCACGGTGGCCGCGGCGGCGGACTTCGGCACGTCGACCGTTCCGGTACCCGCGCTCCGGCGGGTGCGCGTGGGCGTCTCGTTCTCTTCGCTCTCGGTCTGCCCGTCCTGCTCCTTCCGCTTCCCGCCCTGCACAATCGCACGGACCACGCCGTAGGCCGCCGCGGAAATACCGGCCACCAGCAGCAGGTTTCCGACGGTGGAGATCGGGTGGATCAGGAAGGAATAGAGCAGCCACACCAGGCCGATGGTATAGATCGGTGAAACTGGTTTTTTGGATTTCCCGTTTTTCATGCGCCACTCCCCTCTCGCGCCGCAGCGGTATGTACAGAGAGGCCCTGTCCCATCCGATACGGCGCCTCTCCTCCGATAGAGTCCTTCCTCTCTATTTTACTTCTATTTCCGCCGCAGGTCAAGAAGCTTCCCCCGCCTTTTACGCAAAATTCAAAATTCGTTACAGTTCACAGGTTGGGGTAAATCCCCCGTTGCCTCGCATACCCGCAGGGCACGCAGAGCGGAGTTCGCGCCCGCAGGCGCGAATTAATTCTAATCCATTTTCGCCGGAAACCGCGTTTCGCTCTGCGTGCCCTGCGGGTATCGGCGAAAATACT
>JAFTBW010000110.1 GCA_017455015.1 Oscillospiraceae bacterium | reverse complement strand
ATGTACCACATTCAGCTTCCCGCTTTCCGAAAAGCGCACAGGACACCGGAATCCGTGGAGGGGGACAGCTTTCTGACCTGGCTGTATTTGCTGGATCGCGGCTATCAGGACGAGGAGGAGATGCACATGCTGAGCGAAACAACAGAGGGCTTGCGGAATTTCGCCGAACGGTATCACTACGCCATCAACGACCCCGATCTGATCCGGCACTACCGGATGATCGAGGACGGCAAGCGCGACATCGCTACAAAAATTTCCGTGGCAGAAAAGCGGAGCAGGACCGAGGGCAAAGCGGAAGGCAAAGCGGAGGAGCGGCTTGAAATTGCCAGAAACTTTAAGCGGGACGGTTTGGACCCGGCGCTGATTGCCAGAAACACAGGACTTTCCATTCAGGAGATCAACGCATTATGACGTTATGATTGTCCGGGCGACCGGGCTCACCGTTGAGGAAATCAACGGGTTGTGACACCTGACTGCAACGGTTTCTCCAATGAGCAGAAGGAATTGTAGCGCCAGGCAGAATGTCACATGTGCGCTGTATACCAAAAAACAACACACCCGACCGGGAAAACCGGCCGGGTGTGTTGCGGTAAACGTAAAAATGGGAAAAGCGCGGCTGCGATTTCTGGCGGAGGCGCGCAAACCGCCGCGCAGCTCACTGGCTGTCGTTGATATCGCCGAGGACGACCGTCAGCTCCAGGGTCTCTCCCTCCCGCCAGAGGGTCAGGACCATGCTGTCCCCGACCTGGAGGCTGTCCCGGACGGCAAGCACGTCCGCGGTGGTCAGGACCTCCTGCCCGTTGATGTGGGTCAGCACATCCCCCGGCAGGACCCCGGCCGCCTCCGCGCCGCTGCCCTTGGACACCTTCACGATGTAGAGTCCGTCCGGCAGCGCATAGTGCTCTTTGGCCTCCGCGGGGACCTGGCCCACGGTGATGCCCATGACCGGACGGCCGCGCACCTCGCCGGAGGCGATGAGCTGGTTCACCACGTTGCGCACCGTGGCGCTGGGGATGGCGAAGCCCATGCCCTCGATGGTCACGCTGCTGTAGCCCCGGTTCACCAGCTTCATGTTGGTGACGCCGACCACCTGGCCCATGCTGTTGAGCAGCGGCCCGCCGGAGTTGCCTTCGTTCAGAGCGGCGTTGGTCTGGAGCAGCGTCATGCTCCTGCCGCTGGTCTGCACGCTCCGGTCGATGGCGGAGATGATGCCGTCGGTCATAGTGCCGGTGTACTGGTCGCCCAGGGGGTTGCCGATGGCCGCCACCCGGTCGCCCACGCTCAACTCCCCGCTGTCGCCGAAGACGGCGGGGGTGAGGCCCCGCGCCCGGATGCGCAGAACGGCCAGGTCCGTCTGGATGTCCTCGCCGATCAGCTCGGCGGCATACTCGCTGCCGTCCGACAGGACCACGCCCGCCCGGTCGCAGCCGCCGATGATGTGCTGGTTGGTGACGATATAGCCGCCGGCGGTAAGGACGATCCCGCTGCCCCAGTTGTAGGCGCCGATAGAAAGGCTCTCCTGATAGCCTTTTACGCCGACCACCCAGTCTACGCTGCCGGTGTAGATCTCCTGGAGGCTCTTCTCGGGCTCGTCCGTCCGGCTTTGCAGCTCGATGCGGACCTCCGGGTCCCCCGCCACGCGGGTCATGCGGCTGCTCTCAGAGCTCTCCTCTTCCTCGTAGCCGCTGTAATACTCCTCGAAAAAGTCGCGGAAATCGTCCTCGAAGTTCCGCTCCGGCGTGCCGGAGGGCAGCGGCAGGGTCTGGGACGGGCGGGCGGAATCGCCCCTGTCCTGCGGCGCGACGCCGTTGAGCGTGAGGCTGCCGGAGGCGAGATAGACGCTGGCGGCAATGAGCACCAGCACCAGGATCGTGATTCCCCCGGCCACCGCGCCGGTGCGGCGGCGTTTGGGCTTCGGCTCCGGGCCGGAGAGCCGCTCCGGAGCGGGCGGCGGCGACAAAACCGGCGTCCGCGGCGGGCTTTCGGGCTCCGGCTCCGGGCCGGAGGGCTGCTCCGGAGCGGGCGGCGGCAGCATAACCGGCGTCTGCGGCGGGCTTTCGGGCGGGGGCAGGATAACCGGCAGCCGGGAGGCTGCGGCGTCCGCGGCAGTTTCGGGTGCGGGCGGCT
>JAFTBW010000109.1 GCA_017455015.1 Oscillospiraceae bacterium | reverse complement strand
GCACGTCTGGCGGCAAATTTTGCGCCCGCCTGCGTTCCAAAAACCTTGAAATACACAAAGTATTCCTGCGGTTTTTGCGCCTTGGCGGACGCAAAATTTGCTCGCCATTCGCGCACGTTGCTTTAATCAGCGCTTCCTTAAAGACAGCGGGGACTATTCCTTTCCGGTGCTTCCGAAGCCCGAGGCGCCCCGGAGCGTTTCGGGAAGCGTGTCTGCCTCCTCGAAAGAGACGGAAGGGCAGGGGAGGATCACAAGCTGGGCGATTCGCTCTCCCGGCGAGACGGTTTGCGGCTGCGAGGAATCGTTGTAGAGGGGAATGATGTACTCCCCCCGGTAGTCGCTGTCGCACACGCCCACGCAGTTGGCAAGGCGCAGCCCCTCGTTTACGGAGAGTCCGCTGCGGGCGAAAACCGCTCCGAAATACCCCTCTGGCACCGCAATCGCAAGCCCGGTGCCCACGCGGACAGTCTGACCGGGCGGGATCTCCACGGGGCCGTCCAGACAGGCCCGCAGGTCCCAGCCCGCAGCGCCAGGGCTTCCCGCCGTGGGCAGACTTGCGTCAGACCGCAGCTTTTTCAGACGGATGCGCATCATCTCAGGTTCTGGCTGCGCTGCTCCGGCGCAGGCTCTCCCGCTTGAGCAGGGGTGACACTTTTTTGTACAGGGGGGCGGTGATCAGCGTCAGGATTACGCCTTTCAGCAGGTTGAACGGGCAGAACGCAAACAGAATCAGCGTAAATTTGTCGTGGATGGCGGGGATGACGCTCTGGCTCATGCCCACGATCATCTCGGTGGACCAGCCCAGTACCATCGCATAAAGCGGAACGGTGACAAAGTAGTTTACCACTCCGCCTGCCACGATCATGGCCAGAATAGCGGAGAGCAGGGCGATCAGCGCGCCCTTCTTGGTCCGGTTTTTGGCGTAGATCGCCCCGGCTGTCATGACAAAGGCGCTGCCCACGAGAAAGTTTGCCAGCTCGCCGATTCCGCCGGTGTGGGTGGTAATCAGGTGCAGCAGATTTTTCAGCAGCTCCACCAGCATCCCGGCCAGCGGGCCAAGCGCCAGGGCGCCCACCAGCGGGATCAGGTCGCTGAGGTCCAGCTTGAGAAAGCTGGGAAAGATGGGCAGGGCGAATTCCAGAAACATGACCACGTAGGCCAGTACGGCCAGCATGGCGATTTTTGCGAAATAGGCGGTGTTTGTTTTTGCTTTCATGGTTGGGTCTCCTCCCGAATAAAAAAGATTGCCTGAAAGAGAAGGTCTCCTTTCAGGCGTCATCGGAAAGCCGCAAAACGGCCGCTCCGAAGCATCTTCTTCCATCCGGACTGTACCGTCGGTTACGGAATCGCACCGTATCAACCCGTGCTGCCACAGGCTCGCAGACTTTACTGCCGGTCGGGAATTGCACCCTGCCCTGAAGATCTTCCTATTCAGTTCAAAGGGAGTATAGCATACCGTCATCAGAAAAGCAAGATGTTTTTTGGGTCTTTGTTTTTTCCTGTTGAATCTCAGAGAAGAATATGGTATTTTTATTGGAAACAGAAACAGGAGGGACATACCGTGAAGCTTGACGCCAAACTGACGCATCTGCCCATCTGGGGCGGGAGCGGAATCCCCGGAAACACGGGGGCGAGCAAATCCGATGTGATGCACATTGACAAGACGCTGACCATGGAGGACGTTTTTTTCAAATACCCCGGTATCTGGGACAAGAGCACCGATAAGCTGGGGGACCTGCGCGGCAATGATTTTATGGTCTGGGAGCAGGAGATTCGCGACGGCTATGCGGAGGAGACCTATTCCGACGTGCCGCAGCTCGTGTGCTATCCCGTGCAGGGCAGCGACCGTGCCATGATCATCTGCCCGGGCGGCGCTTATCTGAGCAAAAGCATGGAGAGCGAGGGGGATGAGGTTGCCCGTTTTTTGAACGCAGCCGGAATCAGCGCTTTTGTGCTGTGGTACCGCACCTACCCGTACCGCGCTCCGCTGATGTTTTTGGATGCCCAGCGGGCGGTGCGCTTTGTCCGCCATCACGCGGGGGAGTACGGGATTGACCCCGGAAAAATCGGTATCTGCGGCTTCTCCGCCGGAGGCAACCTGGCGGGGGTGGAAGCTTTCTGTTTCCGCAACGAACCGGTAAGCTTCCCCGGCTACACTCCGGACGAGGTGGATGCCGAGGACGGTACCCCCAACGCTGTCGGCCTGATCTATCCCGCCATCCACCTGCAAGGGGACAAGATCGTGGCGGTCATGGCGGGCCGGGAGGTCTATGAGGACCCGGCGAAGCGGGATGCGTTCGCGGACAAATACGATATGCGCCTGAACGTGCGCACCGGAGACGCTCCGGTGTTCCTCTGCGCCGCTCTGGACGACCCCGTGGTGCCGCCTCTCCATGTGCTGGAGCTGACCCGAAAGTGCAGGGAGGCCGGCGTCTCCTGCGAGACCCACCTGTTTGCGTTCGGTGATCACGGCTTTGGCGCCTGCGAGCCTCACCCGCCCGTCGGACCGTTCCCCCAGCCGGACTTCTCCCTGACGCGCCAGTGGCGGGGACTGTTTACCACCTGGCTGAACAGCGTATTTGACGGCAAAATGCTGTAAAGGAAGCGCTCCTCCTGTTCAGACCCCGGGGGAGCGGACGATAACGATTCGGTGAATTAAAGGAGACAGGCAGATATGAAATTAGGCATTGTGGGTCTTCCAAACGTGGGAAAGTCAACCCTGTTCAATGCCCTCACCGGCAACGCGGCAGAGAGCGCAAACTACCCGTTTTGCACCATTGACCCCAACGTGGGCGTGGTGACGGTGCCGGATACGCGGCTGGACTGGCTCACCGAGCTGTACCAGCCAAAAAAACATACGCCCGCGGTCATTGAGTTTGTGGACATCGCCGGACTGGTCCGGGGGGCCAGCAAGGGCGAGGGGCTGGGCAACAAATTTCTGGAGAACATCCGCAGGACGGACGCCATTGTCCATGTGGTCCGCTGCTTTGACGATGAGAACATTATCCACGTGGAGGGCGGTACCGATCCCCTGCGGGACATTGAGATCGTTGATCTTGAGCTCATCATGGCCGATCTGGAGATGACTGCCAGACGGGCGGAAAAAGCAAGGAAAGCGGGGAAAGGCGGGGACAAGACAGCGCTGCACGAGGCGGAGCTGTTCGAGGGCCTCACCGCCCACCTGGACGCGGGAAAGCCCGCCCGGAGCTTTCTTGCCGACTGCGGCGATGACGACCGGGCAACGCTGGAGAACGCGGATCTTCTGACCACCAAACCGGTGATCTACGCCTGCAACCTGGATGAGGACGGGTTCTCCGCCGGAGGAAACGATTATTTCCGGCAGGTACAGGCCCTCGCGGAGCGCGAGGGGAGCCAGGTACTGCCCGTCTGCGCCCGTTTTGAGGAGGAGATGCTCTCCCTCAGCCCCGAGGACCGGGAACTGTTCATGGAAGAGCTGGGGATGCGCGAGGGAGGCCTGGACCGTCTGATCGCCTGCTCCTATTCGTTGCTGGGCCTGATCTCATTTTTGACCTGCGGGCCGGACGAGTGCCGCGCCTGGACGATTCGCAAGGGTACAAAGGCCCCCAAGGCTGCTGGAAAGATCCACTCGGACATCGAGCGGGGCTTTATCCGGGCGGAGATCGTGGCTTTTGAGGACCTGAAGCGCTGCGGTACCATGGCCGTGGCCAAGGAGAAAGGTCTGCTCCGCTCCGAGGGTAAGGACTACGTGATGCAGGATGGGGACGTGACCTATTTCCGCTTCAATGTGTGACGGGAAGGGGACGGCAGATGGAAAAACTGACGATCGAGAAGGCCCGGCGGCTGAACGACAGCATGGTGACGCAGGAGCATCTCCGCATCCACGCTATGAATGTGAGCTATGCCATGGGGGCAATGGCGGAACACTTTGGGGAGGACCCGGAGCACTGGATGGCAGTGGGTATCCTCCATGACTATGACTATGAGAAGTATCCCGAGGAGCATTTGCAGCACACGGAGGAGCCCCTGCGCGCCGCGGGCGTGCCGGAGGCGGATATTCGGGCCATCCTGTCCCACGGCTACGGTATTTGTTCCGACGTGGTCCCGGAGACGAATCTGGAAAAGAGCCTGTACACGGTGGACGAGTTGACCGGCATCATTCAGGCCGCTGCCCGGATGCGTCCCCAGGGGATCACGGATCTGGAGATCAAGAGCTTCATGAAAAAGTTTAAGGACAAAAAATTCGCCGCCAAGTGCGACCGGGAGCTGATTGCCAAAGGCTGCGCAATGCTGGGAATGGAGGTAAGGGATGTGGCGGCCATCTGCATCGAAGGGATGCGCCCCCACGCCGCAGAGCTGGGTCTCGCGGGAACGGAAAGCGCAAATTGACAGGGAAGCGAAAAATCAATCGCAATACGGGCGTTGTCCTCCGATCAGGGAGAGCAACGCCCGTTTTTTTATTCCGCATTTCGCATGCGTTCGCGGCAACCGGATATTCCGGTTCATGATTTTGGCTACCCTCCGTCACGCCTCCGGTCCGTTGTGATCGGGAGCCTGCATCTCCGGAGAAGATTCATCCTGATTCTGCTGCTCCGGTTCGCCCGGCAGAGCAGGGAGATCGTCAAACATTGCGATCTTCCGTGCGGGAGGCTCAATGCTGTCGTCCCGCTCCGCCTTGGGCGGCGGCAGGCAGCCGTGGTCGCAGAAGTAGTTGAAATCGTCGCCGTCCATGGTCTCGTTGACCAGCAGATACTCGGCTACCGATATCAGGGTGTCACGGTGTTCCGTCAGGATGCGTTCGCACTCGGCGGAGGCCTCATCGAAGATGCGCTTGACCTCCTCGTCGATCATGCCGGCGGTCTCCTCGCTGTAGCTCTTCATGGTGCCGAAATCCCGGCCGATGAAGATGGAGTTGGAGGAGCTGTCATACATGATGGGGCCCAGCCGCTCGCTCATGCCGTACTGCGTGACCATGGCCCTGGCAAGCTGCGTGGCCTGCTGGATGTCTCCGCTGGCCCCGGTGGAGATGTCGTCCAGGAACATCTGTTCAGCAATGCGTCCGCCCAGGGACATGACGATATTTTCAAAAAGCTCGCTTTTGCTCTTGAAGTTCTCCAGGTCCTCCGTGGGCCGGAACATGGTAAAGCCACCGGCCTGACCGCGGGGAATGATGGTGATATAGTGTACCGGGTCGGTGTGTTCCAGGTATTTCCCGGCGATGGCGTGGCCGGACTCATGGTAAGCCGTGAGCTTTTTGGCCCGGTCGGACATCTTTTTGCTCTTTTTTTCCGGACCCATGCTGACCTTGAGGATGGCCTCCTCGATCTCCGGTCCGGTGATGAAGCGCTTGCCCCGGCGCACTGCAAGCAGCGCCGCCTCGTTCATAAGGTTCTCCAGGTCCGCTCCGGCAAAGCCGGGGGTTCCCTTGGCGATGGAGTTTAAGTCCACATCGTCGCCCAGGGGTTTGCCCCGGGCATGGATTTTCAGAATGGCCTCCCGGCCCCGGATGTCCGGGAGCCCCACATAGACCTGACGGTCAAAGCGGCCGGGACGCAGCAGAGCGTTGTCCAGAATATCCGCCCGGTTGGTGGCGGCCATGACGATTACGCCGTCGTTGTTTCCAAAGCCGTCCATCTCCACCAGAAGCTGGTTCAGGGTCTGTTCCCGCTCGTCGTGACCGCCGCCCAGGCCGGAGCCGCGCTGACGGCCCACCGCATCGATTTCGTCGATGAAGATGATGGCCGGGGCGACCTTCTTGGCCTGCTCGAACAGGTCACGGACCCTTCCGGCGCCGACGCCCACGTAAAGCTCCACAAAATCAGAGCCGGAAATGGAGAGGAACTGGACGTCCGCCTCTCCGGCGACAGCCTTTGCCAGCAGGGTCTTGCCGGTGCCCGGAGGGCCGACCAGCAGCACGCCTTTGGGGATGCGCGCGCCGATCTCCGTATACTGCTTGGGGTTTTTCAGGAAGTGAACGATCTCCGCCAGCTCCTCTTTCTCCTCCTCGCAGCCCGCCACGTCGGCAAACGTGGTCTTTTTCTTTTCATCGCTGCCGAGGCGGGTCCTGGCCCGGCTGAACCGCGCTACGCCGCCGGCGCCGCCGCCCTGCATCCGGTTCATCGCCACGAACCAAACCACAGCAAACAGGACCATGACGATGAGATAGGGCAGGAAGCTGGCCCACCAGGGGACCTGCCGCTCGGCGGGAAAGTCATGTTCCGTCACCTTTCCGGCCTTGATCTGGTCCTGAATGATGTTGTAAATCTCGATATTGCCGTCTTCGCCGACCCGCTCCCGGTCCGCGTAGAGGTCGTTGTAGAAGATGCTGATGGTACTCATGGAGCAGGTCACCACGGTGCCGTCCCGGAGATACAGGGTCAGATTGTTCCCCTGGGCTACAAAGGACTCCACCTGTTCGCTGAGGAACAGCTCCCGGACCTTGGAGTAGCTGACCTCGTCGGAAACCTGATTGGAGCTTGTCATCGTGAAGATGGTGACCAGGAGGATGACGATCAGCAACGCGTAAAATCCGATGTCCCTGGCGCGGTTTCGCCTGGGTTGCTTGTTGTTCAAATGAACCTCACTTCCTGTCTCAAGAAAACTGCCCGGCTGTTCTCCGGGGAAAACGAAAAAACTCGCAAGAGAATTTTGGCTTTTCAGGAATAGATCTCATGCTTCAGTACCCCGATATAGGGCAGATTCCGGTATTTCTCGCCGTAATCCAGGCCGTAGCCCACCACGAATTCGTCGGGGACGGTAAAGCCGCAGTAGTCCGCTGTCACCGGCGCACGCCTGCGCTCCGGCTTATCCAGCAGGGTGGCGATGCGGATGGAGGCCGGTTTACGGAAGCTGAGATAATCCCGGAGATAGTTCAGCGTAACGCCGGAGTCCAGGATGTCCTCCACGATCACAACGTCAAGCCCCTCGATGTCGCGGGTCAGATCTTTGGTGATCTCCACCGCGCCGGTGGTGCTGGTTCCTCCCTTGTAGGAGGACACGGCCATAAAGTCCATGGAGCAGGGCTGCGGAAAGCAGCGCATCAGGTCCGCCATGAACACGAAGCAGCCCTTCAGGACCCCCAGAAACAGGGGGTTTTTCCCCCGGTAATCCTCGGCCAGCCGGTCTCCAAGCTCCTCCACTCTGGTCTGGATCTCTCCGGCGGTAAACAGGATCTTTTCCATATCATTCCGCAGCAAATCCGTCGTCATACTCGGTATGCCTCTCTTTTTCTCTATCTCCGTCTGTTTGGACGATCTCCACGCGCAGGACGCTGTCGCCCGTTTGCGGGACGCAGCGCTCCGCGAGGGCAAGGCCCTCCACGGCCAGCACGCCGCGCTCGTCGGCGATCACCAGCACCGTTCCCCGCTTTTCCCGCGGGACGGCGGCTTCCGCAAACAGCTTTTTCAGCGTTTTGGAGCAACTCCGGCCGGCGAGGCGCAGAGCATCTCCCGGCGTCTTGGAACGCACACAAAGTCCGTCACTTATATTCTCACGTTTCAAATAAAAAGTGTTGAATGAATTGTGAATTCCGCCGGAAAAAACGGTCGTTTGAACTGTCACAGCCCGTCCGGCCTCAGGAACCTCGATTGTTTGCCCGGATTTCAGGGCGCGGGCGGGGATTCGGACGGGAGAAGGGGGAGGGCTGATGCGGAGCGTATCGCCGTTTCTCACAGCGGTAAAGCCGCCGGAGAGGCTGACGCCTCCTGCCCGCCTCTCTCCGGCGCAGAGGGCATAGACCGCCTCCAGATGCGCCCTGTCCCCGCCGCAGAGCGCGCGCAGCGCCCGCATGGCCACGGGCCGGGGCAGCGCCAGCAGCGCGGAGACACAGACGCGGTCCCCGCTGTTTTTCAGAAAATCGCGGCATAGGCCGTCCAGATATGCCTCGTCCTCCCGCAGCAGCGCCGCGCTGGCGCAGATGTTCCGGACCGCGGCGCTGTTGAGCTCCCGGAGCACCGGCATGACGGCGTGGCGCAGGCGGTTTCTGGCATACCGGTCGCTCCCGTTGCTCTCGTCCTCCATGTGGGAAAGGCCGTTTTCCAGGAGATAGGCTTCGATCTCCTCCCGTTCTACCCCCAGCAGGGGGCGGATCAGCTTGCCGCGGACCGGCGGGATCCCCGCAAGTCCCCTGGCCCCGGAGCCTCGAAGCAGGTGGAACAGCACGGTCTCCGCATTGTCTCCGGCATTGTGCGCGGTGGCGATGCGTCCGCAGCCCAGCTCCTCGGCCGCCTGGGTGAGAAAGGCGTATCGCGCGCGCCGCGCCGTCTCCTCCACGCCCGTTTTGCCAGCCCTGGCCAGCGCGGCCACGTCGGCTCTGCCGGAGACGAAAGGGATGTCCCATTGTTCGCACAGGCCGCGGACAAAGTCCTCGTCCCGGTCCGCTTCCGGTCCCCGCAGGCTGTGATTGAAATGGGCGCAGCAGACCCGCAGTCCCTCCATCCGCCGCAGCAGATGCAAAAGCGCGGTGCTGTCCGCCCCGCCGGAGCAGGCGCAAAGTACGCCGGAGTCGTCTTCCGGCAGCATATCCCAGGCCGCCATATAGGCTCTGACCCGGGCCGGCAGCGGCTCAGGAGGCCTCATGCCGCCGCTCCACAGAGACGTAGGTCGTGTATTCCGGCATCCACAGCAAATCCACCTTGCCGAGCTGCCCTTTCCGGTTTTTCAGCACAATGGCCTCCGCGGCGTTGGGGTTTTCACATTCCTTGTTGTAATATCCGTCCCGGTACAGGCCGATGACCACGTCCGCGTCCTGCTCGATGGCGCCGGACTCCCGCAGGTCGGAGAGCACCGGACGCTTGTCATCCCGCCGCTCGCTGGCGCGGCTGAGCTGGCTCAGGCACAGCACAGGCACTTCCAATTCCTTGGCCATGATCTTCATCATCCGGGAGATGTCCGCCACGATTGCCTGCCGGTTATCCCCCCCGCCGTTGCGGTTGCCGGAGGACTGCATGAGCTGGAGGTAGTCCACCACCACCAGACCCAGGTCCCCGACCCGGCGGCACTGGGCGTTCATCTCCGCCACGGAAAGGCTGGGGTTGTCGTCAATCAGGATGCGGACCCCGCTGAGGGTGCCGGCGGCGTCTGCGATCCGCTTCCAGTCTTCGTTGCTGATATTTGCCAGCATCAGGCGCTGGGAGTCCACCATCGCCACTCCGGACAGCAGCCGGGTGACGAGCTGTTCCCGGCTCATCTCCAGAGAGAAGACCGCGACGGCCTTGTTGCTGGTCCTGGCGGCGCTGAGGGCGATGTTCAGGGCGATGGAGGTCTTGCCCATGCCCGGCCGGGATGCGACCAGGATCAGCTCGCCGGGATTCATGCCCAGGATACGGTTATCCAGATCCACCAGACCCGTGGAGAGGCCCGGCAGAGCGCCCTTTTGCGTGGATTTTTGATTCAGATCGTCATAGACGCGCTGAATGATCTCCGCCAGCGGCTTCAGCCCGCCGATGGTGCGGTCGCGGCGCAGTCCGTAAATCTCCCGCTCGGCTACCTCCAGCATCTCCTCTGCGGTGCCGACGCCCTCGTTCACCAGCGCGGTGATATGCCCCGCCACTGTGCCCAGGTCCCGCTGCAGAGCCTTGTCCCGGAGGATGTTGGCGTACTGCTCTACGTTGGCAGAGGTGGGCGTGAGGCGCATGAGCTCCGCAAGATAGGCTGCGGTATTCTCCTGGAGCAGTCCAAGCTCCCCCATTTCCTCCAGCACGGTGACCGCGTCAATGGTTTTTCCGTAGTTGAACATCCGGAGAATGGCGTCGAAGACGTCCCGGTTGACCTTGCTGTAAAAATGCTCCGGCGACACCTGCCGCAGGACCTCGGGTACGCAGGCGGGGTCAATGAGCATTGCGCCGATCACGGCCTGTTCGGCCTGGGGGCTCTGGGGTACCCGGACGCCCAGCAGCTCATCCATGGATCACTTCTCCTCTACCACCAGCAGATGGATGGTCCCGTTGATTTCGTACCCGAATTTGCACTTGACCTCAAAGCTGCCGTAGCCCTTGATGGGTTCGGCCTGGACGATCTTTTTGCTGTCGATCTCGATTCCGTGCTGGGCATACAGCGCGTCGCTGATCTCCTTGGAGGTGATGGAGCCGAACAGCTTTCCGCCCGCGCCGGCCCGGGCGGAGATTTTGACGATCAGGCTTTCCAGCTTTGCGGCGTTCTCCTGCGCCTTTGCCTTCTCGGCGGCAAGCTGGGCCGCCCTGGCCTTCTCCTGCAGCCGGAGGGCGTTGAGATTGTCCTTTGTGGCCTCCATAGCCAGCTTTCTGGGCAGCAGATAGTTCCTGCCATAACCGTCGGAGACCTCTTTCATCTCGCCCTTTTTGCCCTGTCCTTTCACGTCTGCGGTAAAAATCACTTTCATTTTGTGTATCTCCTTTTCTCATGTGTCCAAATATGCGTCAATGGAGGCGCAAAGCTGCCGTTCCGCCTCCTCCAGGGAGATGTCCGGGACCTGCGCCCCGGCGGCAGACTGGTTTCCGCCGCCGCCCAGCTTTTCCAGCACAAGCTGCGCGTTGATGGGGCCGATGCTCCTGCCGGAGATCGCCACGCCCCCCTCCGCCGTCGCGTACAGCACGAAAGAGGCGGTCACCTCCGACACATTGAGCAGCTCGTCCGCCGCCTGAGCTGCCACCACCCGATCCTGCGCGGTGGCGCAAACGGCCAGGGCCACGCCCTCCCGGTAGATCCTCGCCCCCTGAAGAATGCCGCAGCGCTCCACGGTGTGGGACATGTCGCTCTGCATCAGCCGTTTTGCGCTCAGCGTGTCCGCGCCCAGGCGCCGCAGGAAAGCGGCGGCGTCAAAGGTGGCCTCACTGGTGCGGAGCGTGAAGCTCTTGGTGTCGAGCACCAGACCCGCAAGCAGCGCCTCCGCCTCGGCGATGGTAACGTCCCTGGGTCCGGCGAGCTCCTGAAGCAGCTCGCTGACCAGCTCGCTGGCCGAGGACGCCCTTGGCTCATGGAACGTCAGTGCGGCGTTCTGAATGTAGCTGGTGGCCCGGCGGTGGTGGTCGATGACCGCGACGCGGATGCAGCTCTCCAGCAGGCTCTGGCTCTCCACCTGCTCCGGACGGTTGGTGTCCACCACGATCAGCAGGGTCCGGCTGTCCGCCCGGACCATGGCCTCGTCCGCGGTGAGAAACGCGTTCTCGTATTCCGGCGTGCTCCGGAGCCGCTCGATCAGGCGGGCGGAGGTGTTCTTCACCGGGTCCACCACAATTTTGGCCGGAACGTCCAGCTTGCGGCAGATGCAGACCACCCCCGCGGCGGAGCCCACGGCGTCCAGGTCCGCCATCTTGTGGCCCATGACCAGCACCTGGCTGGAGGCTCGGATCAGCTCTGAAAGCGCGGTGGCGGTGACCCGGCTGCGGACCTTGCTGCGGCTGCCCACCTCCACGCCTCTTCCGCCGAAGAACTCAAAATTGTAGCGGTTTTTGATGACGGCCTGATCGCCGCCCCGGCTCAGGGCCATCTCCAGAGAGAGATTGGCAAAGGCGTAATTCTCCTCGTACCCTGCGCCGTCCCTGCCGACGCCGATGCTCAGCGTCGCCCGGATGCCGGAGGGGTTTATGACCTCGTGAACGGTCTCCAGGATGCTGAATTTTTCGTCCGTGATCTCCTGCATGAAGCGGCTCTCAAAGATGAACAGGTACCGGTCCCTGTCGTATCGCTGGACATAGCCCTGCTTTCCCTCGCACCACTGACGGACCCGGTCCTCCACCAGTCCCATCAGATCGGACTTGGCCCGGTCCGTCAGGTTTTTCATCAGTTCCTCATAGTTGTCCACTACCAGAACCATGATGATCGGACGGGTGCTCTCATACTCCTGCTTGATCCGGTCGTAGTCCGTCACATCCACCCAGTAGGTGATCCCCATCAGCTCCCTGCCGGCGTCCTCCACGTCCTCTCCCCGGGAGCGGACGATGTTGCCGTGGATCTGGTATTTCCGCTCGCCGATGGGTACCAGCCCCGGATAGTGGCTTTTGCCCTCCGTAAGCCACTTGGCGCGGAATTCCGGCACCAGCTCCTCCACAGGGGTGTCCACCGTAGGCCGGTCCTTGCCCAGCAGACTGAAAAAGATCTGGTTTCCCCAGATGATCTTCCGGTCCGACATCCGAAACACGACGATAGGAAGCGGAAAGTGCATCAGGGTGTTGTTTTTTGCGGAATCCGCGTCGTAGGTGACGTTTTCGATGTATTCCATCATCTTTTTTCGACGGATCCGAAAGTCTGCGAAAGAATAGACGGCCAGCACCAGGGTGACGCCTCCCTCGGCTATGGCAAGCCTGGTGTTGCCCTGAAGGTACGTCACCGCGGCGAACAGAGCCATGAGCAGCAGAAAAAGTCTGGTCCCCGGAGCAATCAGCTTTTGGAGCTTGTTGTTCAATCGATCACCACCCGACTGCGTCCGAAAAGCAGGCGTCCGCCCGCCGCAACGGCCGCAAGCACAATAAATACATAGTATTATACCATAATTGCCTGCGGAATGAAATACCATTTTCAAAGATTTTCGGATTTTGCATTTGCGGCGGGAAAAACCGCATAATAATGAGCACAGAAAGAGATTTGAGAGGTGAATCATCTTGCAAGCGATCATCATGGCCGGAGGGCAGGGGACCCGCCTGAAATCCGTCACGGGTGACACGCCGAAGCCCATGGCCCTGCTGGCCGGAAAGCCGGTTTTGGAGCACATCCTTCTCCTGCTGCGGCAAAACGGCATCCGGCACGTTTGCATGGCGCTGCGCTACCGCCCGGAGGTGATCCGGGAGTACTTTGGCGACGGCAGGCGGCTGGAGATGCAGATCGAGTACCATACCGAGCAGGAGGAGCTGGGCACCGCCGGCTGCGTTCTTGCCTGCCGGGAGTTTTACGGAAAACGGGATTTCCTGGTCATCTCCGGGGATTGCGCCTGCGACTACGACCTCCGGGCGCTGACAGAGGCCCACCGGCGGTGCGCGCCGGCCGTCACCATGGCGCTGGCCACCAGCGCCCAGCCCCTGCAGTACGGTACCGTGCTCACCAACCGGACAGGGCAGGTGGTGAGCTTTGTGGAAAAGCCAAGCTGGGAGCGGGTGGTATCGGACCAGGTCAGCACCGGCATCTATGTGATCTCCCCCCGCGCGATGGACCGGGTGCCCCCCGACCGTCCCTTTGATTTCGCAAAAGACCTGTTCCCCTTGCTGCTGGAGCAGGGGGAGACCATCCTGGGTCTGCCCATGGAGGGCTACTGGTGCGACATCGGGACGCCCCAGAGCTATCACCAGTGCAATCTGGACGCATTGGCCGGACGGCTGCGGCTGGCGCAGCCGCCGCCCGCGGCGCCTGCGGCAGCTCCCGCGTCCGGCGCGGCCGCGGT
>JAFTBW010000108.1 GCA_017455015.1 Oscillospiraceae bacterium | reverse complement strand
GTCCCGCAGGTAATCGAAGCCCATCTCGTTGTTGGTGCCGTAGGTGATGTCCGCATTGTATGCCGCCCGGCGCTGGTCACTGGTGAGGCCGTGGACGATCAGACCCACGTTCAGGCCCAGGAAGCGGTGGACCTTGCCCATCCACTCGCTGTCGCGCTTGGCCAGATAGTCGTTGACCGTGACCACGTGGACGCCCTTTCCCTCCAGGGCGTTCAAGTAACAGGGCAGCACGGCGACGAGGGTCTTGCCCTCGCCGGTCTTCATATCGTCAATGCGCCCCTGGTGGAGCACCAACCCGCCGATGAGCTGCACCGGAAAGGGCTTCATGCCCAGCACGCGCCAGGCCGCCTCCCGGGCGGTGGCAAAGGCCTCCGGCAGCAGGTCGTCCAGGGTCTCTCCCTCCTCCAGCCGCCGCCGGAATTCCGGGGTCTTGGCCTTGAGCTGCTCGTCGCTCAGCGCACCGTACTCGTCCTCCAGGGCGAGGACCCGGTCCACGACGGGGCGGAGCTTTTTCAGCTCGCGCTCGGAATAGGTACCGAAAATCTTATCCAAAAGTCCCATGTTTTGCGTTACCTCTTGCTCAGATGATAATATGACATGATTATCTTACCACAAAGATGTGAATAAATAAAGAGGAATCCGCCGAAAGCGGAAAAAAGGGCGCCGCTGCGTGAACTTATTTTCCGGAAATCGGAAAAAGCTATTGCACCCCGGACCGATTCGTTATACAATAATATGGTATTTTTGCATCTGCGCATAGCGCGTCCACCCTGCCCGGCGACGGCCGCGGACAGGCAGCGGCAGACAGAGAGAGAAGGAGAACCATGGGATCTATCGGCTTTGACAACAATCAGTATCTGAAGCTCCAGTCGGAGAACATCCGCAAGCGCATCGAACAGTTCGGCGGCAAGCTGTACCTGGAATTCGGGGGCAAGCTCTTCGACGACTACCACGCCGCCCGGGTGCTGCCGGGCTTCCAGCCGGACAGCAAGGTGCGGATGCTGCTGGAGATGAAGGACGAGGCGGAAATCGTGCTGGTGATCTCCGCCGACGACATCGAGCGGAGCAAGCGGCGGGGCGACCTGGGCATCACCTACGACGACGACGTGCTGCGGCTCATCGACGCGTTCCGGGAGATCGGCCTGTACGTGGGCAGCGTGGTCATCACCCACTACCGCAGCCAGCACACGGCGGAGCTGTTCCAGAAGCGGCTGGAGAGCCTGGGCGTGCGGACCTACCGGCACTATGTGATCCCGGATTACCCCTCCGATCTTGCGCTTATCGTCTCCGACGAGGGCTTCGGGAAAAACGACTATGTGGAGACCAGCCGCAGCCTCATCGTGGTGACGGCCCCCGGCCCCGGCAGCGGCAAAATGGCCACCTGCTTAAGCCAGCTCTACCACGAGCACAAGCGGGGAATCAGCGCCGGTTACGCCAAGTTCGAGACCTTCCCGATCTGGAACCTGCCGCTCAAGCACCCGGTCAACCTGGCCTATGAGGCGGCCACGGCTGATCTGAACGATGTGAACATGATCGACCCCTGGCATCTGGAGGCCTACAACGAGACCACGGTGAACTACAACCGGGACGTGGAGATCTTCCCGGTGCTCAACGCCATGCTGGAGCGCATCCGGGGCAAGAGCCCCTACAAAAGTCCCACGGACATGGGCGTGAACATGGCGGGCTTCTGCATCACGGACGACGAGGTCTGCCGGAGGGCCAGCAGGCAGGAGATCATCCGGCGCTGGTACGGCGCCGCCTGCGCGGTCCGGCGGGGCATGGGCGATCCGGAGGAGCTGCGCAAGATCGAACTGATCATGCGCAACGCCGGGATCACCACCGACGAGCGCCCCGTGGTCAAGGCCGCCCTGGACCGGGCGGAGGAGACCGGCGGCCCGGCGATGGCAATCCAGCTCCCGGACGGCAGGATCATCACCGGCAAGACCGCCAGCCTGCTGGGCGCGGCCTCCGCCTGCCTGCTGAACGCGCTCAAAGCCCTGGCGGACATCGACAAGAAGACGCTGCTCATCTCCCGCAACATCATCGCCCCCATCCAGCGGCTGAAGGTGGAGCACATGGGAGGCCACAACCCCCGCCTGCACACGGACGAGACGCTGATGGCGCTGTCCATCTGCGCCGTCACCAACCCCATGGCGGACCTGGCGATGGAGCAGCTTGGCGCGCTCCGGGGCAGCGAGGCCCATTCCTCCGTGATCCTCTCCCGCGTGGACGAGAGCCTGTTCGCCCACCTGGGCGTTCTCGTCACCTGCGAGCCGCGCTACCAGATGAAGAAGCTGTACCACAAGTAGCCTTCCCCCTCAGGGGAAGGCGGCGGACGCCGATCCCCCGCAAGGCGGCTGACGGATAAGGGGATCCTATTCCTTTTTTCCCCGCAGGCATTGACAAGCCGGGGGCTTTGTCGTACAATATACACAATCCAGGCCCCCTTGGGCGGGCCCGATTCAGAAGAATGAATGTACAGGAGGAGTATCACATGGCCAACTACAGAATTCAGAGAGCCCGCGGCAGAGAGGGCAGCACCATTTACGCTTACGAGGCGGCCGGCCACTACGAGTGCGTCCCCACCCGTCTGTTCGACAAGGAGGGCGGCGGCGCCAACGATGTCGAAGGCGCGAAGGTCATCATGGGCATCACCTATTTTGTGCCCGGCGGCAGCACCGAGTTTACCTCCAACCCCATGGAGTCCATCTACTACATCCTCACCGGAGAGATGACCCTCAAGACCGAGGACTGCGAGACCGTTCTGAAAGCCGGCGACTCCTTCCACTGCGTCGGCGGCTGCAAGAAGTCCGTCCGCAACACCGGCACCGAGGTCACCCAGATGCTGGTGGTCCTGCTCCCGCCCCAGGCCTGACTGTGTCACGAATAACCGTCCCC
>JAFTBW010000107.1 GCA_017455015.1 Oscillospiraceae bacterium | reverse complement strand
GTACGGATTTCCGAGCGGATTTTTTGCCTGTGGAGGCGCGAAACCGCAGGAATCCTTTATGGATTTCAAGGTTGAGCAACGCTCTCAGGCGGAAAATCCGCCGGAAAGACGTGCGCGAAGAGATTTTAAACAGGCTCTAAGGAGGACAGGAGGCAATGATGAAAAAGATTTGGAACTGGCTGCTCTGCCTCGGTCTTCTGGCTGTGCTGCTCCCCGCCGCCGCGCACGGGGCGGCGGAGGAGGGCGCGCTCTCCGTCGCTCCCGAGGAAACGACCCTGGAGCCGGGGGAGAGCGTCACCCTGACCGCGTCTGGTCTGCCCAAGGATGTGGAGTATTCCGACGTGAGCTGGGATATTACAAGTGGCTGGGGCATGGAGTTGGAGCTGCGCTCGTCCCAGTCCGATCCGCTCCGGGTGACCGTGACCGGCTCGACCCCCGGCGAGGACGAGATCACCTGCACTGTCAAACGCAACTCGGGCTGGGAAAACGCCAGCGCTGTGGTGCGTGTGTCCGGCATCCTGCTGCAGGAAGCCGATGAAGACTGGAGCACCGGTGGTTTCATTCAGGCGATGACGCTGCCCGCGGGCAGCACAGGACGGTTCCTGCCGCAAGGCTTCGGCAACGCGGATTGGAAAGAATATACGGTGGCCTCCGACACTCCCGCCGTGGCGACGGCGGAAATGCCCGGAATCATCACCGCCGTCAGCCCCGGGACCGCCACCGTCACGGTCACCGCCCCGTCCTTCGACAGGACAAAGTCCTACACCGCCAAATGCACCGTCACGGTCACCGAAGCCTCCGGCGATACGGGAGAGACGGACGATCCGGGGGAGACGAAAACCGCCGTGACCGCCGTCTCGCTGACCCTTGCGGATGTAACTGTGGAGCGGGGCGACGCCGCGGAGCTGGCGGCCGTCGTGACCCCCGCCGGAGCGCCGGTCACCGACGTGGTCTGGAGAAGCGACAATCCCTTCGTGGCGGCCGTCGCCGCCAGCGGCAGCGACAAACGCATCTGCGCCGTCACAGGCGTCTCCCCCGGCGAAGCCAACATCACCTGCACCGTGGACGGCATCGTCTCCGCGGCGGCGGTGGTGCGCGTCTCCGGCGTGACCCTGGAGCAGAGCCGGCTCACGATGAACATCGGCCAGCAGGCGATCCTGGAGCCGCAGGTCTACGGCGCGGCCGCCGCGGTGCTGGGGAGCAACTGGCACTGGACCAGCTCCGACGCCGCCGTGGCGTCGGTGGGCGCCTCCACCGGCGAGATCACCGCCAACCGGGAGGGCACCGCCGTCATCACCTACTCCACCATCAGCCTGACCGGTTACGCCGCCTCCTGCACCGTCACGGTGCGGATGGACGAGAAGACCACCGTCCGCGTGACGCTGAACGAGGCCGCCCTGGACTTTTCCACCCTGATCAGCCGTCTGGAGGAGATCTGCTACACCGCCACCCAGCAGGAGCTGTTCTACCTCACGGACCTGACGGTCAGCACCCAGCAGGCCGCCTTGTACGAGGGCTGGATCTCCGAGGCAAGCCCCGGCACGGAGGTTTACGGGTTTGAGGAATACTACAACAACAATATAGAGAAATGGAAGGCGGAGAACCTGACCTCCAAAGGCACGACCGGCACCGAGGAGCGGGCGTCTGTGGAATTCTACGGCATAACGGGGGATTATCCCCGTCTGGACAACCTCTCCCTGGTGCCGAAAAGCGGCTTCTCCGGCACCTGCACCGTGCGCTATACGGGCTATTCCGTGGGTCTGAGGCGCTTCACCGGCTTCATCGTGGTCACGGTCAGCAACCGCTACTCCGCTTCCTCCTCGCTGGTTTACACCATCGGCCGGAACGGCTACGTCCGCATGGAGCGGGACGGCTTTATCCGCTACTGCTGGCAGATCACCACCCGGGACCTGCGCTATGTCTCCTTTGAGCTGCCCGATACGCGCTACGGCAGGCTGATGTACAGGCGCACCGACAACCGGAACTATTATTATGACTCCTATACCGGCACCTACTACTCGGACGAGGGCGGCATCTATCTCAACGGCTCCTACTATGAGAGCGAGGTGGAGGAGCTGGCGCGGTTCTATCCCTACTCCACCCCCGTCATCGACGAGGTGTACTTTGTCCCAAACACCGGCTACAACGGCACGTTCAATCTGCCGTTCTCCGGCGAGGACATCGAGGGGCAGACCTTTGCGGGCAGCATCCGCATCACCGTGGGCTCCGGCGGCACCACCTACTACGGGAGCCAGGATATCAATTACAGCGTGAACGCCGGGGAGGAGCTGCGGCTGAGCAGCGCGGACTTCAGCCGGGCCAGCTACAACGCCACCGGCGTGCAGCTCGACCGCATCCGCTTCTCCTCCGTCCCCTCGAACAGCAGCCTGGGCACCCTGTTCCAGAGCAACGGCATTCAGGCCGCCTCCTCGACGAACTACTTCTACTCCGGCTCCAATCTGACCATAGACGGCATGTATTTCCGCGCCGGCTTGAACGCCTCGGGTACGTTCTCCGCGTCCTATACCGGCTACAACACCAGGAACGAGAGCTTTTCCGGCACCGTGCGCATCACGGTGAACCCCAGGAGCTACTATTCCGGCGCCTCGACCTCCTACAGCTCCTCCAACAACGTGAGCTACAGCGTGGTCGCGGGCAGGGAGCTGACGCTGAGCCCTGCGGACTTCTCCCGCGTCAGCTACTCCGCCACGGGCTATGAGCTGAGCTATATCACCCTGGGGAGCCTGCCCGGCTCCGCCCAGGGAACCCTGTACTACAGCGGGGCCGTGATCGGCTCTTCCGGCGGCACCTATTACCGCAGCGGCACCGGCCGCACCATCGGTTCCCTGACCTTTGTGGCCGCGCCCCAGTTCACCGGTACGGTGACTATCCCCTACACCGGCTGCTCGGAGCGGAACCAGAGCTTTGGCGGGAACATCGTCATCAGCGTCAGCGCCGCGCCATCCACGGCATCCTCCGGCAGCACGTCCGCCGCCAACGCCGCCAACGCCGCCACGATCCGCTATTTCACCGGCGGCGTCTCCGCCCGGCTGCTGCCCTCGGACTTCACCAACGCCGCCCGGGGCTATCTCACCGGCACGCTGACCACCGTCCGCTTCACCGTCCCCTCCACCGACCAGGGGCGGCTGTGCGCCGGTTATGTGTCCCCCACCCGGTATGAGCCCGTGGTCAGCGGCAGGGATTACAGCTTTTCCAACCTGGAAGACGTGGTCTTCCAGCCCCATGCGGGCTACCGCGGCACGGTGAACATCCCCTATATTCTGTCCGCCTCCAACGGCGGCACCTACGCAGGCACGGTGACCGTCCAGGTGGAGCCGCTGACCGCGTCGCTGGTGTTCACGGATATGACAGCCTACGGCTGGGCTGCCCAGGCCGTGGATTTCCTGCAAAACTACGGCATTCTGACCGGCACCTCCGCCTCCGCCTACTCCCCCGGGAGCCCCACCCGCCGCTGCGACTACGTGCTGATGCTGTCCCGGGCCTTCAGCTTTCCCGACGCCGGGCTCAGCTCCTTTGCGGACGTGTCCCCGAACAGCTACTACGCCGCCGCCGTGGCCTCCGCCAAGAGCATGGGCATCGCCGCCGGAGACGAGTGGGGCCGGTTCCGCCCCAACGACACCATTACCCGGCAGGAGGCCGCCACGCTGCTCTACCGCACCATGCAGAAAAACAATCTCACCGCTCCGCCCGACGGCACGAGCGCCGACCTGGCCCGCTTTTCAGACCGGGACCAGATCGCAGCTTATGCGGTGACGCCCATGGCCTCCCTGGTCAAGCTGGGGGTTTTCACCGGCGACGACCAGAACCGGCTGAACCCCCGGGCCTATCTGACCAGAGCGGAGATGGCCGCCATTTTCTACCGCGCCATCACCTGATGCGGCCGAAAACCGCACAATGCGCCGCGCCCCCGGGCTGTTGCCCGGGGGCGTGTTTTTCCGCGGTTTTCAGTCCTCCGCCATTTTTGCCACGATCTCGGCATAACGGCAGGTGATGGCGTCGTAGTTCTCTTTCAAATGCGGATACAGGCAGTCGGAGCAATCCTTGAAGCCGTTGGGCAGAAACGAAAAGCTCCCGCCGCACTCCGAGCCCAGCACATAAAAGGGGCAATAGCAGAACAGGCAGTTGAAGTTCTCCGGGTCCGCGCCGGGATGACAGGGGAAATACTCGCATTTTGTGTTGGAAAAATAAGCGTAGTGCCGCTTTTCGCCGTCCTGCGTCCGCCCGGTGTTGGAGCGCAGCAGAATCCGCCGGAAGACGCCGAGCGGCAGCCCGATCCTATGGGGCGTGTCGGGCGCGGCGGGAGACATCAGGCTTTGAAAATCGCTGAGCGACATTCCGAGCCGCTTTGCGAGAATCTCCTGCTCGGAGCCGCCCGCTCGTTTGTTCCTGTTCGGCATTTTGCACTCCTCCCCCTGGCTTCTCCCCCGCAGTATACATTCTTTCAGGCAAAAATGCAAAGCAAAATTTCTACCTGAGCGGTTGGGATTGCCGCACCTACGGAAAAGCACCGCCCATTCCATCCCCCATCAGGGGGAGGGGGGACCGCCGCCCGTCTCCCGCAAGGGCGGTGGTGGGTGAGGCCATCTACCGCCCAGGTTCAGATAATCATGGACACCTCAAAGAGTAAAAAACCGCTCCGCATTTACTTCAAAGGCACAGAAGCTCCGAAAACGCCAAAAAGAAATATACAGGCTTTGGATGTTTTCGGAAGAATCTTCCAATCGGTTTTAAGGAAGCGCTGATTTATTCCCAACCAGAGCAAATTCCTCAATGAGGGGATTGCGCTTTTTCCTGCTATTCGGATTTCATCAGCGTTTCCTTAAGCAGATAGTAGATGTGGGGCATTTTCGACCGCGTACCCGGTACTGCGGCGGTAGATGGCCTCACCCACCACCGCCCTTGCGGGAGACGGGCGGCGGTCCCCCCTCCCCCTGATGGGGGAGGGAATGGGTGCGGTGCTTTTCCGTGGGTACGGCAATCTCAACCGCTCAGGCGGCACGATTTGAAGTCGCTGATTGACCGCCGGAAAAGGCGCGGAGAAGCATGCTCCGCGCCTTTTCCATCCATACTATGGCTGTGACTGCTTGTGACAGGAGCCGTCCATGGAGCAGCAGCCGCAATTGCAGCCGCAGGAGGACTTTCCCCGTTTTTTGTCCCTGCGCAGCCGGACGAGGATCAGGGCCACGAGACCGGCCAGCAGCAGGCAGACGGCGACGGTTCCCGCATTGTCAACGATTCCCTGCAGCATATGCTCCCACCTTTCCGGTCAGCCGTGTGGCCTCCCGATACTTTCTGAAAAACAGCATGTAAATCATGAAGCCCAGGACAGCCAGCGCGGCGATCACGCCGACGGCGCTCCCATGGCCGGTAAACAGTCTGCCGAACTGATAGATCATCAGGCTGACGGCATAGGCGAAGACGCACTGATAGCCAATGGCGAACCAGGTCCAGCCGGCGTTGTTCATCTCCCGCCGGATGGCGCCGATGGCCGCAAAGCAGGGGGCGCACAGCAGGTTGAACACCAGGAAGGCGTAGGCCCCGATACCGGTAAAGGACGCCGCCAGGTTGGCGTAGGCCTCCGTACCGCCGTAGAGGATGCCCATGGTGCCCACGATGTTCTCCTTGGCGATGAGGCCGGTGATGGACGCCACCGCGGCCTGCCAGGTGCCGAAGCCCAGGGGTAGGAAGATCCAGGCGATGAGACTGCCGGCCCTGGCCAGGATGGACAGCTCCAGCTCTTCCTCCTCCAGCATGCGGAACGCTCCGTCCGCCACGCCGAAGCGGCTCAGGAACCACACCAGGATGGTGGAGAGCAGAATGATCGTTCCGGCCTTTTTGATGAAGCTCCAGCCGCGCTCCCACATGGAGCGGAGCACGTTCGGCAGCGTGGGCCAGTGGTATGCGGGCAGCTCCATCACGAAAGGCGCGGGCTCGCCCGCAAAACGCCGGGTCTTTTTCAGCATGACGCCGCTGACGACGATCGCGGCAAGGCCTATGAAATACGCGCTGGTGGACACCCAAGGGGAGCCGCCGAAGATGGCCCCGGCGATCATGCCGATGAAGGGCACCTTCGCGCCGCAGGGGATAAAGGTGGTGGTCATGATGGTCATACGCCGGTCGCGCTCGTTTTCAATGGTCCTGGAGGCCATGATGCCGGGCACGCCGCAGCCGACGCCGATGAGCATCGGGATGAAAGACTTGCCGGACAGCCCGAACCGGCGGAAAACCCGGTCCAGCACAAAGGCGATGCGCGCCATATAGCCGCAGGCCTCCAAAAACGCCAGCAGGAAAAACAGCACCAGCATCTGGGGTACAAAGCCCAGCACCGCGCCGACGCCGGCCACGATGCCGTCCAGAATCAGTCCCTTCAGCCAGTCCGCGGCGCGGATGGCGTCCAGTCCCCGCTCCACCAGCACCGGAATGCCGGGCACCCAGATCCCGTAGCCGTCCGCGGGGTCGGGCTCTCCTTCGAGGTACTTCGCGGCGGCCTCCTCCAGATCTGCCCGCCGGGCGGAGCGCGTCTCCGTCTTCAGGGTCTCCTCATCCTGGACGATGTAATCCGCCGCGCCGTCCTCCGGCACCGCGGCCAGCAGAGCGGCCACGGAGGCGGCACGGTCCTCCCCGTCTTTCTCGACTCCGTACTTGTCGGCAAATGCCTCTATGATGGCGTCGGTGTCGCCATAGCTTTCCACGGCCTCCTCATAGGCGGCGCGTCCGTTTCCAAAGAGGAAGAAGCCGTCGCCGAACAGTCCGTCGTTGGCCCAGTCCGTGGCGGGCGCGCCTACGGCGACCATGGCGATCCAGTACACCGCGAACATCACCAGGGCAAAGATGGGCAGGCCCAGAATACGGTTCGTGACCACCCTGTCGATCCTGTCGGAGGCGCTCAGGCTGCCCGCGCTGTGCTTGCGGTAGCAGGACTTGATCACCTGGGCGATATACACATAGCGTTCGTTGGTGATGATGCTCTCCGCGTCGTCGTCCAGCTCCTTTTCCGCGGCGGCGATGTCGGATTCGATGTGCGCCATCGTCTCCGGGGCGATGTCAAGCTGCTCCAGCACCTTGTCGTCCCGCTCGAACACCTTAATGGCGTACCAGCGCTGCCGCTCCTCGGGCAGGCCGTGGACAGCGGCCTCCTCAATGTGCGCCAGGGCGTGCTCCACGGGGCCGGAAAAGGTGTGCTGCGGCACGGTCTTCGCTCCCCTGGCCGCCTCGACGGCCGCCTCCGCCGCCTCCGTGACGCCGGTACCCTTGAGGGCGGAGATCTCCGTCACCGTGCAGCCCAACTGCCGGGCCAGCTCGCCGGTGTTCAGCTTGTCTCCGTTCTTCTGAACCACGTCCATCATGTTGATGGCGACGACCACCGGGATGCCCAGCTCCACCAGTTGCGTGGTCAGGTAAAGGTTCCGCTCCAGGTTGGTGCCGTCCACGATGTTCAAAATGGCGTCGGGCCGCTCGCCGACCAGGTAATTCCGGGCCACCACCTCCTCCAGCGTATAGGGGGACAGGCTGTAAATGCCCGGCAGATCCGTGACCGTGACGCCGTCGTGCTTTTTCAGCCGCCCCTCCTTTTTCTCCACCGTGACGCCGGGCCAGTTGCCGACGAACTGGTTGGAGCCGGTCAGGGCATTGAACAGGGTGGTCTTTCCGCTGTTGGGATTGCCCGCCAGAGCAATGCGTATACTCATCCTCGCACTTCCTTTCTGCGCAGACGCGCGTTGATTTCATCAGCGCTTCCTTTGAGCCGATTAGTTTGAACTAACCAACGTCTGAAAAAGATACCGGGCTTCCCCGGATCGCTCATTCCACCTCTATCATTTCCGCGTCGGCCTTGCGAATGGACAGCTCGTAGTTTCGCACGGTCAGCTCGATCGGATCCCCCAGCGGGGCGACCTTCCGGACATAAACTCTCGTGCGCTTTGTGATCCCCATGTCCATGATACGCCGCTTGACAGCGCCCTCCCCGTGGAGCCGGACGACCGTGGCTGTCTCGCCGATTTTGACATCTCTGAGCGTCTTCAATGTCATTTCCTCCCTCAAACCATGATTTTCTGCGCCAGTTCGCTGCTGACGGCAACACGGCTGTCCTTGACCTTGACGATCAGGTTGCCCCCGAGCGCGTTTACAATGCTGATTTCGCCTCCGATATGGAAGCCGAGGTCCTCCAAATGCTGTTTGATCTCCGGCTTGCCGCCGATTTTTTTGATGATCTGCGGCCGGCCTGCTTCTGCATAGCAAAGCGGCATCATATCTCTCCTCCTGTCCTCTTTGATTAGCGTTTCCCTAACCCGGATAAACCGGAAAAGTGGTCAGTGGTTAGTGGTTAGTGGTTAGTGATATAGACGGATCACAAATCTCCGGATAAAAAGATTTTGCCATTTTGCGAAATCTTTCGGCCATAAG
>JAFTBW010000106.1 GCA_017455015.1 Oscillospiraceae bacterium | reverse complement strand
TGATCGTTCACGAGGAACACCCCGACTATACCGTGTCACAGCTCCGCGACCTGTTGACGGACAAGACAAAGTACATCTATGAGCCGGAGGCCGTCGCCGTGCTGGACGCCTACATAAAGGCTGGAGAGGGCGACATTATCCCGAATTGGAAATAAAAAAACTGCGCAAAGCGCAGAAAAATTATAGGAGGTATCATTATGTTTCGCGTGATTGAGAAGGAAACCGGAAAGCGTGTAATGGTCTACAGCGTGGAGGGCGACAAGTTCCTTGTGGGGGCGAATGACCGCTTTTCCATTCGTTACATGACCGACTTCATCCCTGAGCTGCAAGCCGAGGATGACGGGCAGGTGGAGGCCACGGCCTGCGTGTTCACCACGACCCGGAGCGACAAGGACGACCTTGACAATCTGCTTGCGGATATTGCGTCCGGGGCGGTTCCCGTCGAGCTGGGCGACACGATTTCTACCCGGCTGCTGGACGGGACGGAGGTTGATCTTGTCGTCACGGATCAGGACGACGAGACGGTGAGGCTGGAAAGCCGGGACTGCTTGGGTATCAATACGTCCGCGCGGGAGCTGTCCGCGTATCTCTGCAAGGTCTATGACCTGCTGCCCGACGCGCTGAAAAAGCGTATCGTTGAAGTGGATCGGGTGCATCTGAATAGCAACGGTGAGCGGTACACGGAACGCTGCAAGCTGTTCGTCCCCGCCGCCTCCGAGATGTTCCCGCCCGACGAGTGCTACGGTGACGAGGGCCTTTATCAGCAAATGGACTGGTACAAGGACGTGCATAACCGTGTCCGGGCTGACCGCAAGGGCGGCGGCAGTCATTGGTATTGGACGAGTTCCCCTTATTCCAACACCAGCTATTACTTCTGCTATGTCAACTCCAACGGCAGCGCCAATTACAACAGCGCCAGCAACACTTATGGCCTCGCGCCCTTCGGCTGTATCATATCTAAAACCTGATAATCCGCGCCCCTTGTGGGCGCGCGAGAAGTCAGACAGAGCTACACGGAACAAAAACACCGGGGCGGTTTTCACCGTCCCGGCATTTTCGTTATGAGCGCAAACACGTTCCCGTATATAACGAGTTCGTATGCGCGCGTTATGGTGGAGATGGGGGGAGTTGAACCCCCGTCCGAAAGCGCTTTGGAAAGAACTTCTCCGGGTGCAGACAGTTATTTACATTCCCTTGCCGGTCCGTGAGCTGTCACACTGGCCGGTTTGGTAGCTTCATGATGCATGGTGCGGGCAAAGCTTACCGCACGCACGAGTACCACTGATCGACGCCCGAACCGGAGCCGTGGTCCTCTCCGGCAGGACGGCCGCTAATCAAGCAGCGGCAAGAACAGGTCTATTGTTGTTCTTTAATTTATAATTGCCCGTTTTAAGGATGGCAGGCGCATCCACCCGCTATTCAAGCCTCCACACCCCCGTCGAAACCGTTGCATCCCCATATGAAACAATGAGAAAACCTTTCAGTGTCAGTGTCGGGGAGGTTCCCGGCGCGGAACACGCTTTCGCGCCGGGAGAACCGAAAAACTGTGGAAAACAGGATACCCGTTTGGGACCGGCTTCAGATCGTTTCCGGCTCCGGATACTCCACGCCGAACGTATCCACTGTGACGGTCTTCATGACTTGGGGCTCCAGAGGACGGTCGTTGAAGTCACACCGGGTTCCGGCAATTGCGTCCACCACGTCCATGCCTTCGGTAACTTTGCCAAACGAGGCGTACTGCTGATCCAAGTGAGGGGCCTTTTCATGCATGATGAAGAACTGGCTGCCAGCCGAGTTGGGACGCATGGTTCTGGCCATGGACAGCACGCCGCGGCTGTGCTTCAGGTCATTCTTAAAGCCATTGCCGGTGAACTCCCCCTTGATGGAGTAGCCGGGGCCGCCAGTTCCGTCGCCGTTGGGGTCACCGCCCTGAATCATGAAGCCGGGGATCACCCGGTGGAAAATGACCCCGTCATAAAAGCCCTTGCGGATCAGGGAGATAAAGTTGTTTACGGTGTTGGGAGCGATCTCGGGGTAGAGCTCCGCCTTGATGACGCCGCCGTTTTCCATTTCGATCGTGACGATAGGATTCATAATACTGTCGCTCTCCTTCTGCCGGAGCGCAGCATGAAAGCCCCGGCCGTATGTTGTTCCATGCTGTTTCCGCAGAAATGCGGATACGCATAGGCATCCCAAAGACGCTCAACGGTTTTTCATCACGCGGTCCATATCCCGTTCCGCAGACCGTTTCGCGTCGGATTCCCGTTTGTCGTAGAGTTTTTTTCCCTTGCAGACGCCCAACTCCAGCTTTACCCGGCTGTCCTTAAAATATACAGACAGGGGAACAAGGGCAATGCCCTCTTGCATGACCCGGGCGTTCAGCTTGCGGATTTCCTTTTTATGCATCAACAGGCGGCGCACCCGAACCGGGTCTCGGTTGAAGATGTTGCCTTTTTCGTAGGGACTGATGTGCATCCCCCGGACGAAAATCTCCCCGTCCCGGATCATGCAGTAGGAGTCTTTCAAATTCAGCGCGCCGCCGCGGATGCTTTTGACCTCCGTGCCGCACAGCTCAATGCCGGCCTCAAAGCGGTCCAGCACAAAGTAATCGTGAAACGCCTTTCTGTTTGAGGCAATCTGCTTGATTCCCAGCGCCTTTGGCATTCCGGCGTTCCCCCTTTCCTGATCGGATCCTCATAGACTAAGATATTATATCACAAATGCTGCGGAAAGAAACCCCTGAATTGTAAATAATTTATTACCTCAGTCCAGGTACACCGTTTTGGTGTTGCCGTCCCATGTCACCTGGTACCCGTAGTACTGCGCGAGATAGCGGATGGGGGCGTAGGTACGGTCATTCAGGATAACGGGGGCAGTATCCATGGAAATCGTACTGCCCTGCGAGGTCCTGGCGGTGCTGCTGCCGATCCGGAAGCTGAGGGAGGGGATATAGCCGTCGCTGAATGTGGCCTCGCGTGTGTTGCCGTCCCAGGAGACCGTCAGGTCCATTGCTTCCGCCACGGCCCGCAGCGGGACCATGGTGCGGCTGTTTTCGTCGATGAACGGAGCGGCATCCGTCCACTGTACTGTTTTGCCGTGTACCACCACACTGATGGCGGAGGGATCGCCGGCGGGTTGGGAGCCGGAGGCGGCGGTGACGCCCCGGACCTCGGCAAAGCCGGTGTTGTCCGATTTGGAATTATAGCTCCAGGTATCCGGGTCGGAATCCACGATGTAGTACCGTGTGCCTGCTTTCAACTGCGTGTTGGGAAACACGTCCCAGTAAACATTGTTGGCTCCGGAGGCGCTCCTGCCCGTAGCTTTCCATGCGCCGATGAGATTGTCGTCCCAGTCGTAGATGCTGACGGTTCCCGGAGCTTTGCCGCTGCCGTTGTTCCAGTGGTAGGTGGAGATGGCCTGAACCAGCACGTCCTGGTCACCTACCGTGAAATCAGGATAGTATTCCGGTTCGTTTTTCACTGTATCGGTGTTGAAGTTGGAAAAAAGGATGTTGGGATAGTCGTTGACATTCGCGGCCCGGACACAAAGCGCCGGGACGGCCGCGAGTGCGAATACCGCAGCAAGAAGCAGGGTGCAGATGCGTTTTTTCATAGGAATACCTCCTTTGATGATAGGATACGGGGCGAATACTCGAAAATCGCCTTTGCCGTATCTACATTATACCATGCTCCGGCGATGCCCGCAAGTATTCATATTCTGTTTTGCGACAGAGTTTTCAGAAAAACCGCAGATCTTCTGCGGAGGCCGACGCGGTTTTTTTCAGACTGGTTTCAGCAAAAGTTCAAAAAGTATCCCGTTTTTGTTCATTCTTTTGTCATAACTGCGGATTAAGATAACGCCAGTAAATCAAACGGAGGCAACAAGGATGAACGATCATTATCATTTTGAGATTGACCCCATCGATGAGGACAGCGCGGATAACTCCCGAAGCGCAGATTTTGGGGGAAGCGCTCCCGAGACGGAGCACGGCGGCGCGAATCCTGCTGAGACCGCGGAAAGCGGTGCAAATTCCGGTTGCCCGGACGGGGAGTACCGCTTCGTGCGTCCGGAGAACTGTTCTTGGTCCGACGCAGGCTACATTCCCTCCTCCCAGGCGGCGGAGATGCCAAGGACCTATGCCTGCGGTGCGGCGCGGGAGCCGAAGAAAAAGAATCACAGGGCAGGAAAGGTCGTGGGGATCGTGGCCGCGTGCCTGGTCTGCGCCGTCATCGGCGGGACCGCTGCGGGCATCCTGGTGCCGAAGCTGACGGCTGGAGCTGCGGAGAGCGCGCCTGTGGTACAGACTGCGGAGACCCGCAGCGCCGTCAACGTGGCGTCCCCCGTGAGTACGCCCAAGGTCTCCGCGGCGGTGGCTGGGACGACAGGCCAGGAGATGAGCGCCACGGACATCTACTACAATCTCGCCACTAAGCAGACCGTGGCAATCACCACGGAGATCACCTACACCAACGTGTGGGGCATGACCAGTACTGGCGCGGTTAAGGGTTCCGGCTTCATCATCAGCGAGGACGGCTACATCCTCACCAACCACCACGTCATTGAGGACGCGGTAAAGGGCGGCTATGAGATCGAGGTTCTGCTGTACGACGGCTCCAAGTACGCCGCCACAGTGGTGGGCTACTACGCGGACAACGACGTGGCGGTGCTCAAGATCGACGCCCAGGGACTCAGTCCTGTGACCATCGGAGACAGCGACGCGCTGCTGGTGGGTGAGCCGGTGTACGCTGTGGGCAACCCCCTGGGCGAGCTGGAGTTCTCCATGACCGACGGCATGGTCTCCGCCACGGGCCGGGAGATCACCACCTCCGAAAACGGCAAGAGCAATACCATCTCCATGTTCCAGATCAGCGCCGCCATCAACAGCGGCAACTCCGGCGGCCCGGTGTACAATGCCAAAGGCGAGGTGGTGGGCATCGCCACCGCCAAGTATTCCTCCACCGGCGTGGAGGGCCTGGGCTTTGCCATCCCCATCAACACCGCCATCTCCCTGGCCAATGACCTGATCGCCGACGGCTATGTCCATGGCAAGGCGTACATGGGCATCACCGTGGACACGGTCACCGCTTCCGCCGCCCAGTATTACGGTCTGGTGGAGGGCGCGATCGTCACCAGCGTCACCTCCGGCAGCAGCGCGGAAAAAGCCGGGATCAAGGAGAGCGACATCATCGTTGCGCTGGGAGACACCGAGGTCCGCTCCCACACCGAGCTTGGCGCCGCCAAGAAAGCCTATTCCGCCGGCGACACCGCCACGGTGCGGGTGTACCGCTCCGGCCAGTACCTGGATCTGACCATCACCTTTGACGAGGAGACTCCCGAGGCCACTGCCGCCACCCAGGAGCAGGCCGGTCAGGGACAGCAAAATCCCCAGCAGGGCGGTCAGAACGGCCAGTACGGTTCCGGCTCCGGAAACGGCTATTACAGCGACCCGTACGATTTCTTCTTTGGCGCCAATCCGTTCGGCTGATACCGGAAGATCCTGCGGCAAAACCGAATGATTCACCGGCTGTCCCCCGCCGCAGGCGGAGGGACAGCCTTTTCGGCTGGAAAGGGAGCGCGATATGCGATACATATACGAAACCGGACTTGCCGGGGCGGCGCGGCAATGATCCTGCGTACGGAAGATGATTTTTCCCTGGAACGCATTGCGGAGAGCGGCCAGTGTTTCCGCTGGGAGCGGACGGGGGAGGGGGGCTACCGCATCCCCGTGGGCGAGCACTGTCTGTACATCGCCCCGCTTGGGGCGGGGGAATTTGCGCTGGACTGCTCCGAGACGCTTTTCGGGGAGTTTTGGCGGTCCTATTTTGATCTGGACGCGGACTATCGCTCCATCCGGGAGCGGATTGGCGTGGAGGACCCCTTTCTTGCCGGTGCGGCACGGGCGGAAAAAGGCATCCGCATTCTCCGGCAGGACCCTTGGGAGGTGACAGTCAGTTTCATCATTTCACAGAACCGGAATATCCCGGCGATCCGCCGTTCGGTTGAACTGCTCTGCCGGGCGGCGGGGGAGCGGCGGACCGACGGGCGGGGGAGGGAGTTTTGGATCTTTCCGTCTCCCGAGGCGATCCTGGCGCTGTCGGAGGAGGCGCTGGATGGGTGCCGCCTGGGCTACCGGGCAAAGTACGTCCGCGCCGCAGCGGAGGCGGCGGCCAGCGGCGCGCTCCGGCTGGACGAGCTTCCCGACGCCGGAGAGGAGGATAGCATGGCGGCGTTGACCGCGCTCTACGGCGTGGGGCCAAAGGTCGCAAGCTGCATCGCCCTCTACGGGCTGCACCACCTGAACGCTTTTCCGGTGGACACCTGGGTCCGCCGTATTCTGGAGAACGAGTACCCGGCGGGGTATCCGTCGGAACGCTACAGCCCCTACAACGGGGTCTATCAGCAATATATGTTCGCCTGCTACCGGCACCGCGCCGGAGCGGCAACGGACCGTGAAACTCCGCCGGCGCTTCCTTGATTCCGAGCTTTTGAACCGCATTTTACCTGCAAGTATGAGAATATGATGCCAAAAAAGAAAACGCCTTCAAGCCTTTGTGCCTGAAAGCGTTTTTTCAGCCTTTGTTACATGGCGTTGCTGGTGTAATTGGGCGCTTCTTTGGTAATGTAGATGTCGTGAGGGTGGCTCTCCCGGAGCCCGGCGGCAGTGATGCGGACGAACTTCGCCGTTTGCCGCAGGGTGGGGATGTCCGGCGCGCCGCAGTAGCCCATACCGGAGCGGATACCGCCGATCATCTGGAAGACGGTGTCGGACACCGGTCCGCGGTAGGGGACCCGGCCCTCCACACCCTCGGGGACCAGCTTTCTGCTGTTCTCCTGGAAATAGCGGTCACGGCTTCCCTTTGCCATGGCGGCCAGGGAGCCCATGCCGCGGTAGACCTTGAACTGACGGCCCTGGTACATCTCGCTTTCGCCCGGACTCTCCTCGCAGCCGGCCAGCAGGGAGCCCAGCATGACGACGCTGCCGCCCCCGGCCAGGGCTTTGACCACGTCGCCGGAGTATTTTACGCCGCCGTCGGCGATGATGGGGATACCGTACTTGTCCGCGGCTTCTGCGCTGTCCAGCACTGCGGTCATCTGGGGCACGCCGATGCCAGCCACCACCCGGGTGGTGCAGAGGCTGCCGGGGCCGATGCCCACCTTGACGCAGTCCGCGCCGGCGCGGATCAGCGCCTCGGTGCCCTCGGCGGTGGCCACGTTCCCTGCGATGAGCTCCACATCCGGGAATGCATTTTTGATCACCCCCACCTCGCGCATGATGTTGCGGCTGTGGCCGTGGGCGGAGTCCAGCACAAAAGCATCCACTCCGGCGTCCGCCAGGGCTTTTGCCCGGTCCAGCACGTCCGCCGTGACGCCCAGAGCCGCGGCGCAGAGCAGCCGTCCCTTGCTGTCCTTTGCGGCGTTGGGGTAGGTCATGGCTTTCTCGATGTCCTTGATGGTGATCAGGCCCTTCAGACGGCCCGACTCGTCCACAATGGGCAGCTTTTCGATGCGGTGGCGGTGCAGGATCTCCTTTGCCTGCTCCAGGGTCGTGCCCTCCGGCCCGGTGACCAGGCCCTCCCGGGTCATCACTCCGTCGATCTTCTGCTCCAGATCCGTGACGAACTTCATGTCCCGGTTGGTGATGATGCCGATGAGCTTGCCCGACTCGTCCACGATGGGCACGCCGGAAATACGGAACTTTGCCATCAGAGCGTCCGCCTCCGCCAGGGTCCTGTCCGGGGGCAGGAAAAAGGGGTCGGTAATGACGCCGTTCTCGCTGCGCTTCACCCGGTCCACCTCGTCGGCCTGGGCCTCAATGGACATGTTCTTGTGGATCACGCCAATGCCGCCCTCCCTTGCCATGGCGATGGCCATCCGGGACTCGGTGACGGTGTCCATGGCGGCGCTCATGAGGGGAATGTTCAGCTTCAGCTTTTTGGTGAGGCGGGTCTCCAGGCAGACGTCAGAGGGCAGCACGTCGCTCTCGCCGGGCACCAGCAGCACGTCGTCATAGGTCAGGCCTTCGCCCACAAAGCGGTCAGAATAGGAATTGGTCATCGGGAAATCCGCCCTTTCTCTTTTTTATTTTTGGCAGTATACCATAGAAAAACGGGGAAGGGCAAGCTTTTTTCCGCCGCGGAACGGTCCTGCGGAAAAATCTTGTTTTTTTACAAAAACAGGGGTGCAATTCCCGCGGGAATATGGTAAAATACCCTCGGCGGCATCCTCCGCCGAAACTGAAACAGGAAGGAGTGAGGCGCTATGGCCTCTATGGTTACCAACTATAAATGCCCCGCCTGTACCGGTCCGCTGCACTTTGTGGGGTCCAGCGGCAGGCTGGAATGTGAATACTGCGGCAGCACCTTTGATGTTGCGCAGATCGAAGCCTTGCAGCAAAAGGAGGAGGCGAAGGCCTCCGCCGCGTTCCAAAAGGAAGAGGCAAAAGCCCAGGCGCAGCAAGCCCAGGCCCAGACGGCAAGTGGGGAGAGCTGGGATACCTCGGGTCTCAACACCTCCTGGAATCCGGCCGCGGACGGGATGCGCGCCTACAACTGCCCGAGCTGCGGCGCGGAGCTGATTTGCGACGAGACCACCGCCGCCACAAGCTGCCCCTACTGCGGCAATCCCACCATTGTTCCCGGCCAGCTCTCCGATTTGTTGAAGCCGGATTTCATTCTGCCGTTCAAGCTGAGCCGGGAGGAGGCGCTGGAGGCGCTGAAAAAACACTACGCCGGCAAGTGGCTGTTGCCGAAGCGCTTCTCCGAGCAGAACCACATCGAGGAGATCAAGGGCGTCTATGTGCCGTTCTGGCTGTTTGACGCCTCCGCGGACGCCAGCGCGGATTTTGAGGCGACGCGCTCCTTTACCCGCCGGGAGGGGAAGTATGAGGTCACCACCACGGAGCACTACGATGTGCGCCGGGCCGGAACCATCGCGTTTCGGAAGGTGCCGGTGGATGCCTCCTCCTCCATGCCCGACGACCATATGGACTCCATCGAGCCCTACGACTACTCGGAGCTGAAGCCCTTTTCCACCGCCTATCTGCCGGGTTTTCTGGCCAACAAATACGACGTCTCCGCTGCCGAGAGCGCCGAACGGGCGGATGAGCGCTGCGAAAACAGCGCGATTTCCGCCCTGCAAAGCACCGTGGAGGGCTACGAGTTCGTGATCCCCAGGGAGCAGCACGTCAATCTGAGCCGGGGCAAGGTACATTACGCTCTGATGCCCGTGTGGCTGCTGAGTACCCAGTGGAAGGACAAGAACTTTCTCTTTGCCATGAACGGGCAGACCGGCAAGCTGGTGGGGGACCTGTACCTGGACAGGGGCCGCTGGTGGGCCATGTTCGGGGCGATCGCCGCGCCGCTGGCCGCCGTCATGGCCCTGCTGCTCTACGTGATTCTCTGAGGGGAGGGGTGGAGATGAAAACCGTCGAACGGCTGCTTTCCCTGGCGGCGGCTGTGCTGCTGCTGATTTGTCTCGCCGCCCCGGCGATGGCGTCGGAAAAGGAGAATTTTATCCAGGACTACTCCGCCAACCTCTCCCCCCTTGACATCCCTGACCTGAACGCAAAGGCAAAGGAGGTCTCGAAGAAGTACGACTGCGGCGTGTATGTGGTCATGGTGCCAAATTACAGCATGTATGGCTATTCCGTGGAGCAAGCGGCGGAAAACGCCTACAAGGAGCTCGGCCTGGGTATGGACGCGGAGGACAGCGGTATCCTGCTCTTCCTGAGCATGATCACCAGGGACTACGATCTTTGCGCCTACGGCTACGGCAACTACGCCTTTACGGACTATGGCAAGACCGTGGTGGCAAAGGCGTTCCGCTCTGATTTCGAACGTGACGACTGGGCCGGCGGCATCGAGGCGTACATCGCCTCCTGTGACGAGCTGTTGCAGCGGGCGGAAAACAACAACCCTGTGGATATTCAGGACCGGCACCTGGGCGAGGAGCTGGGCTTTGGGTGGAGCGTCGGACTGATCGTGGTTCTGCCCTGCCTGGTTGCCCTGATCGTGTGCTCTATCCAGGCTGCCAAGCTGAAAAGCGTCAAGGCGGCATCCCAGGCCCTGGAATATGCCGTCCCCGGCAGCCTGAGAATCTACGACCACGCAGACCGCTTCTCCCACGTCACTACGACCCGGGTGAAGATCGAGAGCGAGAGCCGCGGCGGCGGCGGGGGAGGGGGCACCAGCGTCAACAGCGGCGGCTTCTCCCACAGCAGCGGAAAGTTTTAACAAGTATTATAATGTATCACGGTCCCCCCGCCTCCGGCGGGGGGATTTGGCCTGTTTACGCCATGTTCCACTCCGGGATCATGTCCTCCCCGGCGCTGGAAAGCTCCTGGACGTAGCCGTGGGCGATGGAGGAGAACTCCAGATAGGAGCGGCAGCGCCCGTATTCCTCCTCCGTGACGCCCCGCTGCAGCTCGGGGAATCGTTCCAATCCCGGCATGGGGGTGTATTGGCCCATCAGGGAGAACAGGATATGCTTCGCCGGCAGGTGGTCCTCGATGGCGTCGATCACCCGCAGGGTGTTTTCAGGTGCGCCGGGCAGCACCAGGTGCCGGATCAGCACGCCCTGCCGCAAAATGCCCTCGCAGTCGGTCAGGAACGGTCCGGTCTGGCGGTACATCTCCCGGATGGCATCCAGCGCGATCTCCGGGTAGTCCGGCGCGCCGCAGTAACGCGCGGCAAGGTCGGAGAAAGCAAATTTGTAGTCCGGCATATAGACCTGCACCAGCCCCTCCAACTGCCGGAGCTGTTCCACGCGCTCGTAGCCGGAGCTGTTCCACACCACCGGGATGCCCAGCTCCAATCTGCTCAGCGCCTCCGCCAGCAGGGCGCTGTAATGGCTGGGCGTCACCAAATTGATGTTGTGTACTCCCCGGTCCCGCAGCCGCAGCAGCAGCTCCCGCAGCTCGGGTACGGTCAGCTCCCGTCCCCGGCCGCCGCGGCTGATCTCATGGTTCTGGCAGAACACGCAGCCCAGGGCGCATCCGCCAAAGAATACCGCGCCGCTGCCCCGAACGCCGCTGATGCAGGGCTCCTCCCCGTAGTGGGGCGCGGCACGGCAGACCAGAAAACGCGCCGGCGCGCCGCAGCGGCCGACCTGTCCGGCCCCCCGGCGCACACCGCAGCCCCTGGGACAGAGCATACACGGATTCCCGTTTGATATTGCGCAACCGTTTTCCATCGCGCCATTTCCTCCCCGACCGTTTTTCCGCCTTTCCGCGCCCTGCCGCTTTGCAGCACGGTCAACAGTATAAGCCGTGGAGGCCCGTTTTGCAACAAAAACTGCGCCTTCCGAAAAAAACGGGATATTCCGAAAAAAGCGCGGAAAAACGCAAGCTTTCCCTTGATTTCAGAGGACAAACGGTGTATAATTCGGACGATTGGGAAACAACGGGAGAGATGGGGGAGGACCCATGATCCACATTGTTCTGCATGAGCCGGAAATCCCTATGAACACCGGAAATATCGCACGCACCTGCGCCTGCACCGGCGCAAAGCTGCACCTGATCCGCCCGCTGGGGTTTGACATCAGCGAAAAGGCGGTGCGGCGGGCCGGGTTGGACTATTGGCAGTACCTGGATCTCTCCGTTTACGACAGTACGGAGGAATTTTTTGCTGTCCACGGGGACGGAAATCTCTGGCTGGCAACCACGAAAGCGCCCAGGGGTTATGCCTCCGCCGATTTTCGCACGCAGGATGTGACCTTGATGTTTGGCAAGGAGACCGCCGGCCTCCCGGAGTACCTCCGGGAAAAATACAGGGACAGGTGCATCCGCATCCCCATGCTCGGTCCTGTCCGTTCCCTGAATCTCGCCAACTCCGTGGCGATCCTCTGCTACGAGGCGCTGCGGCAGCAGGGCTTTCCCGGTCTGCTTTCTAAGGGAAGCGCTGAATAAATCCCCGCACACGTTGCTTTATTCAGCGTTTCCCAGAGGGCAGCATGGCATGAAGACCCGGTTTTTGCAATCATTCCAGCCTTTCCCCGGAGCGGGAAGAAACTATTAAAAGAAATACTGAGGAGGAGATGACCATGAATTACAGCAAAAAGACGATCAACGACGTAGAGGTAAAGGGCAAGAAGGTCCTGCTGCGCTGCGATTTCAACGTGCCCCAGGACAAGGCCACCGGCGCCATCACCGATGACAAGCGCATCCGGGCCGCGCTGCCCACCATCCAGCAGCTTCTGAAAAGCGGCGCCGCCGTGATCGCATGCTCCCACCTGGGCAAGCCCAAGGGAGAGGTCAAGCCCAACCTGAGTCTGAAGATCGTGGCGGACCGCCTGAGCGAGCTGCTCGGCATGGACGTGATTTTCGCCGCCGACACCATCGGACCCGACGCCCAGGCCAAGGCCGCCGCCCTGCAGCCCGGACAGCTTCTGTTGCTTGAGAACCTCCGCTTCGACAAGCGGGAGGAGAAGAACGATCCCGAGTTTGCCAAGGCTCTGGCGGATCTGGCCGGCGCGGACGGCGTCTATGTGTCTGACGCCTTCGGTACCGTTCACCGCGCCCACGCCTCCACCGCCGGTGTGGCAGCCTATCTGCCCGCCGTCAGCGGCCTGCTGATCCAGAAGGAGCTGGAGATCATGGGCAAGGCCCTGGACGACCCCAAGCGTCCCTTCGTGGCGGTGCTGGGCGGCGCCAAGGTCTCCGACAAGATCGCCGTCATCAACAACCTGCTGGAGAAGGCCAACACCATCATCATCGGCGGCGGTATGGCCTACACGTTCCTCAAGGCCCAGGGCCATACCATCGGCAAGAGCCTGCTGGAGGCCGACCGTCTGGATTATGCCAACGACATGCTGGTCAAGGCCGCGGAGAAGGGCGTGACCCTGCTCCTGCCGGTGGACCACCTCTGCGCCAGCGATTTCTCCGCCGATGCCAACGCCATTCCCGCCGACGGGGACATCCCCGAGGGCCTTATGGGCATGGACATCGGCCCCCGGACCGTCGAGATCTTCTCCGCCGCCGTCAAGGACGCCGGCACCGTGGTCTGGAACGGCCCCATGGGCGTGTTTGAGTTCGACAAGTTTGCAGGCGGCACCCGTGCCGTGGCCAAGGCCCTGGCCGAGTCCGGGGCGGTGACCATCGTCGGCGGCGGCGACAGCGCCGCTGCGGTGGAGCAATTGGGCTATGCCGCGAAGATGACCCACATCTCCACGGGCGGCGGGGCCTCCCTGGAGTTTTTGGAGGGCAAGGTGCTGCCCGGCGTGGCGTGCCTGCTGGACAAGTGAGAGAGAGAACGAAGACCAGATCAAAAAGGGAAGAGGTAAGAACATGAACAGAAAGTATCGCAAGACCATCATTGCAGGCAACTGGAAGATGAACAAGACCGCCTCCGAGACCGCGGCCTTCGCCGATGAGATCGCTCCCATGCTGCCTAAAAAGCCCGAGTGCGAGATCGTGATCTGCCTGCCGGCGCTGAACATCGCCGCCGCGCAGAAGGCCATGCGCGGTACCAAGATCCGTGTCGGCGCAGAGACCATGCACGAGGCCGCTTCCGGTGCTTTCACCGGTGAGATCGCCGCGGGCATGCTTGCGGACATGGGCGTGAAGTACGTCATCATCGGCCATTCCGAGCGCCGCCAGTATTACAATGAGACGGACCTGTCCGTCAACAAAAAGGTCCGCGCCGCCCTGGACGCCGGTCTGGTCCCCATCGTCTGCGTGGGCGAGAGCCTGGAGCAGCGGGAGCTGGGCGTCACCACCGAGCTGCTGGACTACCAGGTCAGCGCAGCCCTCTCCGGCGTCACCGCCAAGGAGCTGCGCCATGTGGTCATTGCCTATGAGCCCATCTGGGCCATCGGCACCGGCAAGACCGCCACGGCCGAGCAGGCCCAGGAGGTCTGCGCCAACATCCGCGCCCTGCTGCGCCGGAAGAACGACGCCCGCACCGCCCGCGCCGTCTCCATCCTCTACGGCGGCAGCATGAACGCCAAGAACGCCGCGGAGCTGCTGGCCCAGCCCGACATCGACGGCGGCCTGATCGGCGGCGCGTCCCTGAAGCCGGCGGATTTCACCAAGATCATCGAGGCGGCCGCTCAGGGCTGATTTTTGCCACTGCCAGTTCCCAAATTTAAAATATATCATCAAGGAGAAACAACCATGAAGCAGTATCTTGAGATCGTAGACGTCCTGGGCCGCGAGATCCTGGACAGCCGCGGCAACCCCACCGTCGAGGTGGAGGTCACTCTGGACGACGGCACCGTGGGCCGCGCTGCGGTTCCCTCCGGCGCTTCCACCGGCATCTATGAGGCCTGCGAGCTGCGCGACGGCGACAAGGACCGTTACCTGGGCAAGGGCGTGACCAAGGCCGTCGCCAACGTCAACACCGAGATCGCCGAGGCCCTGATCGGTCTGAACGCTCTGGATCAGGTCGCCGTGGACAAGACCAAGCTGGATCTGGACGGCACCCCCAACACGACCCGCCTGGGCGCCAACGCCATCCTGGGCGCCTCCCTGGCCGTGGCGAAAGCCGCCGCCGCTTCTCTGGGCCTGCCCCTGTACAGCTATATCGGCGGCTGCAACGCCAAGACTCTGCCGGTGCCGATGATGAACATTCTGACCGGCGGCGCCCACGCCACCAACAACGTGGAGATCCAGGAGTCCATGATCATGCCCGTGTCCGCTCCCAGCTTCCGCGAGGGTCTGCGGATGTGCGCCGAGGTCTTCCATCAGCTCAAGAAGACCCTGAAAGCCAACGGCACTCCCGCCGCCGGCGTGGGCGACGAGGGCGGCTACGCCCCCAACCTGGGGAGCGACGAGGACGCCCTGAAGGCCATCGTGCAGGCCATCAGCGAGGCCGGCTACAAGCCCGGCGACGACTTCCGCATCGCCATCGACGCCGCCTCCTCCGAGTGGCAGAAGGAGGGCGAGAAGGATTATCACCTGCCCAAGACCGGCAAGCATATGACCGCCGACGAGCTGGTTGCCATGTGGGTCGATTTCGCCGAGAAGTATCCGATCATCTCCCTCGCGGACGGCATGGCCGAGACCGACTGGGAGGGCTGGAAGAAGCTGACCGACGCGCTGGGCCACAAGATCCAGCTCGTGGGCGACGACCTGTTCGTCACCAACACCCAGCGCCTGAGCAAGGGCATCGAGCTGGGCGTGGCCAACTCCATCCTTATCAAGGTCAACCAGATCGGCTCCCTGACCGAGACCCTGGACGCCATCCAAATGGCCAACCGCGCCGGCTACACCGCCGTGGTCAGCCACCGCTCCGGCGAGACCGAGGATGCCACCATCGCGGACATCGCCGTGGCGCTCAACGCCGGACAGATCAAGACCGGCGCGCCCAGCCGCACCGACCGCGTGGCGAAGTACAACCAGCTTCTGCGCATCGAGGAGGAGCTGGACGAGGTCTCCCAGTATCCCGGCCTCAAGGCGTTCTTCTCCATCAAATAAAAAAGCCTTCTCCCTGGGGGAAGGTCAAACAAAAAGCCTTCCCTTGGGGGGAAGGTCAAATAAAAAGCCTTCCCCCGGAGGGGGAAGGCTTTAAAAAGCTGCCCGCCTTTTCGGGGGCAGCTTTTTGATTGGAGCGGCAGCAGACGGTTATTCCGCCTTCTCCGGCTCGTCCACCACCAGGGTGGCGGAGCCGTAAGCCTTCAGCGGGCGTCCGTTTTCGTCAAATTCGGTGGTATAGCGGACGTGGAAAGGCACCCGGCCAACGGTCAGGGGAATGACGGCCTCCAGGTGCTCCGCGCCCTTCTCCAACTGCCGGTGCCAGTCCCGGTACATATCCGCGTAGTCCGCCGGGAAGATGCCGTTTTCGATGACCGGCTCCGGGTAGTTTTCCAGCAGCGCAGGCAGTCCCAAGTCCCGCATGCAGCGGAAGCAGGGCCGCATCTGTTTTGTGCCGATGGTGTACTCCCATGCGTACACGTTGGCTTGCTCGCTGGCGAAGCGAAAGCGCCGCTCGCTGTCCGCCAGCTCGGTGTAGCGCTGCTTCTCGGCGGTGACGTTCTGGACCATGGCGTAGACGATGGACTGCTGTCCCGCCTTCCCGATCACCCGGATGTGGCTGCGGATGCAGATCCGATCCTCCCCGCAGCAGCGGGAGACGAACGTCCGCCAGGTCTCGCAGCTCTCCTCCTCCCCGGAGGCGATTGCCCGCCGGAGGGTGTCCTCGTAGATTTTCCGGTTTTCCGGGTCAAAGCTCTCCCAGGGGTCGGAGCGGATCACATCCTCCTCGGTGATGTTCATGCCCAGCTCTTTTATGTACTTGACGTTGACCCGCAGGATCTCCGCGCGGCCGTCCTCATAGCTGAAAATGGCGGCGGCTCCCACATAGTTGCTGAAAATCAGGGTCTCAAGAGACTCCGGGTTCCAGAACTTCTCCGCATCCATGGGCTGCAGCAGACGCATGGCGGGGGAGGTGGGCTCCAGACCGGTCCGCCGCAGCAGTTCCAGCAGCTCCGCGCCGGGCAGGGGACGGGAGTATACGTAGCCCTGGATGTAGTTGCAGCCGATGCTCTTCATGTAATCGGCCTGCTCCACGGTCTCCACGCCCTCGGCGATGGTGGGGGTGTCCAGCCATTTGGCCATCTGCACCATGGCGTTGATGATGGTGCCGCCGCGGCCGCCCACGTCGCCGGTGAGAAAGTTCATGTCCAGCTTGATGATGTCCACATCCAGATCCTTCAGGATGTTCAGAGAGGAGTAGCCGCTGCCGAAGTCGTCCATCTCCACCACATAGCCGGCCTCGTGCAGCTCCCGCAGCACCGTGCTCACCAGCTTCAGACCGCCCACGGCGGAGCTTTCGGTGATCTCTGTCCGCAGCAGCCTGACAGGCACGTCATACCGCCGGCGGATGCGCTCCAGCTCCGACACATAGCCGCCCTCCAGAATGTCGTGCCGGGAGATGTTGACGGAGACGGGAACGGGGGAGACGCCCTCGTCCAGGCATTTTCGCTGGAACGCGCACACCTGCTCAAACACATAGAGATCCGCCCGGCGGATCAGGCCGTGCCGTTCCAGCACCGGGATAAAGTCCGCGGGGTACTGCGTGCCGTGTTCCGGGTGCTCCCAGCGCATCAGGGCCTCCGCACCGGTCATGCGCCCCGTGGAGTGGTTGTATTGGGGCTGATAGCGCACGGAGAGCTGTCCCTCCCGGCAGGCGCGGTCAAACTCCGCGGTGATCTCCGTTTCGTTCATCTTTCTGTCCATCGTTTTACTTTTTTGCGGTGGCGATCTGGTCCAGCAGGGTCAGGATCTCCTGCTTTGTATAGTTCTCCTTGTCGCTCTCCACAAACATCAGACGCAGCTCATACAGCATGGCAAGGTCCAGCCGCCGGATCTCGTTTTCGCTCGGCATAGGTCGGTCTCCTTTCTGATGATTCAATTGATATGCTTTATTATACGACGAAAAGGACGGGACCGCAAGCTTTTTTCCGCTGATTCCGGCTTTTTTGCGAAAAAAGAGGGAAAGGCATTTCTGCCTTCCCTCCGAAATCGAAGCTGGATTGGGTGATCAAAGCTGGGGACCGGCGCTGACCAGGGCCTTGCCCTGGGCGTTGCCCTCGTATTTGGCGAAGTTCTTGATAAAGCGGCCTGCCAGGTCCTTGGCCTTGGCGTCCCACTCGGCGGGATCGGCATAGGTGTCTCTGGGGTCCAGAATTCCGCTGTCCACGCCGGGCAGGGCGGTGGGGACCTCCAGATTGAAGATAGGGATGGTCTTGGTGGGGGCCTTCTGCACCTCGCCGTTCAGAATGGCGTCGATGATGCCGCGGGTGTCCTTGATGGAGATGCGCTTGCCGGTGCCGTTCCAGCCGGTGTTGACCAGGAACGCCTTTGCGCCGCACTTGTCCATGCGCTTGACCAGCTCCTCGCCGTACTTGGTGGGGTGCAGCTCCAGGAACGCCTGGCCGAAGCAGGCGGAGAACGTGGGGGTGGGCTCGGTGATGCCGCGCTCCGTGCCGGCCAGCTTGGCGGTGAAGCCGGAGAGGAAGTAGTACTTGGTCTGCTCCGGCGTCAGGATGCTGACGGG
>JAFTBW010000105.1 GCA_017455015.1 Oscillospiraceae bacterium | reverse complement strand
CCAAATGGAGGTCGGACAGATGAAAAAGCTTCATGAATTTTCTCCTTTGCGTTTGTGCTATGGATGACCGGCGCTTCCCCCGTCAGCTCTCGCCAAAGGCGGGGCTGTCCGGGCGGAAGCCATTGCGCAGGCACGCGCGGAGATTCTGGAACGGAGCTTCGGGCTGGACAATCTCCGCTTCGGAAAGCGGGTCTTTCTGCGGCAGAGCATCGGCTATGACGAGGACGGGCTGTATTTCCGGGAGATCGCCTCCGCCCGGGAGGCGGTGGGCAGCCATGTGAAAACCCATTACCGGGCGGCGCTGGATATCCGGACCCTGCGAGACGCAAAGGCTGGTTGACGTGTTTCTGGAAAATCTCCGTCTACAACAATTTGCAGCGCTTCGGGATGAAGAGCGACAGCGACATCTGGAATTACTTCCTGAATCTGATCCAACGGTGCGGGAAGTTCTCCGACTGCATGCACTGCGGCCAGTGTGAGGAGCGGTGCCCCCAAAAGCTCCCCATCCGGGACCATCTGGACAAGGTAACTGAGGAGGTTGAGAAGAAGTTCACGTAAACGAACGATCGCAGAAGACCGCCGGAAAAAATCTCTCACTGTTCTGAAGTTTTTCTGACAGTGAGAGTTTTTCCGTTTCCTTAAACCTAATCCGCATGAAACGGAAAAGCGCCTTTAAAGCCTTCCCCTTGGGGACTTTTGCCGAATAGAAAACATGCCGGGGGCATGTTTTCCGGCAAAAGAGGCCCAAAGGGACAGGTGTCGCCGGCGAGAGCGCCGGTGACGGATGAGGGGATAACCGGAACTGCGCCGCTGGTCTTCCCCTCATCCGCCCCAGTGTGCGCACTGGGGCACCTTCCCCCCAAGGGGGAAGGCTTTAAAGGGCCTGGCAGTCTTTTTGCCATTTTGCAAAGTTTTTTCGGCCATAAGTGGCCTATGGAGCCTGCCGGATCACGCTGGTCCGGCGGCGTTTTTTGTCCCGGTACAGGCAGGCGTCCGCCTCCTTCAGCAGAGCGGGGATGTCCGTCCCCTCCTCGTAGGAAAAGGCGAGGCAGCCCACGGAAACCCCCTCATAATAGGGGACCAGCTCCCGGGCGTTGTATTCCTCGCAGGCCAAGGCCACCCGCTGCCGGAAGGACTCCGGCGTGCAGTCCTCCGTCAGAAGAAAGACCGCGGTGAACTCGTCCCCGCCGGTGCGCCCCAAGGGGCTGTCCGGGGGGAGGCAGTTCCGGAGGATCTCCGCCGCCTGGCGGATCGCCTGGTCCCCGCAGCCGTGTCCAAAGGTGTCATTGATCTGTTTCAGATGGTCCAGATCCGCCATCACCGCCACAAAGCGCCGCCCGCGGCCCTGCTCCCGCATGAAGTCGTAGATATGGTTCATGACGCCCGCCCGGTTGTAAAGTCCGGTCAGCGCGTCGTGACTGGCGGAGAAGTCCAGGATGTGGTTTTTCTCCTCCAGCACCAGCCTTGCCTCCCGCTGGTCCATGGCCATAAACAGATACCGGAGTCCTGTACCGATCTCCAGGGACAGGGTGTAGTAGAACAGCATCTCCTCCTGCCGCAGCTTGACCACCATCACGCCGTAGTGGTTCTTTCCGTAAAACAGGGGGAACACCGCCGTGACAAGTCCCATCACGTGCCGGAGGGAGACAAAGCTCTCCTCCTCCCCCGCCGTCAGCACCGGCGCGCCGTCAAAATCCCAGGAGCTGACCTGCTCCCCGTCCTGGACCATGCAAAGCCGCAGGGTATCCGGGGCCAGAGGGCGGCGCTTTTCCTCGTTCACCGCAACAGGCTCCTGCGCCATGCCGATCCAGGCCCGCTGACAGCCCAGGATATGCAGCATCTGTCCGGTCCGCCGGAAAAAGGAACGGACCGTGGAATTTTCGTCCAGGAGGTTCCGCAGCATCAGACTGGTGAGCATATTTTCATGGACCAGCCGCTTGATCCGTCTCCGGTCCTCCGCCGCTTTTGCGGTCTTTGCCGCCTCCCGGGGAATGCGGAAGCTCCAGCCGTCCTCCTGGCAGCCGCAGGACCGCCGCCGGATCAGCGGCGCGGACAGGGAAACGGAGTCCGGTTTCCCGCCCCGGAGAAAATCCCGGATCACAGATACGGTCTTCTCCGCCACCTCCTCCTTCATCTGGCGCACGGTGGTCAGGGGCGGGTCCATGAGCGGGGCAAACAGATTGTCGTCAAAGCCCGTCACCGCCACGTCCCGGCCCGGCAGCAGGCCGTGACCTTTCAGCACCCGGTAGGCGCTCTCCGCCATCTCATCGTTGGCGCAGATGATGGCATCCGGCTTCGGGTAAGCCTCCAGCAGCTCCTCCACCAGACCGTCCACCCGGTCGGTGAAGTTGCCGACGGCGATCATGTTCCCCTTCAGGGGCAGGCCGTGGGCCAGCATCGTGTCCCGATAAGCCTCCAGCCGCAGCTCCGCGTCCGGCACCCCCCGAGGCCCGGAGACAAACAGGAGCTCCCGGCACCCGTGGTCCGTGATCAGATGCTCCACGCAGTCCCGCATCCCCCCGTAATTGTCCACGGTGATGTGGATGCCGCCCGGCAGCTCCGTGTCGTTTTCCAGCAAAATGACCGGCACCTTCGGGAGCCGGGCGAAAAACTCCTCCAGATCCAGGGGATCGGAGATCGCGGAGATGGTGCCAAAGGAGACGATCAGCAGGTCCGGATTCAGAAATTTGCTGTATTCAAACTGGGAATAGTAGTGCCCGTCAAAGCCGTCGTCCACATATTCCGTCAGATTCAGGAACCGGGAGGCGTCCAGCCCCTGAAACAGGCAGATATCCACGTCCTCGGCTTTGAGCTGGGAACAGATCGCCTCGGCGATCAGGCGGGAATAGTCGGTGTGAAAGCTCCCCGTCATGACGCCGATCACAGGTCTTCGGGCGGAAGACCCTTTTTTTCGGCCGTTTTCCACTGTGCTGCTGTCCATAGCGTCCTCCGTGATATACAATACCTCTATTTTACAGTATATCCCGCCTCATTCCCGCTGTCAACCTCCGCCGGACGGTTTTATACATTATTATATTTAAAATTCAAATTACTGTTGCTCTTTCCTCTGATTTATGGTAGAATACTTTGATTACACTGGTTTTGTTTTTCCGAAAACCGGGGTTTTTCGGAGTGCAGACCGCGCCGCGCCGGCCGCGCAAAAAGCCGGAGAAGGGACAGACAGAGAGATGAATTCCATCAACGACATCTGGAACGGGATCCTGGAGATCCTGTCCGGTACGCTCACCCCGATTTCCATCCGCACCTGGTTCTCCGACTGCGAGCCGGTGGAGCTGGAGGAGGGCCGGTTCGTTTTGCATACCACCAGTCCCTACAAGCGGGACATCCTCCAGCAGCGCTACGGGGAGATCATCAAAAGCGCTCTGCACGACCTGTTCTCCTGCGATTTTGAGCTTCTGGTGCTCTGCGGGGACGAGCTGGCGGAATACAGGGAGGAGCGGAAAGACGAAAAGCTGCTCCCTGAAATGGACGGCTACACCTTTGAAAACTTCATCGTCGGTTCCTCCAACGAATTTGCCCACGGGGCCGCCCTGGGCGTGGTCAAGGATCCGGGCAACCGCGCATATAATCCGCTGTTCATCTACGGCAACTCCGGCCTGGGAAAGACCCATCTGCTGCTGGCCATCGGCTCGGCCATCCACGAAAAGCAGCCCAAGGCCAAAATTCTGTATGTGAAAGGCGACGACTTTCTCAACGAGATGGTCACCAGCATCCAGAACCACACCATGGAGGAGTTCCGCCAGAAATACCGCTTTGCGGACCTGTTTTTGGTAGACGACATCCAGTTCATCTCCGGCAGGGAACGCAGCCAGGAGGAGTTTTTCCACACCTTCAACAGCATCTACGAGGCGGGGCACCAGATCGTCCTCACCGCCGACCGGCCGCCCATGGACATGGTGCTGCTGGAGGACCGGCTCCGCACCCGCTTTGAGGGCGGGCTGATGGCGGACATCCAGCCCCCCGACACCGAGACCAGAATGGCCATCATCCGCAACAAGGCCGGCCACCTGGGCATGGTGCTGAAAGACGAATCCGTGGCCTACATCGCGGAAAAGCTCACCAACAACATCCGGCAGATCGAGGGCGTGGTGAAAAAACTCACCGCCTACCGGGACATCAGCGGGGAGGAGGTCACCCGGGCCAGGATCGACAAGGCCATCTCCGACGTGGTCCACACCGGGACCTATATCCCGACGCCGGAGGACATCATCAACGAGACGGCCCGCTACTACCAGATCAGCGCCCAGGACATCAAGGGACAGCGCCGCAGCAAAAACATCGCCATGGCCCGGCACGTATCCATCTATCTGATCCGCCAGCTCACCAACCTGTCCCTGAACGACATCGGCGCCTGCTACGAGGACCGGAACCACGCCACCATCCACACCTCCATCCAAAAGATCGAACGGATGATCCGGGAAAACAAGGAGGTTGCAGATACCGTGCGGGATATTACAAGTAATATCAATTCCCGTCAAAGATGAGACAAACTTTAAACAATTTTTTGACAATCTCTGTTACCCGCCGTCGAAAACCGGAAACCGGCGGGGTTTCGGCGGCGGCCTGTGGAAACAGCCCCGATTTTTCTACCGTTTTTTCCACAGAAAAAAACCTGGAAATTCCACGCTTTTTCCGGCTTTTCCACAGGTCGCGTCCTCTACTACGGACGTCTACTAAAAAATATTCTTTCTTTCTCTCTCTGCGCAAAACGGCAGCGCCGGTTTGCCGAAGCTGTTGAAAACAAATGATGACAAAATCATATCTGTTTTGAAAAGACGGGAGCAACAACATGAAATTTACCTGCGAACGGAGCCTGCTGCAGCAGGCCGTCTCCATCGCCGCCAGAGCGGCAAGCCCCAAGAATCCCATGCCCACCCTGGAGGGACTGCTGCTGGAGGCCGTCCCCGGCGGACTGATGATCACCGGCTACGATCTGAAAAGAGCCATCCACACTGCCGTGGACGCCACGGTCACCGAGCAGGGCAGCTTGGTCCTCTCCGCAAAGATGCTGTCCAGCATTGTCAGTTCCCTTCCGGAAGGGATCGTAACGGTGGAAAACCGGGGGATGAATACCGCCATCGTCTGCGGGAGCGCGGACTATGCGCTGATCGGCATGGACGCCAGGGACTTTCCCGAGCTTCCCGACGTGGAGCAGCAGCGGAGCGTCTCCCTGCCCCAGAATTTGCTGGGACGGATGATCCGCCAGACGATTTTCGCCGTTTCGGACAATGAATCACGCCCCATCTACACCGGCGAGAAATTCGACATTGCGGACGGTTTTCTCACCATCGTGGCGGTGGACGGCTACCGCCTTGCCCTCCGGCGGGAACCCGTGGAGGGGATGGAGGAGGAGCCCTGCTCCTTCGTCGTGCCCGGCACGTCGCTGGGGGATCTGGAAAAGCTCTGCGCCGACACCGAGGACCCTGTCCAAATCAGCCTGGGAAGCAAATATATCAGCTTTTCCGTGGGAAACACGGTGCTGCT
>JAFTBW010000104.1 GCA_017455015.1 Oscillospiraceae bacterium | reverse complement strand
TCCCGAGGGGTAGTAGATGGGGGTGGTGATGTAAAAGCTCTTCTTGCTGTTTTCCATATGCTCTTTCCTCTTCAAATTGGATTACCATTTTAAGCCTTCTCCCTTCGGGGGAAGGTGTCGGCGTCCTCAGGCGCTGACGGATGAGGGGCCTTGGGGAAACGCTGAATAAATCCCCACGCACGTCCGGCGGCAAATTTTGCGCCCGCCTGCGTTGCAAAAACCTTGAAATACACAAAGTATTCCTGCGGCTTTTGCGCCTTGGCGGACACAAAATTTGCTCGCCAATCGCACGCGTTGATTTAATCAGCGTTTCCTTGGCTCTCCGCGCTGCCCTCCAGCATGGACGGCTCGGGCGGGTCAGTGGGCTCCTCCGGCGTATCCGGGGGACCCAGGACCCCTTCCGCCTCATCATCTGTCTCTTCCGTGGCGGACGTCTCCGCAGACGCGGGCATCTCCGTCTCCGCAGGCTCCGGAGGCTCCGTCTCGTCAGGCTCGGGAGGCTCCGTCTCCACAGGTTCCGGCGGTTCCGTCTCCGCGGGATTCTCCGTTTCTTCCGGCGCCTCGGTCTCCTCCGGCTTTTCCGTCTCCTCCGGTTTCTCCTTGACCTCACCGGGCTTGAGAGTGCCTCCCTCGGACTCCGGCGGCCACTTGATGTCCTCGTCGTGGTAGCGGTAGGAGCTGAGCGCCTCGGGCTGGCGGCTTAAAAGCACGCCGTCCTTGTCGTAGACGTTGCGGTAGGTCTGGGCCTTATAGCCCAGGGCCACCTCGGTCCAGTCCTTGTCAAAATACTCCCAGGTGCCCCAGGTCATCTCCACATAACTGCCGTCCACGTCCGTGCCCCAAAGCTCCACGGTGACGGTGTACTCGTCGGCATTGACCCAGGCCACGATCCGGATGGGGTAGTCCCGGTTGTTGACAAAGCGGAACTCCGGCCCGCCCCAGCTCACGGTGGCATCCAGGCCGGCGGGAAGGTAACCCACCGGGAACATGTGGCAGGTCCGGGCGGTGATGGAGAGGTTGGCGTACAGAGCGCAGTAGTAGAGGGTGGAGGACACCTGGCAGATGCCGCCGCCGTACTCCTGCACCGTCTCGCCGCCGCTGTAGGCTCCGGCCAGCAGATAGCCGTTTTCGGCGTTCCGCTCCCCGAGGGCGGGATTGTAGGAGAACTCCTGGCCCGGCAGCAGCACCGTGTCGTTGATGCTGGCAGCGGCCCGGGAGACGTTGTTGATGCGGTTGGAGCTGCTGCCCCAGAGGTAGGTGGTCTTCTCCGACAGCTTATCCCGGAACAGCATGGCCTCCAGATCGGCGGCCAGTACCTTCGGCTCCGTCAGAACCAGGGGAATGCGCACCTCGTCGCCGTAGCCCGCGGTGAGCCAGGCCCGCTGCGCCTCCTCCATGTCAAAGGAGACGCCCACGGTTTCCGGCAGGACCTCGCCTGTCTCCGGGTCGTACACGGCGTCCGCCGGCTCCACATATACCGCGTCGTAGAGGCCCTGCAGATCCAGATCGTTGTTGGGCTGGATCTCGGCGGTGTAGGTGAGGGTGCCGTAATGCTCCTCCCGGAACGCGTCGGCGATCATCTCCGTCAGCGCCTGCGTGTCCACCTCCACGCCCCGGGCGCCCTTGACCACCCGGATGCTGTCCTCGCCGATGCTGAGATCGGATTCCAGCAGCGCCCTCCGGACCTCGCCGGCGGCGTTGTCCGCCGCGGCCCGGATCGCCGTCTCGTCAACGGTGCGCGCCGCGCCGCTCTGGAGGGCCATGCCCACCGCGCCGCAGCGCAGATAGTTCACGGCGTTGGCCACGGGGGTGCCGCCCTTGCAGCTGTCCCAGGCCATCAGGGCGATGTCGGAAACCGGCGTTTCGCTGCATACCTCCGCCGCGGTCAGGGTCAGGGAGCAGTCCGAGGGCAGCAGTACGGTGACGGAGCCGTCCCCGGGGTCGCCGTAGCCCGCCGCGGCCAGCTTTTCCGCCGTCTGGGCCAGGGTCAGCCCGCTGATGTCGATGCCGTCCACGGTGACGTTGGGGTAGATCGTGTCCAGACGGTCCACATAGATCATCCCTGCCGCCGCCCCGGCGGCCAGCAGCGCGATCACTGCCAGCAGACAGATCAGGGTCACGCGGGTGCGCGCACTCCGCCTTGCCCGCTCCCGCGCTCCGGCGGTGTCCGCTGCCCGCGGGGTGCTCTGCCGGCGCTCCGGCCTTTCGGCGGTATACGCATCGCTCCCTGCGTCCGGGCGCGTATTGCGTCTGTTTTCCTCCAAGGCCGCCGGCGCTGCGGCGGGCTTTGGTCTCTTTTTATTGCCGCTCAGTTTCATCCTGCATCCTCATCCCATCATCCTGCATCCCACTGTATCCCGTTTTCCCCGAACAGGAAAAGCTATGCCTCCTGTGGGTGGAAGAATACCTCGTCCCCCTCGGGCAGCTCGCCATGAAGGTAGAACGACTCCTCCGTCTGTTCCATCCAAGGGGTCTCGTCTCGCCGCCGCTGTTCGCCCCGCAGGTCCAGCAGCCTGCCGATGAGCAGATTGCTGAGCAGAAAGCCCGCCGGGGTGAAGTGCCACCGCTCGTCCTCCCGGACAGCCCAGCCCTTGACCCGGTATTCCTCCAGCTCCTCCTCCAATGGGGAGAAGTCGCTGCGGTAGCGGCGAAAATACTCCTTGCCGCTGATGCCCCGGACGGTGCGGAGCCCCAGCATGATATATTCTGCGCTTTGATCCAGCAGACCGATCCGCTCCTGCTCCTCCAGGATAGTGTGGTCGTTTTGGACGCCGCTTATGTATTGCCGCAGGCCGGGTACGTACTTGTACCGGACGCCTCCGGCGCAGCTCGCGGCTCCCGCGCCGAAGCCGATATAGTCCCGCAGCAGCCAGTATTTCAGATTGTGCCGGGAGGGAAAGCCCGGCTTGGCGAAATTGCTGATCTCGTACTGGGCGTATCCGGCACGCTCCAGCGTTTCCACCGCGTAGAGGTACATGTCCGCCTGCGCGTCGTCGTCCGGCAGCAGGGCGGAGCGGTTGTAGGAGGCGTACATGGGCGTACCCGGCTCCAGCTTCAGGCCGTAGCAGCTGATGTGCTGGGGCCCGAGGCCGATGGCCCGGTCCAGGGTCTCGGCCCAGTCTGCCTCGGTCTGGGTGGGCAGGCCGTAGATCAGGTCCAGGCTGATGTTGGAAAAGCCCGCCTCCCTGGCGGTCTTGACCGCGAGGACGGTCTGCTTCCAGGTGTGCCGCCGGCCGATGAGCTTCAGAAGATCCTCGTTGGCGGTCTGAGCGCCCAGACTGATGCGGTTGAAGCCCTCTGCCCAGAGCAGCGTCAGGTCCCGGAGATGGACCGAATCGGGGTTCGCCTCCAGCGTGACCTCCGCGTTCCGGAAGATCAGGGCCTCCCGCTTCAGCGCGTTGAACAGGTCCGCCAGCCGTCTGGCTCCGTAGTAGCTGGGGGTGCCGCCGCCAAAATACACGGTATCGGCATAGTACTCCTGCAGCACCTGCCGGGACTCCCGGAAATGCTTGAGCAGGGCGTTGTGGTACTTGGGCATGAGCCGCTCGCTTCCTGCGAAGGAGTTGAAGTCGCAGTAGGCGCATTTGGAGGCGCAAAAGGGTATATGGACGTAGATGCCGAGCCGTTTTGCCATGTCCGCCGTGCCTCCAATTCAATTTCTACCGCTTTATCCCTCTCCCGCGTCAGAAGAAGCCAACTCCATTCCGCTTCCGCCTGGCGGCGCAAGCTGCATATCCGTTGGCTCCTTCTTCCTTTTCCCCAGCGTGCCCGCTTCGCTGGGCCACGCCGGGGTCCCCTTGTGGGGGGACCGCCGGCCC
>JAFTBW010000103.1 GCA_017455015.1 Oscillospiraceae bacterium | reverse complement strand
GGCACCACCTATCTTCCGGTCCGCGCCATTGGCGAGTCGCTGGGAAAGACCGTCAAGTGGGACGGAAACACGCAGACCGTGTATATCGGCGGCGTCCCCGGGGAGGATACCTATCTGCTGGACGTGTGCCCGCCGTATGAAGCAAAATACTATAAGGCACCGGATTATCTCAGCATGATGGGAAAGACATATTACCACGGATTTGAACTTCATGGTGAAACAAGGGCATATGCATATTTTAATTTGAACGGTGAATATGAATCGTTGGAATTTGACTTTGGTCATCTGGATGACAGATCTATGACAGATGCCTATTTTACGATTTATTTGGACGGAGAGTACCAGCAGGAGATAAAAGGAACGCCGGATATGCTTGTGCAACATATCACCATTCCGCTACATTATGCACTTCAGATGAAAATTGTGTGCAGTTTTAGCAACAATCTACTAAACTATCCAAACTACGGCTTCGCCAACGCCGTCCTGCGCTGATCCCGCAACAGCAAAAGGCACTGTCACCGCCCGCAGAAATGCGGGCGGCCGTCCTAATTTAGATTTGGGTCGATAATGTCCATCATAGAAATCTATTCGTCATAGTGCACAACAAACGACCTCCAAAACACATTCCATATCATATCTCGCCTGGAAACAAAGAGCTTCGTTCTCTACTTGACAGACAGAGCGGCAGGGTATATAATCAAATATACAAAAGGGCGCTGCGATATGGCGGTCAGCCCGAGATCAGCTCAGTAAAACCACTGGCCGTCCGGCTCCCATCCGGGCGGTCAGTACACTTTTGCAGCCAAAACGAAAGCCCAAAAGCAGACGAACACGAAAACCAGCAGAGCTTTCACCCACTGTTTCCGCATTAGCCTCACCCCCTTTCGCAAGGGAGTAGCCAACCGCCTTTTATATCAACAGCGCTCTTTTGTCATTTCGCAGCTCCATAAAGGAACGGCAAAATTCTACCGTACCCGTCGAGTATTGTCAATTCTCTTTGACTTTCTATCAATGTTCCCCCTATGATGCAAAACCATTGGAGAAATCGACAAAACCATTTGTATCAGCCATTATCTGAGCCGGGACCCCGAGCGGCGTATCTGTCAGAGCGCGATCCCGTGTATATGGAATATCAACATCTCGCGAAGCGATATGACAGCGGAACATGACCCTCGACGGAAAAGGGCGGAGTAGCGGTGCAAAACCGGCTCCGCTCTTTTCCTGCCTCATTCAGCGGAGCTATCCCCCTCCAGCTTCACGTACTCCACGCCCAGGACGGCCTCCTCCACCAGGGCGTCCACGTCCAGGACCTGCTCCGCCGCCTCCAGCTTCGCCCTGTCCGGGCGCAGCGCGGGGTGCCGGGGGGTGAACACGGTGCAGCAGTCCTCGTAGGGCAAAATGGAGGTCTCAAAGGTGCCGATCTTCCGGGCCAGGGTGACGATCTCCTGCTTGTCAAAGCCGATCAGAGGCCGCAGCACCGGCAGGGTGCAGACGCTCTCCGTGACCGCCATGGCCTCCATGGTCTGGCTGGCGACCTGACCCAGGTTCTCCCCCGTCACCAGGGCGGAGCAGCCGTTGTCCCGGGCCAGCCGGTCCGCGATGCGCATCATGCCCCGGCGCATGAGCAGGGTGAAGTACTCCTCCGGGCAGTTGTCCCGGATGGCCTCCTGGTAGCGGGTGAAGGGCACCACCGCCAGACGCATTTTGCCGCACCAGTCCGTGAGCTGCCGGGCCAGGGAGATCACCTTTTCCTTCGCCGCCACGCCCGTATAGGGGAAGGCCCAGAAGTGGACGGGGATCAGCCCCACGCCCCGCTTGGCGATCATGTAGGAGCTGACCGGGGAGTCGATGCCGCCGGAGAGCAGGGTGACTGCCCTGCCGTTGCAGCCCACGGGCATTCCCCCCGCGCCGGGGGAGGGCGCGCCGTGGACGTAGGCCGCCAGGTCCCGGACCTCCACGTGGACGGTCAGCTCCGGATCGTGGACATCCACCTTTACATTGGGGTAGGCGTCGGCCAGCTCGCCGCCCACGTAGCGGCTCAGCTCGATGCTGGTGAGGGGAAAGCGCTTGTCGCTGCGCCGGGACTCCACCTTGAAGCTCCTGGCCCGCTCCATGTCCGGGGCCAGGTACTCGATGGCCTTTTGGGCGATGGCCTCCGGCGTCTTGCCGCAGGCCGCGGCCCTGGTGAGGGAGATGATGCCGAAGACGCTTTTCAGCGCGTCGAACGCCCCCTCCATGTCGCAACCGGCGTCCAGCGGCTCCACATAGACCGTGGACTGGATCGTGTAGATGTGGAAGCGCCCGAAGCGCCGCAGCCGCCGGGCGGCGTTGGCGGAGAGCTTCTGTTCAAAATATTTCTTGTTCAACCCCTTGAGGACGATCTCCCCCTGCTTGAGCAGGATGATGTCCCGGACCGGGGCGGTGTTCTCTGCGTCGCGTTCCACGGATGAACCTCTCTTTCTCATCATTCTTCTGTCTCCGCCGGGGCCAGCGCCGCGGCGTAGAGTATCCTGCCGCCGTCCTCCGCGGTCTCCCGGCGGTCGGGAACCGCCCACAGCGATGCGCCGGGCGCGTAATCCGCAGCGTCCCCGTCCGGCGCGCCGGCATCCGCCAGCAGCCGCAGCTCCGTCCCCGCAGGCCACAGGCCCTCCGGGTCCTCCTCCACGGTACACAACAGCGCGCCGTCCGCCGTTCTGCCGGTGACGGTCAGCAGCAGCCGGGGCGCTGTGGGAGCCGCGTCCTGCGCCGCGTCTCCGCCTGCGCCGGCATCGGACGCAGCGGAGCCGGAGGCGGCGGCCGTCGAGCCGGAGGCGGCAGCCGTCGAGCCGGAGGCGGCGGCCGTCGAACCGGAGGTCTGGCCGTTCTCCGCCGCTCCGCCGTCCGCGCCGTACAGGCACTGCACCTCCGGCACCTCCTTCGGCGCTTCCCGCGCCGCCTCCTCCGCCTCCGGCACGTCCTCCTCCGCGTCCGCGTCGAACGCGCCCGCGCCCGCGGTCACGGCCGCAGCGCTCTCCGGGGCGGCGGAGGAGGAGCCGGAGGAGCCGCCGGAGCTGCCCATTCTGGGCAGCAGCCCGCCGCGAAGGGTCAGCACAGCCCCCAGGATCACCGCCAGGCAGGCCGCGGCGGCGAGCGTCGGGCGCAGCCACGAGATCCGCCTTCGCCGCCGCGCCGGAACAGCCAGGACCCGCTCCATGATCCGATCGTGCACTTCCGCCGGGGGCTCCTCCTGCTCCATGGCTTCGGAGAGGCGGTCAAAGGCGTCGTACAGGGCGGCGCAGTCGGGGCAGCCGGCCAGATGCGCCAGCACTTCCCGCTCCCGGTCCTCCGGCAGCATTCCGTCCAGCAGCGCGCTCAGGTCCTCCTGAAATCGCTCGCAGCCGTTCATGCCCTCTCGCCCCCTTTCCCTTTCTTAGACGCCGGTTTTTCGGAAAAGTTCCCGTAATCGGCCAGAATCCCGCAGAGCCTTTTTCTGGCCCGGAAGATGCGGGATTTCACCGTTCCCTCGTCCAGGGAGAGGATGCCTGCAATCTCATCGTAGCGAAAGCCGCCGTACTCCCGCAGCAGCAGGGGCTCCCGGAAGTCCGGGGGCAGGGCGTACACCGCCTTTCGGACCTGCCGGATCAGATCCTCCCGCTCCGCCAGCGCGGCGGGATCGAAGCGCTCGTCCGGCACCTCCAGCTCCTGCTCCTCCCCTCCCTCGTCCGTCCGGGACAGGGAGACCGTCTCCCGGCGGCGGCGGAGGGCGTCCACGCACACATGGTTCAGGATGCGGCAAAGCCAGGCGGAGAGCCGCCCCTCCCCCCGAAAGCCGCCGAGCCCGGCGTAGGCCCGGAGAAAGGTCTCCTGCACCGCGTCGGAGGCATCCTCCGGGGACCCGAGGGAGCGCAGCGCCAGATTGTACAGCAGCTTTTCGTAGGCGGTGACGATGGCCTCAAAGGCGGCGGTGTCGCCGCGTCTGGCCCGCTCCGCCGCCTGAAGCGCTTCCGCGTCCGTCATGGCTTCGTCCTCCTGCTCCTTGTCTTGGCCCCTCCGGGGGGAGGGGCCCAGTTAGACCACTTATGGCCGAAAGATTTCGCAAACTGGCAAAATCTTTTTATCCGGAGATTTGTGATCCGTCTATATCACTAACCACTAACCACTAACCACTGACCACTTTTCCGGTTTATCCGGGTTAGGATTTATCCGTCCTTCAGGTCCCGCTTGACCCCCTCGGCCACCCGGCGGACATCCTCCAGCGTCTCCACATGGACCGCGGCGGTCTTGTAGGGCGCGGCGTAGGGGACGCCCCGGAGATACCAGCCGAGGTGCCGCCGGGTCTCCAGGCAGGCAAGCCGCTCCCCCCGCAGCGCCGCCGAAAGCTCGATCTGCCGCAGCGCCGTGTCCATCCGTTCCGCCAGACTCGGCCGGGGCGGGGGGGCCAGCCCCGCAATCGCCGCGTTCCCGGCGGCGAAGATCCAGGGGTCCCCGAAAGCCCCCCGGCCGATCATGGCTCCGTCGCAGCCGGTGCAGTTCAGGATGCGCGCGGCGTCCTCCCCGGAAAACACGTCCCCGTTGGCGATGACGGGGATCGAAACCGCCCGCTTCACCTCCCGGATAAGCTCCCAGTCCGCCCTGCCCTCGTACATCTGGGTCCGGGTGCGGCCGTGGACCGTGACGGCCGCCGCCCCCGCCGCCTGGCACATCTGCGCAAATTCCACGGCGTTGACGCTGCCCCTGTCCCAGCCCTTGCGGAATTTCACGGTCACGGGCACGTTCACGGCCTTTACCACGGCGCGGATGATCTCCTCCGCCAGCTCCGGGGTCTTCATCAGGCCGCAGCCGTCCCCGTGGAGGGCGATCTTGCCCACGGGACAGCCCATGTTCAGGTCCAGTATCTCCGCGCCGGACTGCTCCAGGGCCAGCACGGCGGCCTTTGCCATGACCTCCGGCTCATGGCCGAAAAGCTGCACCGCCTCCGGGGCGTCCCCGGGGATGCGGTGGAGCAAATCGGCGGTCTTTTTGTCCCCGTAGACCAGGGCCTTGGCGCTGACCATCTCCGCCGCGGTCAGCGCCGCCCCCTGCTCCCGGCAGATATGGCGAAAGGCGGCGTCCGTGACCCCCGCCATGGGGGCCAGCAGCAGCCGCCCGCGCAGCTCCACGTTTCCGATCCTCATGCGTCCAGGCCGATCTCCAGCCCCACGGGGCAGTGGTCGCTGCCCCTGATCTCCGGGCAGACCCAGGCTTTCCGGATCTTGTCCGCGAGGCGGTCGGAGCAGAGGAAGTAGTCGATGCGCCAGCCCACGTTCCGCTCCCGGGCTGCGGCGCGGTAGCTCCACCAGGAGTACACGTCCCTGGCCTCCGGAAAGAGATGGCGGAAGCTGTCCGTAAACCCGGCCGAGAGCAGCGCGGAGAACTTGCCCCGCTCCTCGTCGGAAAAGCCCGCGTTGCCGCGGTTCGTATCCGGGTTTTTCAGGTCGATCTCCTGATGGGCCACGTTCATGTCCCCGCAGGCGATCACGGGCTTCTCCCGGTCCAGGGACACCAGATAGTCCCGGAAGGCGTCCTCCCAGGCCATGCGGTAGTCCAGCCGCCGCAGCCCGTCCTGGGCGTTGGGGGTGTAGACGCCCACGAAATAAAATGCCGGGTATTCCAGGGTGATGACCCGGCCCTCGGTGTCGTGCTCCGGGATGCCGAGGCCATAGCGGACGGCAAGGGGCTCCGTTTTGGCAAACACCGCCGTACCGGAGTAGCCCTTTTTCTCCGCGTAGTTCCAATACTGGTGATAGCCGGGCAGCTCCAGCTCCAACTGGCCGGCCTGCAGCTTGGTCTCCTGCACGCAGAAGACGTCCGCGTCCAGGCTTTTGAAGCTGTCGGCAAAGCCCTTTTTCACCGCGGCCCGCAGGCCGTTCACGTTCCAGGAAATCAGCCGCATGACGTATGTTCCCCCTCGTCTTTCTCTGGTTCGGACATTCCGAACGCGGCCAGGGAATCCGCCCGGCCGCGGGCGTCGGAGAGGCTGGCGTTCCGCAGCCGCTCCGGGGTCCCGGCGGCGGTGGTTTTGGTGTCCTCGGTCCGGACCGCGCAAAGGTAGTTGATCCTCATGCCCTGGGCGGTGAACTTGGCCTCGTAGTCCGTCATCACGCCGCGCACGCCGTCCCGGTGCAGGTCGTTGGTGACCTCCGCCAAATCCCAGCCCTCCTGCCGGAGCTGCTCCAGGGACCAGTCGAAGAGAGGCAGATTGTCCGTCTTGAACCGCAGCTCGCCCCCCGCGGCCAGCGCGTCGGCGTACAGCCGGAGAAAGCCGGGGGCGGTGAGCCGGTTCTTCGCGCAGCGGCTCTTGGGCCAGGGGTCGCAGAAGTTCAGATAGATGCGCTCCGCCTCCCCCGGAGCCAGCAGCTCCGGCAGCAGCGCCGCGTCCCGGTCCAGGAAGCAGACGTTTTTGAGGTCCCGCTCCACGGCCCGCTCCATGGCAACCACCATGGCGTCCGGCACCTTTTCCAGCGCCAGCAGCAGGATGCCGGGGGCCTGCGCCGCCGTCTCCGCCGTAAAGCGGCCCTTGCCGCAGCCCAGCTCCAGATGCAGCCCGGCGCAGCCGGGAAGCTTCTCGCGCCAGCGGCCCCTCCAGGTCTCCGGGTCCCGGACCAGCACCGCCCCCGCCCGTTCCATCCGGGGCAGCAGGTTCGGTTTCTTGCGTATTCTCATGGAAGTGACTCCTTATACCTCAAGGATACGCTGATGAAAGCAGCGTGCGCGAATGGCGGGCAAATTTTGTGCCCGCCAAGGCGACAAAAACGCAGGAATACTTCGTGTATTTCAAGTTTTTGGCAACGCAGGCGGGCGCAAAATTTGCCGCCATGCGTGTGCGGGGATTTCATCCGCGTATCCTCATAGATAGCGGGTGCGGATGAGCTTTTCCCAGGCCCGGTAGGCCGCCTCGGACAGATGGGGGGAGCCGTCCCACCCGGCGTACTCCGCCGGGAGCCAGCCGTCCTCGTCGCACAGGGCGTCGCAGCAGTCCAGATAGGCGCACTCCCGCTCCCGGCACAGCTCCTGCAGGCGGCTGTTGAAGTCCCGGATGCGCTCCATGGTGTAGTTGCCCGCGGCGTTCCGATCCGCCGTCACCGGGGTCAGGGACATCACGTAGATGTCCGCGCCGGGCTGGTCCTGCCGGAGCCGGTCCACGATCTCCCCGTAGAGAGTCTGAAAGTGGTCCAGGTCCATGCTGAACTCATTGAGGCCGAATTCCAGATAGATGCGCCGGAAGCTGCGGCCGTCCATCCGGTCCAGCAGCTCCGACGCCGTGGCCACCGTGGCGTACTGGTCCGTGTAAAAGTGCATCACGCTGCCCAGGCCGGAGTAGAAATTCAGGCCCTGGGCCAGGGTGTTCCCCACCACGGCGCAGTCCGCCAGCGCCTCGTCCGCCAGGGCGGGACGCTCCGCCAGCAGGGGGGAGGCGCTGCCCGCGCTCAGGGTGTAGCGGTTGCGCAGGGAGCGGTAGGCGGCGCGGGAGAGGACCGCGGCGGCGTAGTCGTGGGTGACGGGGGCGTCGGGGCGCAGCGCGCCGCCCTCCTCCGGCACCAGGACCCCGGCCCGGCAGAGCAGATAGATCTCCGACGCCCGGGGGCTGTCGGAGAACACGTCCGCCAGGGCGTTGTCCGCCACCCGGTTCACGGCGGGATAGGCGCTCTCCGGCAGGCTCTTTGCCAGCAGCGCCGCCAGGTCCCGCCGGACGGCCTGGGCGGAGAGGTCCTCCGGGGCCTCCTCCAAAATTCCGGCGGACAGGGCGTAGTCCAGATAGACCTGATACCAGGGGCCGTCCTCGCCGTCCCCGGTCTCAAACTCCGCCGTTCCGCTCCGGTAGAGGCTGTGGAGGCGGCATGCCAGGGCCAGGACCTCGGCATAGCGCATGACGCCGCTGCCGTTGAAGCTGCCCTGTCCGTTGCCGCGCATCAGCCCCAGCCCGTACACCGCCGCCACGGCGATGTCGTCCCCCGCCGCGTCGGCGAAGGTGTCCTCCGTATACCGGGCGGTGACGGTCAGATTGGAAAAGCCGGGAGCGGCGGCGGAGGCGGGCAGAACCGCCAGCGCCAGCAGCGCGGCAAGCAGCAGGGATGCAAACCGTTTCATTAGCAATCCTCCGAAAATGGTATTCTCAGGCATATCCGGGCGAGCAACTGATACTGCGGCAGTAGATGGCCTCACCCACCGCCGGCGCAAGCACCGGCGGTCCCCCCTCCCCCTGAAGGGGGAGGGAAAAAGCGGAAGAAATTGGAATGGCTTTCACGCCTGAACGGGGAGCTGGATGATCTCCAGACCCTGGCGCAGCGCGTAGAGCAGGGTGGACCGGGTGCCGCCGGGGCGGCCGTCGTAGGCGGCGATGAGCCAGGCCGAGGCGTCCACCATGTAGCGGTTCCGGCGGAGCATACAGTCCGGGGTGTAGCGGCGGCTGAGCACGGTATGGAAATCGCACTCCGACACCAGCCGGTCGTAGCGGCGGCGCAGGGCCTCCGGCCAGCGGGCGGACTGGTCCTCGCAGGGAATGGCGGCTTCCAGCATGATCTCCGGGTGCTCCTCCCGCAGGGCCAGCACGGCCTCGCAGAAGTACATGTCGCAGCCCGTGGCCATGCCGCAGACGTAGTGCCGCGCCCCGGCGCGGTACACCGCCTCCGCCGCGTCGTAGATGCACTTTTTCAGCGATACGCACCGGGGGTCGTCCTCGTTCCGGCCCCAGGGCAGCTTGCCCTCCCTGTGGCCGGTAAAGGTGCAGGTGACCGCCTTGCTTGCGTGTTTTTCGTCCATGGTTCCTCCGCCGCCTCCGAACAGCCTCCGCGCAGCGCGGATGCTCCGCCGCCGGGCGTGGTGTTCTATTATAAGCCCTCCCGGCCCGTTCGTCAAATAAATTGCAAAAACCCAGTTCAGATTTCGGTTGATGGAAATTGCTTTCGCCGGTTTCACGGCGGTTGGCTGCTCCCTGACGAGGGGAGGGATGCTTGTGGAGTTTACCGTTCCTTTTCGCTTATGTGTGGAGGTTTACGATCTTCGTCGATTTCACGAAATGCCCGTATTTTCAGAAAAGAATTGACAGAAATGCTCGAATTATGTAAAATAAGGCCAGCTCAGGAATCTGGGTTACCTGAAAAGGGGCAGAGAACACCAAAGCAACGGTAAAAGTGGCTGGCTATCATCTCCGGAAGGAGGTGATGTCTTATGCGGATGACGTTCACGTTTCACGTTGGGCCGTACACGGTCTCCATAGTGATTCGGCGCACCCATAAGAAAAACCGCCACTCGGCCAAGTGACGGTTTCCTTGGGCTTCATGAGCCCATAATATAAACTATCCTTGAAGCCAGCCGCTTGTTGCGGTGTCTTCTGTTTTTATTATATCTCACTTAGGGGAAAAGTCAAGCGGAAAAGTAAAACTATGATGGAATCAGGACGCAAAAGCTCCCCGGCGGCTTTTCTCTCGGAAAAGCCGCCGGGGAGCCGTCGCAGCAGCCGCGTCCGCTCAGCCCTCCAGGTCAAAGCGCACCCGGGCGCTCCCGTCCAGCATCCGGTTCATGATAGCCGCCACCTCCGCACGGGAAATGGTGTCCGCAGGGGCAAAGGCGTGTTCGGCGTGAACGCCGTCGGCGGAGTAGCCCGTCAGCACCCCGGCCCGGTACAGGGCGTAAATCTCCGCCCAGCCCTCGGTCAGCTCCGGGTACACGTCCGGGATGGCCCAGTCCGCAACCGTATTGACCGCGGCGAGGTCCTCCTCCGGCACGGTGCGGTAGAACATGCCCACGAAGTCCGCCCGGCAGATGGGGTCGTCGCCCCAGGTCCGGTCCGTGATGCCCTGCTCCAGGGCGTAATCCAGATAGCTTTGGTACCAGGGGCCGTCCTCGCCGGCCTCCAGCGTCACGGACCCGGTCCGGCAAAGCTGGTGCATGCAGGCGGCCAGCTTGACGCACTGGACGGCGGTGAGCTTTTCCGCCGGGGCAAAGCTATCCGGCGTGACGCCGTCGATCAGGCCCTTTTGACAGGCGGAGACCACGTCGTCCCGGTACCAGCTATCCTCCGGCACGTCCAGAAAGGGGTTCTCCGGCACAGGCGGCGTACCCGCGCCCGTCTCCGCCCCCGGAGAGGCCAGCAGGGCGCAGTCCGTCAGGGCGTAGAGGGTGAGGGCGCTGTCCTCACAGACCACATAGCGGTGGTCCGCCGCGGCGCTCTCCCCGGCGGGCGCGCCCAGGGTCACGTCCAGCACTGTGCCTGCGCGCAGGGTCAGGGCCGTCTCCCCGTCCAGGAACAAAAACTGCTGTCCGGCGGAAAAAGCGGCGTACTCCCCCGCCCGCAGCGCCAGGGCAGCCAGCCGGGGGGGCCGCTCCCGGGGAGCGGCCGCGGCAAGCTGCCGCTCCGCCGTCCCGGCCAGGGCCAGGCGCACCTGGGAATAAAAGGTATCCGTCAGATAGCTCCGGGTGATGAGCGGGTCCTCCGCGCCCCCGGCCGTGCCGGAGGCGGCGAGACCCGGAATCAGAAGCAGCGCCAGCGCCGCGCCCAGCGCGAGCGCGCGCTTCAAGACTCCTCCTCCCCCTTGACCAGGTGGTAGCTCAGGGTCAGCAGGGAGTCGGAGAAGTGGATGCTCTCCACCAGCACCCCGCTGTCGCCGGGGTCGATCTCCTGCTCCGTGAAATTCCAGATGGCGCGGATACCCCCGGCGATGAGCCAGTCCGCCGCGGTCTGGGCGTGGGCCCGGTCCGTGGAGAGGATGGCGATGTCCACCCGGTTTTCCCGGATAAAGTCCCCCGCGCCCCCGGCGTCCTGGACGGACACCTCGCCGATGGAGCTGCCGATCAGCTCCGGGCGCACGTCAAAGGCCCCCAGCAGGCGGAAGCCCAGCCGGGAAAAGTTCAGGTTCTCGATCAGGGTGTGGCCGATGCGCCCGGCTCCCATCAGGATCAGGGTATAGCCCCGGTCCACGCCCAGGATGCCGGCGATCTCCCCCCGCAGGGAATCCACGTTGTAGCCGTAGCCCTGCTGTCCAAAGGCCCCGAAGCAGGAGAAGTCCTGCCGGATCTGGGAGGGGGTCAGGCCGGTCCTCTGCCCCAGCTCGCCGGAGGAGATGCGCTCCACCCCCTCGGCGGAGAGCTCGTCCAGCTTCCGCAGATAGCGGGGGAGGCGGCGGATCACGTTATTGGAAATATATGGCTTTTTCACGCTGTATCAGGCTCCTGTTCGCAGCGCGGGACGCGCGCTCAGTGTACGCGGATAATGCACTTCTGTGCCACACCGCCGCACTCCGCGATGATCTCGCAGGTACCGGCGCCGACGGCGCTCATGCTGCCGTTCTTGTCGATGGTGGCCACGGTCTCGTCAGTGCTGCGCCAGTTGATCTTCGCGTCCGTCTGCGCCTCCACGGGGAACACGTCCGCGGCAAAGGAGAACGACTCGCCTGCGCGGAAGGTCACGTCCGTCAGGGGGCTGGTGTGGTCATAGGGCGCGCAGATGGTGATGCTGCTCACCGCCGTCGTGGGCTCGGGGGTGGCCGTGGGGGGCAGCGTGGGCGTGGGCGACGGGGTGACGGCCACGTCGGGCGTCTCCACCGCCTGGGAAGCCGTCGATCCGGACGTGCTCTTGCCGGAACCGGCGGAGGGGTTCAGACTGGCGGAGATCAGGATGATGACGGCCACGATCACCGCGAGGATCAGGACGCCGCCGAAGATGAGCTGCCACTGGGCGGCCTTCTCGCTCTCGGCGGAGGGCTCCCCGGTGGGGCCGGCGTCGGAGTCCGGGGTCGTGGACCGGGTGGTCCGGACCACATGGGGCGTGCCGCAGTTGGGGCAGCGGCCCCGCAGAGCGGAATACTGGGTCCCGCACTGGCGGCAGGTGATCTGAGGGATGATGCTCATGGCTATCCACCTTTCCCATTTATAATCTATGGAGAGGATATCATCGAATCGCATATATTTTACATCTTCCACGCCGGTTCGTCAAGTCCGTGACAGATTTTCAAGCCCCGCCCGCGCTTCCTTTTTTTGTCCGCTCACAGTCCTCTCAGGGGGAGCAAAGCGCGCCGCTCCGTCCGTGAATTTCGGGGCATAACCCGGCCGCCGGACGCATAAGCTCTCATACATAACAGATGAGGACGGTGAGGCGGAGTGAAAAAGACCGTTGTGGGTACGGTGCTGGGGGCGGTGATATTGCGTCTGGCGATGCTCTCCGGCGCGGGAGAGGTGCTGGGGACCTGGGTGCGGGAATCGGGCGTGGACGAGCGCCTGGTGGCGGCCGCGGTGGACCTGGAGCTGGGGGGCGTGACCGCCGCGGGCAGGCTGGCAAAGGAGGCAGCCCCCGCCCCGGAGCAGACGGAGCGGGAGGAACCGGCAGAGCCCGGAGAACCGGCGGCGGAGCGGGAGGAGGCCGGGGAGACCGGGGACATTCCGGCGTCCCCCGCGCCCTCCCCTGTCCTGCGGCTGGTGTCCGTGGCCCCGACGCCCGTCCCCGCGCCGGAGACAGAGCCGGAAGCGGAGGCGGAAAAGCCCGTCTACGCCCTGGACGGCACGGCCGAGCTCCGGAACCGGACGGAGCAGGAGATCGACGTCCAGGCCCTGGCCCAAGAGGGACTCTCCCTGACCCTCCCCGCCGACGGCCCCCAGGTGCTGATCATCCACACCCATTCCAGCGAAGCCTACGCCCAGGACGCATACGACCGCTACGAGGCGTCCGACCCCTACCGCACCGAGGACCCGGCCTACAGCGTGATCCGGGTGGGAGAGGTGCTGGCGGAGCGCTTCCGGGCCCAGGGCCTGACCGTCCTCCACGACTGCGAGCTGTACGACTACCCCAGCTACACCGGCTCCTACACCCGCTCCGGGGAGGCGGTGGAGCGCTATCTGGCGGAGTACCCCAGCCTGCGGGTGGTGCTGGACGTGCACCGGGACGCCATCGGCAGCGGGGACGTGGTCTACAAGACCAGCGCCACGCTGGACGGCCGTTCCAGCGCCCAGGTCATGCTGGTCTGTGGCACCGGGGAGAACGGCCTGTGGCACCCCAACTGGCGGGAGAACCTGAAGCTGGCCCTCTATCTCCAGAACGCGGCCAGGGACCGCTGGCCCACCCTGACCCGGCCCATCGCCCTGGTCAAGGAGCGCTACAACCAGCAGCTTAGCACCGGGATGCTGATTTTGGAGGTGGGCAGCACCGGCAACACCCTCCGGGAGGCCGTGGCCGCCGCCGAGAGCTTCGGCGACGCCGCCGGCGCAGCGCTGGCAAAGCTCGTCGTCTGAGGCGCGGCGGGTTTCCTTATGGAAACGCCGGATCACTATGGATACCGTATACGGTCCAACATGAAACGCCGGGGGTAAAAAGGGGCCATTTTGCACAGGGGCTTGAAAAACCCGCAAAAAGGCGCTATACTTTCAGAAATAATTGGAGAGGAGCAATGCAACATGGAATCCGTATGCAAATTTTTGAAGGACGCCGGCACCTACTACCTTGCCACCGTGGAGGGGGACCAGCCCCGGGTGCGCCCCTTTGGCACCGCCAACATCTTTGAGGGCAAGCTGTACATCCAGACCGGCAAGGTCAAGGACGTGTCCAAACAGCTCGCCGCCAACCCGAAAGCGGAGATTTGCGCGTTCAAGGGCGGCAAGTGGCTGCGGGTGGCCTGCACGCTGGTGAACGACGACAGAGTGGAAGCGAAAAAGGCCATGCTGGACGCCTATCCCTCCCTTGCCAAAATGTACAGCGCGGAGGACGAAAACACCCAGGTGCTGTACATGAAGGACGCCACCGCCACGTTCTCCTCCTTTACGGAGGCCCCCACCGTGGTGAAGTTCTGACACCGTGCGCAGCGGTTCCGCCGCTTCATAAAGGAAACGCTGATTCAATCGAAGTGCGCAGATTGCCGAGCAGTTTTTTCGCCTGATGAAGGCGAGAAATCGCAGGAATACTTTGTGTATTTCAAGATTTCGAGACAAAATCAGGCGGAAAAAATGCCGGCAAGATGCGCGTGGGGATTTATTCGGCGTTTCCTAAAGGAAACGCCGAATAAATCCCCACGCACGTTGCTTTCATCAGCGTTTCCTAAACGGCATCCGCCTCCCCCGAAAGGGGG
>JAFTBW010000102.1 GCA_017455015.1 Oscillospiraceae bacterium | reverse complement strand
GATGAAAATGAATGAAAGGACGGAACAGAGCATGAAGATTCAGGCCGTAAAGCTCTACGATAACGGATTTATGACCCAGGCGTTCGCCTTTGGCGGCGAGGGGATGGAGGGGATCGACCCCGCCGTCCGGTACCGTTCCAGCCTGCAGAACTATGTGATCGACACCGGCAGCGAGGTGATCCTGGTGGATACGGGAATGCCCGCGGAGGCGCCGGACGCGGTGCCCGATGAGAAGACGTTCATCTATATGGGCAGCAAGGTCAAAAATTACACGGACGCTCTGGCGGAGCTGGGCTACCGGCCGGAGCAGGTCACCAAAATTCTGGTCACCCACAAGCATGCGGACCACAGCGGTGAGCTTCGCTGCTTCCCCAACGCAAAAATCTACGCCTCGGCGGAGGAGACAAAGGCCGACGAGCTGAAGCCCTACCCGAATGTGGTTCCGGTGGACTTCACGGACGGTCCCTATGCCAACTTTGCCAAGAGCCGGAAGATCGCCGACGGCGTTTATTTCATCGAGGCGAGGGGCCACACCACCGGCAACAGCATCGTGATCGTGGAGGACGGCGGTCTGTTCTATATGATCCACGGCGACGTGACCTATACGGACGAAGCGCTGTACGCCAACAGGCTCTCCGTCGTGTTTGAGGACCTTGCCGCCGCCAGGGAGACGCTGGACGCTGTGCGGGCGTTCATCGGCAGCCATCCGACCGTCTATCTCTCCACCCACACGCCGCTGGGATACGAGAATCTGGAGGCGAAAAAGGTGGTGGATCTGAACGATCCCCCGGAGAGCAAGCCCGTGGGCGACATTCTGATCAGGCAGGCCAGCGGAAAGTACGTCTGCTCCGTCTGCGGGTATGTCTACGACCCCGCCGAGCACGACGGCACAGCCTTTGAGGACCTGCCGGAGGATTGGAAATGCCCCCGCTGCAAGCAGAGCAAGGACAAGTTCAACCAGGCATAAACGAGGAAAAGAGATTGTTCCAATGACATACGCGGTCAGATATTATACGAAAACAGGCAATACAAAAAACTGGCGGAGGCCGTTGCGGACGCGCTGGGCGTGGAAGCCCTGCCAATCAGTTCGCCGGTTACGGAGGCGGTTGACGTTCTGTTTCTCGGCAATTCCTATTATGCGTTCAGCATTGATCCGGCCGTCCGGGAGTTCATCCGTTCTCTGGACAAGGGCAAGGTCGGCAGGATCGTAAACTTCGGCTCGGCGGCGATGCTCAATTCCACCTACAAAAAGGTTAAGGCGGAGGCGGACAAGGCCGGCATCCCGATGGACGGGCGGGAATTCCACTGCCGGGGAGAGTTTAAGGGAATGCACAGGGGCCGGCCCAATGAGGAGGACCTGGCGGCGGCGGCGGCTTTTGCGAAATCCATCATCCAATAAACGAGGCGGAATCTTATGATCCGGCACTTTACCACAAAAAGGGACCTCATCGGCGGCTTCGCCAATGCGATGAACCTGATCAGCCCGGAGGTGGAAAACCACCATGAAAAGGTCGCCTATCTCGCCTACCGGCTGGCAGAGGCGCTGGACATGGACGAGCAGCAGAGGTCGCTTGCGTTCGCGGGCGGTCTGCTGCACGATATCGGGGGTATTTTAAAGCGGGGAGACGTCTCCCTGCTGGATTTGGAGATGAGCGCCGGCCAGGTCGCCTCCGCCGGCGCTGCGCTCTTGAAGACGTTTCCATCCGCTTCGCCCTTTGCCCAGGTGGTGCAGGAGAGCCAGACTCCCTGGCACCGGCTGAAAAAGCTGCACGCAAATTTGAAAGCGCCGCAGCGGATCGGGCAGGTCATCCACCTGGCGGATGCGGTCACGCTGCTGCTGGACGCCACCGCGCCGGTGCTCAATCAGGTCGGGCAGATACGGCAGGCGATCCGCTGCGGCGGCGAAACGGAATTCAGCCCGGAGGTCCTGTCGGCCTTTGAGAAGCTGTGCGCCCGGGAGTCGGTCTGGATGGATGTCATGTACCGCCCCCAACTGTTTCTGGAGCTGATTGCGGATAACCGCTGGCTCACCCTGGACGAGACGGTCAGGCTGACGGAGTTCATGTCAAAAATCATAGACTTCCGCAGTCCGTTTACCGCCATGCACTCCGCGGGGGTTGCCGCCACCGCAGCCGCGCTGGCCGAATTGACCGGCATGTCCGGCGATGAATGTAAAATGATGCGGATCGCCGGCTATGTCCACGACATCGGCAAGCTGAAAATACCGAATGAGATCCTGGAGAAGCCGGGGAAGCTTACGGACGCGGAATTCAACGTGATGAAGGAACACGTCTACTACACATGGATTCTGCTGAAGGATGTAAAGGGCTTTGAACAGATCGCGCCGTGGGCCGCGTTCCATCACGAAAAGCTGAACGGAGCGGGCTACCCGTTCCATCTCCCGGAGAGCGAGCTCTCCCTGGGGTCCCGGATCATGACGGTTGCCGACGTTTTCTCCGCAATTACAGAGGACCGCCCCTACCGGCAGGGCATGGACAGGGAGCAGGTGATCGCCGTCCTCTGCGCGGACGCCCGGCAGGGAGCGCTGTCGGAGAGCCTGGTCCGGCTGCTCGTGGATCACTACGACGCTATCAACGCCCGCAGGGATGCCGAAAGCAGGGCCGCGAGCAAAAAGTATCGGGAAAGCCTTGCCAATCACCCATAAATGCATTATGATAGTCTCCCTCTCCCTTCTGGGGGGAGGGAGACTGTCATACGTAACAAATAATAGATGAGAATGGAAAGAATCGGATGAATCGAAAGGAACTGAAGCGGGCCTTTTTGAAAACCCTGCCGGTCATGGCAGGGTATCTGGTCATCGGGATCGGTTATGGCATCCTGCTGCGGTCCTCCGGATACGGAGCCCTCTGGGCGCTGGCCACCGGCGTGCTGATTTACGCCGGCTCCATGCAGTATGTGGGCGTCGGGCTGCTTGCGGGCGGAGCGTCCGTTTTCACCGCCATCGTCACCACCCTGATGGTCAATGCCCGGCATCTGTTTTACAGCGTTTCCATGCTCGGCCGCTACAAAGACACGGGGAAATATAAACCGTATCTGATATTTGCGCTGACCGATGAAACCTATTCTCTCCTCTGCGATGAGGCTGTCCCGGAGGGAACGGACGCAGGGCTTTACTATTTCCTTGTGTCTGCATTTAATCAATTCTATTGGGTCGCGGGGTGCGTGGCCGGCAGCCTGATCGGTACGGTATTGCCGTTCTCCACGAGAGGGATCGAGTTTTCCATGACGGCGTTGTTCATCGCGTCCTTTACGGAGCAGTGGCTGACGAATCGGGATCACGTCCCCGCGGTGATCGGAACCGTCAGCGCAGTTTTATGCCTGATCGTCTTCGGGACGGAGCATTTCCTGATCCCGGCCATGCTGCTCATCACCCTGGCGCTTACCGCCGTGCGGAAGAGAGAGGAGGAAAAGTGATGCATGGAGCTGTTCTGGTTGCGGCAATGGCGGCCGTGACTGCCCTGCTTCGCGCCCTTCCTTTTCTGATATTCCGAAAGGATACGCCTGCATATATCACCTATCTCGGAAAGGTGCTTCCGCCCGCGATGATCGGGATGCTGGTGGTATACTGTCTGCGGCAGGTGGAGTTCACGCGCGCTCCCTTTGGCCTTCCGGAGCTTGCGGCGGGGCTGTGCGTGGCCGGGCTTCAGATTTGGAAACGCAACTCCATTGTCAGCATTTTGGGCGGCACCGCCGTCTATATGCTGCTGATCCGGATCGCTTTGAACTGATATCACCCTTGCGTCTCCTGCCGCAGCGCGGAACGGCTCTCGTCCTTCAGGGCTTTCTTATTCTCATACATCCGCGCATCGGCGCGCTCGAAGACGGCCGCAACGCTGGGGTCGCCGTCATAACGGGAGACGCCGCGGGCGATCACGGGGCCGCCCCGTGCCAAATGCTCCCGGTTGAGGCTGTCCAGCTCCGCGATGCGCCCGTCCAGGTTGTCGTAGTCAAAGCCCTGGCAGAGCACCACAAACTCGTCTCCGCCGATCCGAAAGGCGGGGCTGGCGGTGAAGATGCGGGAGATCACGCCGGCGGCGCCTTTGAGCAGCTCGTCGCCGGCGCGGTGGCCCAGGGTGTCGTTCATGTGCTTGAGGCCGTTGAGATCCATCACCACCGCGGCAAAGCGCAGCTCCTCCTTCTGCCGGATCATCCCGTTCAGGCCGGCCTCCGTCTCCGTGTAGGCCCGCTTGTTGCGCAGGCCGGTGAGGATGTCGTGGCTTGCCATGTCCCGGGCGGCGGAGAGATTTTCCAGGTAGGACTGCTCCCGGAGAATCTGCTCATTGATGTTGTGGATGCCCACGATCATCTGCCTGCCCTCCGGCTCCTGCACCGTCACGGCACGCAGGCAGACATAGTTGATCTTGCCATTGAGCAGCAGGCGGTAATTGATGGAAACGCTGCCGGTTTCCTCCAACCGGCGCAGCAGGTTTTCCTTTCTCATCTGCGAAAAGACGCGGTCCCGGTCCTCCGGGTGGATGGAATACGCCCCCTCCGCCTCGGCGTCGGTGTAAAAGTCGCTCCCGCTCCGGGTCATCTTCAGATTCCCCACGCCTGCGGATAGCACGAACTCCTCCGGGCGGCTGGGGTCGTCGCTGGCGTTGTACTCCACATAGCTCCCGGTGACGGGGTCCACGACGTAAATGACGATATAATCCCCGGACAGGGCCATGATACGCCTTAGGATCTTTTTTTCGGCCCGCATTTCCTCCAGGGTCTCCAGGGTTTCCCGCCCGCACCCGGCCCCGCCGCCGCGCAGCGCGTCACGCGTAGAGCGGAGAAGCATATAGTCCGGGTCCCTGTCCCGGGGCTGCCAGACGCCCTCGTCCATGTACCAGACCACCGCCAGACGCACGCCCGGCTCCGGGCTGACCGGTCCGCCCCGGGCGTGGATGACGTGCCAGCCTCCCCGGCTTTGTGCCCGGTAGACAACGTTGTACGCTTCTCCCTCTCTGACAAGGCGCCGCGCCGCCTCCGCAATGCGCTGTGCGTCCTCCGGATGGATGCCGCGGCACATGTCGCGCTCCGTCCCATTGCAAACGTCCGGGCCGCCAGGGCCGAACAGCTCCAGGAACCCTGCGCTCAGCGCCAGAGCGGCGGCTTTCCCGTCAACATCCTGAAAAACCGCGCAGGGGATCCGGGATTGCTCGATCATCGCACGCTCCCGGGGAGCGTATTCGTAGCGCTTCATACGATTCACCTCAGAGTGGGGATGAAGTTGAGATACGGACGCCTCATCTGCATTATACACGAATGTGGGGAAAAAAACAAGTATCACAGCCGCTGTAATCCGGTCTTGTGACAGTTAAGGAAGCGCTGATTCAATCAACGTGTGCGCCTGGCGAGCAAATTTTGTGTCCGCCAAGGCGCAAAAACCGCAGGAATACTTTGTGTATTTCAAGGTTTTTGGAACGCAGGCGGGCGCAAAATTTGCCGCCAAGCGTACGTGGGGATTGATTCAGCGTTTCCGTAATAATACCGGCCCTTCATCACGGCTGACGCCGCCGGGAAAGGCCGGATGTTTTTATGCCGTTATTGGAGTCCCGGAGAGCCCGGGAGTTGGATCAGATGGCCAGAAGATCGCTGTAGGCGCGCAGCGCTCCGTCTGTCTCGTGGGCCAGCACCCGCTTGGCCAGCACCTTGCCCAACTGCACGCCCTCCTGGTCGAAGCTGTTCAGATTCCAGCAGAAGCCCTGGAACATGACCTTGTTTTCAAAGTGGGCCAAAAGCGCGCCGAGAGCCTCGGGCGTGAGCTGTTCGCCGACGATGATGCTGGAGGGGCGGCCTCCGCAAAAGCTCTTGTTGGGGTTGGCGTCCTGCTTGCCGCAGGCGAAAGCCATGATCTGCGCGGCGACGTTGGCGCACAGCTTCTGCTGGCTGGTGCTGCCCTGGATGACCACGTCCATGCCCGCCTGGTTCCGGCGATAGCCGACGAACTGCAGCGGCACGACGTCCGTGCCCTGATGCAGGAGCTGATAGAACGAGTGCTGCCCGTTGGTACCCGGCTCGCCGAAGATGATGGGGCCGGTGGAATAATTGACCGGCTCGCCGAAGCGGTTGACGCACTTGCCGTTAGACTCCATATCCAGCTGCTGCAAATGCGCGGGGAAGCGGCACAGCGCCTGCGAATAGGGCAGGACGGCGGTCATCGGATAGCCCAGCACGTTGCGCTCGTACACGCCGATCAGCGCGTCCAGCATGGCGGCGTTCTTGAGGGGATCCGCCTCCTTC
>JAFTBW010000101.1 GCA_017455015.1 Oscillospiraceae bacterium | reverse complement strand
CTCGTTCAGCAGGGCGTTGGCGGCGCAGGGCATGATGCCGATCTCCCCCTGCAGGGCGTTCCAGCACTGGATGGCGACGCAGTGGTGGATGTAGGGCCCCTCCACCACCTTGGCCTCCAGGCGGTTCAGGTTGGCGACCTCCACCCAGACGTAGGTGCCCTTGGTGTATGGTCCCTCGATGCCGCGGGCGTGGCCCAGGAGGATGGAATACTCGCCGTTGTCGCCGTCAAAACGCAGCAGGCTCATCTTTCCGTGCTTCGCCTCCGCGCTGATGGCCCCGTTGTGCTTGAAAGCCATGGGTACGCAGATGGTGGGCTGCTCCTTCGCCACGGAAATCGGCCAGGGGCCGCAGTGCTGCAGCAGCTCGCCGTTTTCGTTGTCGGGGTGGCGCACCGTCCAGTCGGAGAACATGCCCCGTACCTCGTTCATGGCCGCGGCCTCCGCCAGAAGCTGGCTGACTGCCCCGTGGATGTCCGTCTCGCAGATGACGGGGATGCCCTCCTCGTTCAGCAGGGCGTTGGCGGCGCAGGGCATGATGCCGATCTCCCCCTGCAGGGCGTTCCAGCACTGGATGGCGACGGCGCGGCAGCCATATTTCTCCGCCAGGGACTTCATGGCAACCTTCAGGGCCGCCACGTTTTCCAGGCCCGCGTCGTCGATGCAGCACTTCATGTTGGCCTTGCAATAGCCGACGACCTTTGCGACCTCGCTCCCCTCGGCTTTCCACTTGTTCATCTCCTCCGTCAGCTCCGGCAGGGGAATGGGGGCAAGCTGGATGTTGAACTTCTCCAGCAGCTCGCCTTCGTTGCACATGGTGGACCAGAAGTCAAAGGGCCGGGGTCCGATCTGGAGGATGCGGATGGAGCGGAAGACCTTGACCACGTTGCACACCGCCAGAAAGTCCCGCAGCCCCCGCGCAAAGGCCGGGTCCGTCAGGCGGCAGTTGGTCATGTAGGTGAAAGGCACCCGGAACCGCCGCAGCACCTTGCCGGTGGCGAACAGGCCGCACTGGCTGTCCCGCAGGCGCATCCCGTCCGGCTCCGGGCGCTCGTCCCTGGGTCCCCAGAGCAGCACCGGGACGTTCAGCTCCTTTGCCAGCCGGGCGCAGACATACTCGGTGCCGAAGTTGGCGTGGGGGAGAAACAGTCCGTCCACGCCCGCGGCACGGAATTTTGCCGCGATCTTCTCCCGGTCCGCGTCGTCGTAGAGCAGGCCCTCCCCGTTGATGTCGTCGATGTCCACGAACTCGATTCCCAGCTCCCGCAGGCGCTCCCGGGTGAGGTTTGCGTACTTGATGGCGTCCGGCGCGCTGAAAATGCTCCGCCGTGTGGGCGCAAAGCCGATTTTGATGCCCATTCCCGATCTCTCCTTTCACAGTATTGTAATAAATATGGGTAACATCCCCATTGTAATAAATATGGGTAACATCCCCGAAGTTCCTGACGCCCTGTGCGTCCTTTTTGGATACAATACCATGTCGGTAGATAAATTACATTCAATTATTAAGCGTTTTTTTCTAAATTTTAACTAAATCCTTGCTTTTTTCCCGCGGGTCGGATATGATGGAACCACAGGAGGCGAGGGCATGGGCATCACCGCAAAGGAGCTGGCGCACAGGCTGGGCCTGTCCGAGGCCGCGGTTTCCCTGGCTCTGAACAACCGCAGCGGGGTCAGTACGGAGACAAAACGGCGCGTTTTGCAGGCCGCGGAGGAATGGGGCTACGACTTCACCCGCGTCACCGTCCGGCGGCGGCGGAACGGCATCGTGTACTTCATCTACTACCGCAAGCACGGGGCCATCGTCAACGACAACCCTTTTTTCGCGGAGCTGACGGAGGGCGTGGAGCGCACCTGCAAGCAGCGGGACATGCGGCTCAACGTCCGCTATCTCTACGAGGAGGACGACCTGGAGCGGCAGTTGGGCGACATCGTCAGCGCAGACTGCGCGGGCATCCTGCTCCTGGCAACGGAGATGCGCCTCCAGGACTTCGCCCCCTTTGAGGAGCTGAACGTGCCCCTGGTGGTGCTGGACACCTGGCTGGAATCCGCCCGGCGGGATTGCGTGCTCATCGACAACAACCAGGGGGCCTTTCTGGCGACGGACCATCTGATCCGAAAGATCAAGCAGCAGCCGGGCTATCTCCGCTCCGCCTACGAGATCCACAACTTTGAGCAGCGGGCGGACGGCTTTTACCGGGCGGTCCGCCGCCACGGCTACTCCTCCTCCAAATGCCCGGTCCACCGGCTTACCCCCACCATCGACGGGGCCTACGCCGACATGACCGAGCTGCTGCGCGCCGGAGAAATACCTGCCCGGGGCTATTTCGCGGACAACGACGCCATCGCCATCGGCGCGATGAAGGCTTTCCGCGCCCAGGGCTTCTCGGTCCCCGGCGACGTGGCGGTCATCGGCTTTGACAACGTGGATCTTTGCAACTATTGCGACCCCGCGCTGACCACGGTCAACGTGCCAAAAGCCTACATGGGCGCGATGGCGGTGGAACGCCTGCTGCAGCTCATGGAAAGCGACCACTTCGTGCCCGTCAAGCTGGAGATCCAGACCAATCTGGTGCTGCGCCGGAGCGTCTGAGTGGCGCAAGAGAGAAGAAAAACGTACTCTGTTTATTTTTATGTTTGAAGGAGGAACCCCTATGGATGTGAAAGCCCTGATCTCCCAAATGACGCTGGAGGAAAAGGCGAGCCTGCTCTCCGGCGGCGACTTCTGGCACACCAAGGCGGTGGAGCGCCTGGGTATTCCCGCGACGATGGTGAGCGACGGCCCCCACGGTTTGCGCAAGCAGGACGAGGGAGGCGACCACCTGGGACTCAATGACAGCATCAAGGCCGTGTGCTTCCCCGCGGCCAGCGCAACCGCCGCCTCCTTTGACAAGGCGCTGCTGGAGCGCATGGGGCAGGCCGTCGGCGACGAGTGCCAGCACGAGAGCCTCAGCGTGGTGCTGGGTCCCGCCGTCTGCATCAAGCGCAGTCCTCTGTGCGGGCGCAACTTCGAGTATTTCTCCGAGGACCCCTATCTGACCGGCAAGCTGGCCGCCGCCTTTATCCGCGGCGTCCAGAGCAGGGACGTGGGCGTCTCCATCAAGCACTTTGCCGCCAACAGCCAGGAGCACCGGCGCATGAGCTCCTCCTCCGACGCGGACGAGCGCACCCTTCGGGAGATCTATTTCCCCGGCTTTGAGATCCCGGTGAAGGAGAGCAAGCCCTGGACCGTGATGTGCTCCTACAACCGGCTGAACGGCGTCTATGCCTCCGAGAACCGCTGGCTGCTGACGGATGTGCTGCGGGGCGAGTGGGGCTTTGACGGCTACGTGGTGTCCGACTGGGGCGCGGTGTCCAATAGGGTCGCG
>JAFTBW010000100.1 GCA_017455015.1 Oscillospiraceae bacterium | reverse complement strand
CGATGGGGTTGAAGTAGCGCAGCAGCACCACGTTCCAGTGGTCCTCCGCCCCGCTCCGCGTGTCCGCGGTCACCAGATCCGCGAACATCTGCTCCTGCATGGATTTTGTCCAGCCGTAGGGGTTGGTACACTGGCCCTTGGGGCAGTTCTCCGTGATGGGGATCTCCGCCGGGTCGCCGTAGACCGTGGCGGAGGAGCTGAAAATCAGGTTTTTGCAGCCGTGGCTGCGCAGGGCCTTCAGCAGGCAGAGGGTGCCGCCGATGTTGTTGTCGTAGTACTCCAGGGGCTTGGCGACGGACTCGCCCACGGCCTTCAGTCCGGCAAAGTGGATGCAGCAGTCAAACTGCTCCGCAGCCAGAATTTCCTCCATGGCGTCCGCGTCCCGGACGTCCGCCTGATGGAACGGGATGGACTGTCCCGTGATGCGCTCCACGCGCCGGAGGGACTCCGCCGAGGCGTTGGAGAGGTTGTCCACCACCACCGCCCGGTGTCCCTGTCCGGTCAGCGCCACTACGGTGTGGGAGCCGATGTACCCGGCCCCGCCAGTGACAAGAATATTCATAGTTCCCTCCTGTTATTTCCCCTCATCCTAACCCGGATAAACCGGAAAAGTGGTCAGTGGTCAGTGGTCAGTGGTTAGTGATATAGACGGATCACAAACCTCCGGATAAAAAGATTTTGCCATTTTGCGAAATCTTTTGGCCATAAGTGGCCTAACCCGGGTAAACCGGATCAGCGTCTTGAAAGCCTTCCCCCCCGAGGGGAAGGCTTTCAAGGGTCTGGCAATCTTTTTCCCATTTTGCGAAGAATCCCGGCCATCAGTGACCGAGGGGAAGGCTATTTAATTTCCTTTGCTTGCCGCCTTGAGCCGCGTCATGGCCCGGCTCAGGTTGGCCTGGGTCTGCAAATGCTCGTGCCAACTGTGCTTTTGCAGCAGCTCCGCCCTGGCGCGCTCGGCGGCGCGGCGGGCGCGGGCCTCGTCGATCTCCTCCGGCTTCTCCGCGGAGCCCACCAGGATCATGGCGTCGTCCTGGGCAAAGCGGATCAGGCCGTGGCTCACCACAGCGGTCAGGCTCCCGCCGCCGGAGAACGTGACGGTCACGAGGCCGGGGACCAGCGCCGCCACCAGCGGGCTGTGGCCCGGCAGGATGCCGTACTCCCCGTCCAGGGTGGGGATGACCAGGGAGGAGCAGGGGCCCTGGTAGAAGTCCCGCTCCGGGGAGAGGATGTGGAGCTGAAATTCGCCCGCCATCACTTGCCCTCCAAAGCCTTTGCTTTGGCGAGGGCGTCCTCCAGGGTGCCCACGTTGTAGAACGCGGCCTCGGGGACATTGTCCACCTCGCCGTTCACGATGGCGGAGAAGCCCTCCAGCGTGTCCTTGAGACGCACGTACTGTCCGGGGACGCCCGTGAACTTCTCGCCCACGTGGAACGGCTGGCTCAAAAAGCGCTTGAGGCGGCGGGCCCGGTAGACCGTGACCTTGTCCTCCTCGCCCAGCTCGTCCATGCCCAGGATGGCGATGATGTCCTGCAGCTCCCGGTACTTTTGCAGCAGCTCCTGCACCCGCCGGGCCACCCGGTAGTGCTCCTCGCCCACGGCGTCGGCCTGCAAAATGCGGGAGGTGGATTCCAGGGGGTCCACCGCCGGGTAGATGCCCTCCTCCACGATCTTGCGGCTCAGCACCGTCGTGGCGTCCAGGTGGGTGAACGTGGCCGCCGTGGCGGGGTCCGTCAGGTCGTCCGCCGGAACGTAGACCGCCTGGACGGAGGTGATGGAGCCCTCGCTGGTGCTGGTGATGCGCTCCTGCAGCTCGCCCATCTCGTTGGCCAGCGTCGGCTGGTAGCCGACGGCGGAGGGCATGCGCCCCAGCAGGGTGGAGATTTCGCTGCCCGCCTGGACGAAGCGGAAGATGTTGTCGATGAAGAGCAGCACGTCCCGGTGCTCCCTGTCGCGGAAATACTCGGCCATAGTCAGGCCGCTCAGGGGCACCCGCATCCGAACGCCGGGGGACTCGTTCATCTGGCCGAAGACCAGGGCGGTCTTGTCGATGACGCCGCTCTCCCGCATCTCGCGCCACAGGTCGTTGCCCTCGCGGCTGCGCTCGCCCACGCCGGTGAAGACGCTGTAGCCGTCGTGCTCCATGGCCACGTTGTGGATCAGCTCCTGGATCAGCACGGTCTTGCCCACGCCCGCGCCGCCGAAAAGGCCGATCTTGCCGCCTCTCGGATAGGGCTCCAGCAGATCGATGACCTTGATGCCGGTCTCCAGCACCTCCACGGCGCTGCTCTGCTGGTCAAAGCCGGGGGCCTTGCGGTAGATGCTGCTGCGCTCCGCCTCCTCCGGGATGGGCGCGCCGCCGTCGATGGGCTCCCCCAGCACGTTAAACATCCGTCCCAGGGTGGGCGCGCCCACAGGGACCTCGATGGTCCGCCCGGGGGCGGTGACCTCCTGGCCCCGGCGCAGGCCCTCGCTGCCGGAGAACAGGATGCAGCGCACCGTGTCGGTGGAGACGTGCTGGCTGACCTCCATGACCCGGGTGGATTTCTCCTCCTCCACCAGGACGACCTCCTTGATCCTCGGGAGCTGTCCCGGCGCGAAGCGCACGTCCACCACGGGACCGGATACCTGTACGATCTTGCCTGTCAATGCCATTGGGCCTATGCCTCCTCTTTCCTGCCCCGCCGCTGCGCCTGCGCGCCGGCGGAGATCTCCGTGATTTCCTGGGTGATGGCGGACTGCCGCTCCCGGTTGAGCTGCAGGCTCAGGGCCGCGATCAGCTCTTCGGCGTTCCGGTTGGCGCTCTCCATGGAGGTCACTCTGGCGTTTTGCTCGGCGCAGAGGGAGTCCACCACCGCGCTGTAGATGAAGCCGCTGAGGTAGGAGCGCATGACCGCCTCCAGCACCGCCTCCTGGGAGGGGAAGTATTCATATTCGATCTCCGCGGCGGAAAACGGGTCGCGCTCCGCCGCCGCAAGCCGGCTCCTGGCCAGGGGCAGCAGCCGGTCAACCCGCACCGCGGAGCTGACGGAGGACTGCATGTCCGTGTATACCACCAGGATCTCATCCAGCTCCGAGCGCTGGTACAGCTCCAGCAGCCGGGTGCAGATGTCCCGGGAGTCGTCCTGGTTGGGAATCTGGGCGGAGTAGCGGAACTCCGGCTCGATGGGGATGCGGCGGGTTTGGAACCACCGCCGCCCGTACTCCCCGATCACAAAGAGCCTGGCCCCGGGGTTCTCCTTCGTCAGCGCCTCCGCTTTGCGCAGCACGTTCAGGTTGTAGGCCCCGGCGAGGCCCTTGTCCCCGGTGATGACCAGGATGCCGCTGACCCCGTTGTCGGGCAGGGTGCCGTCCTCGTCGTAAAAGTAGCGGTTTACCAGCCCGCTGTCGGCCCGGAACAGCCGGAACATCTCCCGCCGCAGGGCGTCAAAGTAGGGCCGCGTCCGTTCCAGGTCCTCCTTGGCGTGGCGCAGCTTGGTGGAGGCCACCAGAAACATGGCGTTGGTGATCTGCCGGGTGTCCCGCACCGCGCCGATGCGGTCCTTGAGCTCCTTGACGTTGCTCATCAGGGCTCACCGCCCTCGTAGAGCTTCGCCAGATAGGTCTTGACAAACTCCTGGGCGGTTTTTGTCAGCTTCTCCCGGTCTCCGTCGGTCATCTTGCCGGTCTTGTCGATGGACAGGCAGATGTCCCGGTGACGCCGCTCCACCTCCTGCAGATAGGCGTCCCGGTATTTTCCCATGAGCTCCACGGGGACCTCCTCCAGGGTGTGGGCCAGGGCGGCGGCCAGAAGCGCCACCTGCCGGTGGCGGGACATGGGGGAATACTGGTCCTGCCGCAGCAGCAGCATCAGGCCGTGGCCGTAGGCGAGCTGCTTTTTCGTGACCTCGTCCAGGTCGCTGGAAAACTGGGTGAAGACCTCCATCTCCCGGTACTGGGCCAGGTCCAGGCGCAGCGAGCCGCTGGCCTTCTTCATGGCCGGAGTCTGGGCCGCGCCGCCCACGCGGGAGACGCTGAGGCCCACGTTCACGGCGGGGCGCTGGCCGGAGAAGAACAGGCTGCTTTCCAGATACACCTGTCCGTCGGTGATGGAGATCACGTTGGTGGGGATGTAGGCGGACACGTCGCCCGCCTGGGTCTCGATGATGGGCAGGGCCGTCAGGCTGCCGCCGCCCAGCTCGTCGCAGAGGTGGGCGGAGCGCTCCAGCAGCCGGGAGTGGAGATAGAACACGTCCCCGGGGAAGGCCTCGCGGCCCGGCGAGCGCTCCAGCAGCAGGCTCAGGGTGCGGTAGGCGATGGCGTGCTTGCTCAGATCGTCGTAGATGATCAGCACGTCGCGCCCCGTGTACATGAAGTGCTCCCCCAGGGCGCAGCCCGCGTAGGGGGCGATGTACTGCTCGCTGGCGGGGGCGGAGGCCGGGGCGGATACCACGATGGTGTAATTCATGGCCCCCCGCTTTTCCAGGTTCGCCACAAGCTGGGCCACGGAGCTGGTCTTCTGTCCCACGGCCACATAGATGCAGATGACGTTCTTGCGGTCCTGATTGAGGATCGTGTCCACGGCGATGGCGGTCTTGCCGGTCTGCCGGTCGCCGATGATGAGCTCGCGCTGTCCCCGTCCGATGGGGAACATGGAGTCGATGCACAGAAAGCCCGTCTCCATGGGCTTGTCCACGGGCTGGCGCTCCAGAATCCCCGGCGCGGGCATCTCGATGGGGCGGTAGTCGTCCGCCTTGATGTTGCCCTTGCCGTCGATGGGCACGCCCAGGGCGTTGACCACCCTCCCCAGGAAGCGGGAGCCCACGGGCACGCCGGCGGTGCGCCCGGTGCAGCGGACCTTGCTGCCCGCGGTGACGCTGCCGGTGTCGCCGAAGAGGATGCAGCCCACGCTGTCTTCCCGCAGGTCCTGGACCATGCCCCGGACGCCGCCGTCAAATTCCAGGATCTCCCCGTAGGAGGCACCGCCGAGGCCCCGGACCCGGGCGATCTCGTCGGCCACGGAGATGACCTCGCCCTGCTCCTCCCGGACCACCGTGGGGTTGAAGTCCTCCATGGCGTCCCGGATCAGGGGCAGGATGTTCTTGGGGCCGGGGTCGATGCGGCTCATCCGCTCGTGGAACTGCCTCATCCGGCCCTCGATGCTCCAGTCGTAGACGTCTCTGTCCACGTTCAGGATAAAGCCGCCGGTGAGGCTCAGGTCCGGCTCCCACTCCAGGGGCAGGTCCTCGCCGTAATTGCGTTTGATGAAAGCGGAGAGGCGGCGGCGCTGCTCCTCGGAGGGAGCCAGCGCGCTGCGTAAGACCGCCCGCCGCGCCTCGGTGCGCTCAGCCATTGGCGTCCTCGCTTTCCGCCACGTCCAGGAACCGGTCCAGCGCGTCGCCGCCGGATTCCAGGACCAGCTTTTCCACCATGTCCACGGCCAGAGTGCGGATCTCCTCGTGGGCGTCCTCCACGGCCTTTCTGGTGCGCATCTCCGCGGTCTGGCCGGCGGTGTTCAGGATGGCGCGGGCCTGTTCCCTGGCCTCGGCCAGCATCCGCTGCCGTTCCGCCTCCATCTCCTCGTGATGCTTTTCACGTTCGTGCTGGATGTCCTCCTCCGCCTTGCGGAGACGGGTCTCATACTTGCGCTTGATGGCGGCGGCTTCCGTCTCCATGTTCCTGACGGCCTCCTCCCGGGCGGCGTACTTTGCCTCCCGCTGGGCCATGAACTTCTTCACCGGCTTGTAGAGGATGAAGTACAGCCCCCCCGCCAGAATGACAAAGTTCAGCAGATGCAGCAGGATCTGCTGCCAGTCGATATTCAACGGCATTCCCAGGCACCTGCCTTTACAGGACGAAGATGACCAGAATGACCACCAGGAGGGCGTAGATAATGGCCGTCTCGATAAAGACCAGGCTCAGCATCAGGGTGCTGCGGATCTGGCCGTTGGCCTCGGGCTGACGGGAGATGCCCTCCACGGCCTTGCCCGCCGCCAGGCCCATGCCGATGCAGCCGCCGAGGGAGGCCAGGCCGATGGCGATGCCGCTGGCCAGGCCCTTGCCGGAGATGGAACGGGACTCGGCGGTCTCGGCGTCGGCAGGGGCGTCGGCGGAGACCAGCACGGGGGCCATGGTCCCCAGGGCCAGGATCAGGATCAGGAACAGAGCCAGGGTTTTCTTGCGCTTCATAGTTGATTACCTCTCTTTTCTTGTCCGCCGGAGCGGATATAATGTGTTTTTTTGTAGTGCGGAGGATTATCCCTCCCCCTCCGGGGGAGGGAAAAAGCAGTAGAAATCGGGCTATTCGGCGTGGGTCTCGGTGACCTCGCCGTAGTAGATGCCCATCAGCATGGTCAGCACGTAGGTCTGGATCAGGGCGTGGAGCAGGGTGAACATCACGCCCACCACCACCGGCAGGCCGTAGCTGAGGGCGGTGTAGTGGTACACGAGGTCCGTCACCAGCAGGCCGCTCAGGAGCGCGCCGAAGAGGCGGAAGCTCATGGAGATGGGCAGGGAGAACTCCTTCAGCGCGGCCTTGGCCCCGGCGAAGCCCCGGTGGGCGATGCCGCCGCCCATGATGCACAGATAGGTGAAGCAGCCCATGCAGATGGCCCCGTTCACGTCGCTGAGGGGGGCGGGCAGGGTCAGGCTCCGGCCGGAGGTGGTCCAGGACGCCGGGACCTGGAGGCCGAACAGCTCGAACAGGGTGCCGACAAAGATGTAAGCGCCGGCGGCGAAGACGTAAGCCCCCACAAAGCTGAGCCTGCCCGGCTCGCGTACCCCGGCCAGTCCGTCCAGGGCGCCCACCGCGGTTTCCAGCAGCATCTGGAGCTTTCCGGGTACCTCCCGGAAGCGGGGAACGGCAAAAATCCGGACCAGCGCCGCAAAGATCAGCAAAATCGCCGACACGGTGAACGCGGCGATCAGCCCGGGGTTCACGGCCATGCCGCCGGGAAGCAGGATCCGGTTTTCGTCGTGCAGCACCGCGTCCCGCATGGCCCCCTGGATCTCCTCGTGCTCCCCGTGACCTCCGGTCAGGACGGAGAGGACCAGCAGCACGGCAACCAGCGCCAGCCAGACCGCGATATCCCGCTTCTCCCGCGCCGTCAGGCGGATGGAGGCGAGCTTTCGCGCCAGCTTCACGACAGCCGCCGGGATGCCCGTCAGCATCCGGAAAAAGCCCTTGCCAAACGCCAGCAGCGCCCGTCCCACGGCCAGAACGCCCCGGCCCAGGCCGTCGGCCATGGCGGCAAGCTGTTCCAGACACAGCTGCGCCCTGCCCGGGGCCATGGAAAAGCCGGGGACGGTCCTGAACCGGACCGCCGCCGCCGCGATGAGCAGCGCCGCCGTGACGATCCATCCGGCGATCAGGCCCGGCCCCGGGGCGTGGAACCCGCCGCCGGAGGCCGCAGCCAGGACAAAAAGCAACACCGCCGCGCCGGCAAATCCGGCGGCGGCGCCCGCGTCTTTTTTCATCTCCTGCCCCCTGTCCAGGGACGGGAAAAAGCCCCGTCCGTCAATGTTTTTTTCACACGGTACGCCCGCGGGCATACGTTTCTGATTGTAGCATCCTCTTCCAGGTTTTGCAAGTGCTTTTTCCGCCTTTTGCAGCATACCGCCGCCAAGAAACCGGCAGGAAACCGGTTGCGCCGCTGCGACGCGGGTTTTTTCGCACATCGGCGTTTCCTTAGACCACTTATGGCCGAAAGATTTCGCAAAATGGCAAAATCTTTTTATCCGGAGATTTGTGATCCGTCTATATCACTAACCACTAACCACTAACCACTGACCACTTTTCCGGTTTATCCGGGTTAGGTATAATCCTCCGCCGTTTCGGGCATGATTTTGGAAACCCTCCCGGCCCTGTGGCCGGGACAAAGGAGGAACGCGATCATGGATCGAAGGTGGAAGCTCAGGATGATCTCCTGCGCGGCTCTTGCGTGTCTGGCGGCGGCTGCGGCGGGCGTCACCGTCTCCGGCTTCACCCACCGGCAGGCGGCGGAGTTTCAGGGCTATGTCCTGGGAGAAGCGGAGGGGCGGGTGGCGGTCTACGACACCCAGGATCTGAAACGCCCCCTGACCGTGACGGACATCGAGCTGGACTCCCTCCGGGAGAGCGACCGGGCGCTGCTGCGCACAGGCATCCGGACCGGAACGGCGGAGGAGCTGGCGCTGCTGCTGGAGGACCTGGGCTCCTGAAAGCCCGCTCCCGGGCGGTTCCCCGGCGCGCCGGGAAACCGCCCGGGAGGACGCATGGTTACGTTGTGCAAAATCGGCGCGAAAATTTGGATAAAATAGGGCTTGATTTTCCGATACGAATCGGGTAATATAGACAACACAGGCAAGGAGGCTCCGGTATGGAAAACGAGGGATATTTTATCGATCTGACCGACGAGGAGGGCAACAATTTCAAGCTGGAAATCGTCGGGGACGTGGAGTACCAAGGCGAGCTTTACCGCGTGTTCCTGCCCACCGATATCGACGAAAACGATCCGGATTACGGCTTCATCATCCTCAAGAGCGTCATGAACGGCGAGGAGGAGCTGCTGGACAGCGTGGACGACGAGGAGCTTCTGGAAAAGGTCTACGCCCTCTACATGGAGGAGCTGTTCTCCGACGAGGAGGACGCTGAGTAGGCCCCGCCTGACCAAAGAAGAGTGAATAACTGCGGTGTTTGTGGATTTTTTCGGCCCCGTATGGACCTACAATACGGATAAGGGACGCCGGATAAACTTCCGCCGTGAATTGCAGGCCTCCCGCGACGGTGAAAGACCCGAACGTGGAAGTTGGAAGCAGAGCAGCGGCGGAGAGGCGACCCACCTGCAATTACGCAGGTTGTCATGGGGTCCCACGGCACCGCGGTTTTTCATCGAGAGAATACAGCCACGGCGATTGCCGTGGCTGTATTTTGGATTTTTTTGCACAGCTTATGCGCATGATGCGCAGTCTATTGCCCGCCGGTTTCCTCCGGCGCCCGCTCCAGGACCACCGACATCCGCACCCGGCCCTGGATCTCAATGAAGTTGATGTGGCCGTTTTTGTAGGTGAACGTCAGCTCCTTCTCCTGCCGGGTCCGGCTGTTGCGCTCCTCGTCGATGCGCGTCTCGCTGACCCAGGAATAGGGCTCCGCATCGTTCTCCGGCGGCACAAAGGTCCCGATCCAGTAGAGATACTCGCTGCCGTCCTCCGACAGGTGCCACCAGGTCCGGATGCGGTCCCCCTCGATCTCCGCCACCTGGTAGAAGGTGGGCGTGCCGCCGTCCATGACCTGCCGCCAGCGCCCCGTCAGGTCCGGCGGAGGGCCGTCGCCCCCCTTGCTGCCGCAGCCGGCAAGCAGCGCAAGGCAGAAAAGGCACAGCAGGCCCGCGATATTTTTTTTCATCGTCCCTCGCTCCTTTCCGCCGGCCGGACGATCCGGCCGGAGCCTGTTTTCCGCAGCTTTATTATACCATTTTTCCGATGGAACCGCAAGACTGTCCGGAGGTGCTTTATGAACCGAACGAACAACGAGATGGATATGCTCCACGGCCCCCTGGCCGGGAAGATGGTCCTGTTCGCGCTGCCCCTGGCCGCCAGCAGCGTGCTGCAGCAGCTATTCAACGCGGCGGACCTGGCGGTGGTGGGCCGCTTTGCCAGCGCCGAGGCAATGGCCGCGGTGGGCAGCAACTCCTCCGTCATCTCCCTGATGGTCAGCCTGTTCGTGGGCATGAGCGTGGGGGCCAACGTGGTCATCGCCAACCTGCTGGGCTCCGGAAGGCGGGACGAGGTCAGCGACGCGGTACATACGGTCATCGCCGTGGCCCTGATCGCCGGGGCGGGGCTGCTCTGCCTCGGGGTCGGGCTGGCCTCGCCCATCCTCACCCTCATGGGCGCGCCGGAGAACGTCATGAATCTGGCCAAGCTCTATCTGCGCATCTATTTCCTGGGCATGCCGGCCATCATGATCTACAACTACGGCTCCGCCATCCTGCGCTCCCGGGGCGACAGCCGCCGGCCTTTCCTGGCCCTGACCCTGGCGGGCTTGCTGAACGTGGCCCTGAACCTGCTCTTTGTGGTGGTCTTCCACTGGCATGTGGTGGGCGTGGCCCTGGCGACGGTGCTGTCCAACTGCCTCAGCGCGGGGCTGACTCTCCGCTTCCTCGTGAAAAGCGAGGGGGAGTTCCGGCTGGACCTGGGACGGCTGCGGCTGCGCAAAAAATACCTGGCGGGCCTGCTGCACATCGGCCTGCCCGCGGGCCTGCAGGGCATGGTGTTCTCCCTGAGCAACGTGGTGATCCAGACCGCCGTCAACAGCTTCGGCGCGGACTGCATCGCCGGCATGACCGCCGCCCAGAACTTTGAGTTCATGTCCTACTGCGTGGTCAACGCCTTTTCCCAGACCGCCGTGACCTTTATCAGCCAGAACTACGGGGCCCACGACAAGGCAAGGTGCCGGAGGGTGTTCTCCCTGGCCATGCTCCTGGGCCTGGGCTCCGATGCCGTGGTGCTGGTGCTCATCTATCTGACGCGGGGCACCCTCATCCGGATCTTTACCACAGACCCCGCCGTCATCGCCTACTCCATGATCCGCTTCTCCATCGTGGTGGCCCCCCACATCCTGATCGGCAGCTACGAAATCCCCGGCGGGGCGCTGCGGGGGCTGAACCGCTCCATGGTCCCGGCCCTCATCAGCGTGCTGGGCACCTGCGCCTTCCGGCTGCTGTACGTGTTCACGTTCTTCCCCGCCCACCGGAGCATCGAGACCCTGCTGGCCGTCTACCCCGCCTCCTGGGTCCTCACCGGCATCGCCATGAACGTGGCTTTCCGGACGGTGTGGAAGCGGAGCTTTCCGCAATGAGCGCCCGCAGACTCAGGCGGTCCCTTTTAACCTATGTGTGGAGGCTATAGCGCTTCGTCGATTTCACCAATTATATGTTGTTTCAGAAAAGAATTGACAGAAGCACTCAGATTTTGTAGAATAAGGCCAGCTCGGTAATTCGAGTCACCCGAAAAGGGGCAGAAGACGCCAAAGCAACGGTAAAAGTGGCTGGCTATCATCTCCGACGGGAGGTGATGTCTTATGCGGATAACGTTCACGTTTCACGTTGGACCATACACGGTTTCCATAGTGATTCGGCGTACCCATAAGAAAAACCGCCACTCCGGCAAGTGACGGTTTTTCGGGCTGAAATAAGCCCAATTTAAAATCGCGCTGAAGCCAGCCGCTTGTTGCGGTGTCTTCTGTCTCTATTATATCCAGTTTGAGAACAAAGTCAAGGAAAAACGAAGGGAAAAGCGGAATTTTAGGAGGCGAATAAATGGTCGTCGGATTTGCGATAGAACTGTCGGTTGGGTTGCTTTGCGTTGTGTTGGGAAGATTGATTGTCTGATTCGACAGGCAAAACAGAGACAGCGCATGTTATATGCACCGTATGCGATTTGGCGTCGAATCCAGAATACCGGGAGAAAATTCTATGTCCAAAACCGAAGCGATCCATTCTTCCTCCCTCCCGGGACCCTTCTGGTCCGGGGAGCTGGAGGGCGTTCTGCGTGCGCTGGACGCCGGGGAGAGCCCGGCGCTGCTGAGCGGCCTCGGCCCCGCGGCGCGGGCCCACATGGCCGCGGGGCTGCGCAAGCGCATGGGCGCGCCCCTCTTCGCCATCTGCCCCGACGACAGCGCGGCGGAAAAGCTGGCGCGGGACCTGGAGGCCCTGCTGCGGGAGCCGGCGCGGCTGCTGCGCAGCCGGGACTTCACGTTCTACTCCGCCGACTCCGCCGGACATGAGGCGGAGCAGCGCCGCCTGGCCGTGCTGGACGCCCTGGCCCGGGAGGAAAGCCCGGTCACGGTCTGCTCCGTATCGGCCCTGACCCAGCGGACCGTCCCCAAGGCGGAGCTGCTGGACGCCTCCTTTGCGCTCTCTCCGGGGCAGGAGATCGCCATGGAGGAGGTGGAGCGGCGGCTGCTGAAGGGCGGCTACGTCCACCGGCTGGAGGTGGAGTCCCCGGGGCAGTACTCCCGCCGGGGCGGCATCCTGGACCTGTTCACCCCCGCTTACGAAAACCCGGTGCGCATGGAGTTCTGGGAGGACGAGATCGACAGCATGGGTTTTTTCGACCCGGCCAGCCAGCGGCGCGTTGAGAATCTCGAAAGCTGCCGGGTGCTTCCGGCGGCGGAGGCCCTGCCCCGGCGTTTCCCCGGCGGGGAGGCCGCCCTGGCGGACGCCCTGGACCGGGAGGCCGCCAAGGCCCGGCGGAGCCGCGCCTCGGAAAAGGCCCTGCTGGTCCAGACCCTGCGCGCCGACGCCGAACGGCTGCGGGAAAACGTCCTGCTGCCGGCCGCGGACCGCTACCTGGCCCTCATTTACCCGCGCTTTGCCTGCGCCCTGGACTACATCCCCCCGGACGCGGCGGTGTTCGTGGACCAGCCCGCCCGCTGCGCCCAGATTGCGGCGGACCAGACAAAGCTCCGCCAGGAGGACCTGAAAGCCCTGATCGCCGCCGGACAGCTCGCCGGGAGCTGGGCGGAATTCCGCCTGCCCTGGTCCGAGGCCGCCGAACAGCTTCGGGAATGGCCCCTGGTCCTGGGCGAGAACCTGCTCCAGGGCCGCATCCGGCCGGAGCCGAAAGCCATGTGCTCCGTCACGGCCAAGCAGCTCGCCGGCTACGGCGGCAGCTTTGAGACCGTCTGCGAGAACGTGGGCCACTATCTTTCCCAGGATTACCGGGTGCTCGTGCTGGCCGGGGACGGGCGGCGGGCGGAGGCCCTGGTCCGGCTCTTTTCGGAGCGGGACATCCCCTCGCGGCTGCTGCCCGGGGTGGACGGGGACATTCCCGCCGGAACCGCCAACGTGGCGGTGGGCGCCCTCAGCGGGGGCTTTGAGTACGTGCGGACAAAGCTGGCCGTGCTCACCGACGCCCAAATGCTCCAGCCCGGCTTTCGCCAGACAAGAAAAAAGCGGAAAAAGCTTCCGGGGGACCGGCAGCGGCTGGAGAGCTACGCGGACTTGAAGCCCGGCGATTTGGTGGTACACGACACCCACGGCATCGGCCGCTTCGCGGGCATCGTGCAGATGACCATCGAGGGCGTGGAAAAGGACTATGTCAAAATCTGCTACGCCGGGGCGGACGTGCTCTACGTCCCCGCCACCCAGCTCGACCTGGTGAACAAGTACATCGGGGCAGGGGGCGAGGACAAGCCGGTGCGCCTGAGCAAAATGGGCGGCACGGACTGGACCAGGACCCGCCGCAGGGCCAAGGCGGCAGCAAAGGAGATGGCGGGGGAGCTGATCAGGCTCTACGCCGAACGCAAGCGCCGCCCCGGACACGCCTTTGCCCCGGACTCCCCCTGGCAGACGGAGTTCGAGAACGCCTTCGGCTGGCAGGAGACGGACGACCAGCTCCGGGCCGTGGAGGACATCAAGCGCGACATGGAGGCCGAGGCCCCCATGGACCGGCTGCTGTGCGGAGACGTGGGCTACGGCAAGACGGAGGTGGCCCTGCGGGCGGTGATGAAATGCGTGCTGGACGGCTACCAGGCGGCGATCCTCGCTCCCACAACGGTGCTGGCCCAGCAGCACTACCAGACCGCCATGCAGCGCTTTTTCGGCTATCCGATCACCGTGGAGCTGCTCAGCCGCTTCCGCACCCCGGCCCAGATCCGCGCCGCCAAGGCGGGGCTGGCGGAGGGGAGCGTGGACATCGTCATCGGCACCCACGCCCTGCTGCAAAAGGACATTCATTTTAAAAAGCTGGGGCTGCTGGTGGTGGACGAGGAGCAGCGCTTCGGCGTCAGCCACAAGGAGCGGCTCAAGGAGATGAGCCGGAACGTGGACGTGCTGACCCTGTCGGCCACGCCCATCCCCCGGACCCTGAACATGGCCATGAGCGGCCTGCGGGACATGTCCACCCTGGAGGAGCCGCCCCAGAACCGGCTCCCGGTGCAGACCTTTGTCTTGGAGCACGACTGGGGCGTGGTGGCCGACGCCATCCGCCGGGAGGTGCAGCGGGGCGGGCAGGTCTACTACCTGCACAACCGGGTGGAGACCATCGACCGCTGCGCGCTCCGGCTGAGGACACTGCTCGGCGAGGAGGTCTCGATCGCCGTGGCACACGGCAATATGGACGAGCGCTCGCTCTCCTCCGTGATGCACCGGATGGCCGACGGCGCGATCCAGGTGCTCGTGTGCACCACGATCATCG
>JAFTBW010000099.1 GCA_017455015.1 Oscillospiraceae bacterium | reverse complement strand
CCCTTGCGGGGCCAGTCTGCTCGACCGGGAAAAACGGGAAACGCAAGAAATAGTTGTTTTCCCTTTCGGAAAAGGATATAATGGGCGGGCAAACGATGGAGGTAGAAAAAACATGACCTTACAGGAATATATCAATTCCCTGCGGGGAAAGACCGTGGCTGTGGCGGGCGTTGGCGTGAGCAATCTCCCCCTGCTGCGGCTGCTGGCGGCGGCGGGAATCGACGTCACCGCCTGCGACCAGCATGAAAAGGAGCATTTCGGCGCTGACTATGCCGCGCTCAGCGCCCAGGGGGTGAAGTGGTCCCTCGGGTCGGGGTATCTGGACGATCTGCATTATGACGTGGTGTTCCGCACTCCCGGCCTGCACCCGAACAAGCTCAAAGCGGGACTGGGGGTGCATACGGTTGTCACCAGCGAGATGGAGGCTTTCTTTCAGGTCTGCCCCTGCGACATTGTCGCGGTCACGGGCTCGGACGGCAAGACCACGACCACGACTGTGATCTCGGAAATTCTGAAAGCCGCCGGACGGCGGGTCTGGGTGGGCGGAAACATCGGTACCCCCCTGCTGGACAAAGCGCCCGGGATGGACTCCGGCGACATCTGTGTTCTGGAGCTGTCCTCGTTCCAGCTCATGACCATGTCCCAGGCCCCGCGCATCGCCGTCGTCACCAATCTTGCTCCCAACCATTTGGACATCCATACAGACATGGGGGAATACGTGGCGGCAAAGCGGAACATTTTCGCCTGCTCTCCCCCGCCGGAGGCCGTGGTGCTGAACGCGGACAACGCCATCACCCGTTCGTTTCTGCCGGACATCGCCGCCGGAGCGCGGCTCTTCAGTCGCCGTGAAGCGGTGGAAAACGGCGCGTATCTCAAAGACGGTTCGCTGGTGCTGGCAAAGGACGGCGCAATCACGCCGGTCCTGCCCGCGCCGGAGATCCTGATCCCCGGCGACCACAATGTAGAAAACTACCTCGCCGCGTTCGCGGCGCTGCGGGACCTGGCCTCTCCCAAAACCATGGCACAGGTGGCCCGGAGCTTTCCCGGCGTGGAGCACCGCATCCAGCTTGTGCGCACGCTGCGCGGCGTGCGGTACTACAACGATTCCATCGCCTCCAGTCCCTCCCGTACCACCGCGGGGCTGCGCTCTTTCAAGGAAAAGGTGATCCTCATCGCCGGCGGACACGACAAGCGCATTCCCTTTGACGGCCTTGCCGCCGAGATTTTAGAGCATGTCAAGGCCCTGTACCTGGTGGGCGAGACGGCGGAGAAGCTCCGGGACGCAGTGCTCTCCTGCCCCGGCTACGATCCCGACGCCCTGCCGGTGACGGTGTGCGAGGACTTCCGGGAGACCGTCCTGGCCGCCTCGAAGGCAGCGCGGGAGGGAGACGTGGTAATCCTGAGCCCCGCCTGCTCCTCCTTTGATCGCTTCCGCAACTTTGCGGAGCGGGGCGACACGTTCCGGGAAATCGTCGAAGAACTGGAATAAATGGGAAAAGCCGGGCATAGGCTCTTAGAGCCTGTTTAAAATCTCTTCGCACGCGTCTTTCCGGCGGATTTTCCGCCTGATCTTCGTTGCTCAACCTTGCAATCCACAAAGGATTGCTGCGGTTTCACGCCTCGACAGGCGAAAAATCCGTTCGGAAATCCGCACACGCAGAGATATTAAACAGGCTTTTACCCCGGAGGTGAAGCGCTATGCCCTTTTCCAGAGGAACATCCCGGCGGGAGCTGGACAGTCTCGGCCTCTCCCGCTGTCCCAGGCGCAGGCGGCTGCGGCTGGCCGTTCTCGCCGCGCTGCCGGCGCTGGCGCTGGTCTTTGCTTGCGGAGTGAGCCTGTATCTGCGCTCTTTGAGCAGCGGCACCGCCCTCAGCGATGCCAGGGACAGCGTCACCGCAGGGATCAACCGGGCGGTGAACCGGGTCATCCGGGAGGGCAATTACGGCTACGGCGCTTTCGTGGCGCTGGAAAAGGACAGTCAGGGCGGCATCACCGCCGTCACCACCGACACCGCCCGGGTGAACCTCTTTGCCTCCGAGGTGCTGCAGGAAATCACCGGCGAGGCCGCGGACGGGATGTTCGACGTGCGCATCCCTCTGGGCAGCCTATTGGGAAGTAATCTGCTGCTGGGCCGCGGACCGGAGGTGCCGGTGCGCATCAGCATGCTGACCTCCCCCTCCGTACGTTTTGAAAACAGCCTGACGGCGGCTGGCATCAACCAGTCCCGCCACACCCTGACGCTGCTGTGCCGGGTGGACATCGACATCCTGATCCCCTGGGGTTGTCTCAGCGACACCGTGGAGACGGAGGTCCTGATCGCCGAGACCGTGCTGCTGGGCCGGGTCCCGGAAACCTATCTGAATTGGGAGAACGAAAGCCATGGATACCAAGGAAGTGAAAGAGGAGATCGAGCGCCTGCGCCGTGAGGTGGAGGAACACTCCCGCCGCTACTACGAGCTGGACGCCCCCACCATCTCTGATTTTGAATATGACAAACTGATACGCCGTCTTCAGGACCTGGAGGACGCCCACCCGGAGTTTCTGACGCCGGACTCCCCCACCCGCCGGGTGGGCGGCAGGGCCAGCGAGAAGTTCGCCCCCGTCGTCCACGAGGTACCGCTGGAGAGCCTGCAGGACGTGTTCTCCGGGGAGGAGCTGCAGGCGTTTTCACAGCGGGTGGACGGAGCAGTCCCCGGAGAAAAGCAGTACGATGTAGAGCCCAAGATCGACGGGCTCTCCATCGCCGTGGAGTACCGGAACGGACGTTTTTTCCGGGGCGCGACCCGGGGAGACGGGACCACCGGGGAGGACGTGACGGAAAACCTGAAAACGGTCCGCTCCCTGCCCAAGGTCCTCACGGGTGCGCCGGAACGGATCATCGTCCGGGGGGAGATCTATATGTCCCGGGAGGTGTTCGAGGCGCTCAACCGGGAGCGGGAGATCCGGGAGCAGCCCCTGCTGGCCAACCCCCGGAACGCCGCCGCGGGCTCCATGCGGCAGCTCGACCCCGCCGTAACGGCGGAGCGGCGGCTGGACCTGATCGTCTACAACATCCAGCTTTCCACGGAGCGCTATGAGACCCACGCCGAAACCCTGGACGCCCTCAAGTCTATGGGCTTTGACGTGGTGCCCTACCGTCTCTTTGACGGCATCGAGAGCTGCAGGGAACAGATCCGATGGATCGGCGAGCACCGGGACAGCTTTCCCTATGAGATGGACGGCGCGGTCATCAAGCTCAACAGCCTTGCCCAGCGGGAACTGCTGGGCAGCACCGCCAAGGCCCCCCGCTGGGCCGTGGCCTACAAGTACCCACCGGAGAAGAAGCCGGGCAAGGTCCTGGACATCGCCGTACAGGTGGGGCGCACCGGCGTACTGACCCCCAAGGCTATCCTGGAGCCCATCCGCCTGGCCGGGACCACGGTCTCCGCCGCCACGCTCCACAATCAGGACTACATCGACAGCCTGGACGTGCGCGTCGGCGACACGGTCTGGGTGCAAAAGGCCGGGGAGATCATCCCACAGGTGGTGGAGGTGGACAAGTCTCTCCGCCCGGAGGGGACGGTCCCCTACTCTCTGCCGGCGTTCTGCCCCGTCTGCGGCAGCCCCGCCGTCCGGGACGCGGACGGCGCTGCCATGCGCTGCACCGGCGCGGAGTGCCCCGCCCAGCAGCTCCGAACCATCACCCACTTTGCCTCCAAGGACGCCATGGACATCGACGGCCTGGGCGCGGCGCTGGTGGAGAATCTTGTGAATGCGAAGCTGATCGCCACCCCCGCGGACCTCTACTCCCTGGACGCCCAGAGCGTCGCCGCGCTGGACCGCATGGGACAGAAAAGCGCGGAAAACCTCATGGCCGCCATCGAGGAGAGCAAGAGCCGGGGCCTGGCCCGGCTGCTGGCCGCGTTTGGCATCCGGCAGGTGGGCGTCAGCGCGGGAAAGGTCCTGGCGAGGCGCTATCCGGACCTGGACAGCCTCATGGCGGCTTCCCTCGAGGAACTGACGGAGATCGGCGACATCGGCCCCGTCACGGCGAAATATATTGTGGACTGGTTCGCCCTGGACCAGTCCCGGCACCAGATCGGCCTGCTGCGCTCCGCCGGGGTGTCCTTTGCCAGCGCGGAAGTCCCCACGGACAGCCGCTTTGCCGGAAGGACCTTTGTGCTGACCGGCACGCTGGAGCACTACACCCGGGATCAGGCCAGAACACTGATCGAAAACTGCGGCGGCAAGGTCAGCAGTTCCGTCAGCAAAAAAACCAGCTATGTGGTGGCCGGAGAGGCCGCGGGCAGCAAGCTGACAAAGGCCCAGAGCCTGGGCATCCCCATCTTATCGGAACCGGAGCTGGAGGAGATGCTTCGATAAAGCCCCCTCTCCCCCGCCAAAGAAGCTCTATCGCCCCCGGCCTGCGCCGGGGGTATTTTTTTACCGGGGAAAGTGATTTTTGAAAAATTGAACCAGTGAAAATCAAAGAAAAACGGAGAATGATCGAGATTTTCAGAGTTCATTGGGCGCTATTTTCATTTTTTCCAGATTTGTGGTTGACAGGAGGATTATGCTGTGCTATAAATGTAAAGCACGTTTTCCGGGGGGCGTTGCTGCCGGGTTTCGCCTCCGCTGGGTTTTTCCGAAAATCCCTCCTTTTCCGGCTTTTTGGCCGGGAACGAAAACCGTAAATCCATCACAAGATATATTGGAGGAAAGAAAATGTCCACTACCATGGCAACCAAGGAGACCATTGAGCGCAAATGGTATATCCTGGACGCGGCCGGCAAGCCCCTGGGCAAGACCGCCGCGCTGGCCGCCGATCTGCTGCGCGGCAAGCTCAAACCCATTTACACCCCCCACGTTGACTGCGGCGACTTCGTCATCATCCTCAACGCGGAGCAGGCCGTTTTGACCGGCAAAAAGCTGGAGCAGAAATACTATCGCCGTCACTCCGGATGGATCGGAGGACTGAAAGAGGTCAAGTACAAGGACCTGATGGCCAAGCGCCCCGAGCTGGCCATGAACCTGGCGGTCAAGGGCATGCTGCAGAAGAACAAGCTCGGCGCGGACCAGCTCACCCGTCTGCGGGTGTACCGCGGCGCGGAGCACAAGCACGCTGCCCAGAAGCCCGAAGTGTGGGACCGCTGAGAAAGGAAGGTAGACAGTTATGGCAACTTATGTGAGCAAGCGCCCCTATGTATACGGCACCGGACGCAGAAAATCCTCCGTGGCCAGAGTTCACCTGATTTCCGGCGGCAGCGGCAGCATCACCGTCAACGGCCGGGACATCGACGACTACTTCGGCTTGGAGACTCTGAAGCTGATCGTCCGTCAGCCCCTCACCGTCCTGAACCTCACCGACAAGGTGGACATCGAGTGCACCGTCTCCGGCGGCGGCGTCTCCGGACGGGCCGGCGCGATCCGCCACGGCATCGCCCGCGCGGCTCGGCTGCTCGCTCCCGAGAACCGCGCCCCCCTCAAGGCCGCCCGCCGCGCGCCCCAGTTCAGCAAGCGCTGATTGTTTTGCGGTATCGTTTTTCCTGCATATCCGTTTCTTTTCCCCAAATGGGGAAAAGAAACGGCGTGGGATAAATGAAATAGTCATTGACATTCAAGCTTTGATATGCTATAATCTATGTTGTTCGGCAATCTGTTTGGAGAAGTACCCAAGAGGCCGAAGGGGCTCCCCTGCTAAGGGAGTAGGGCGTGTTGAGCGCCGCCCGGGTTCAAATCCCGGCTTCTCCGCCATAAATCCCTGATTCTTTCCAAATGAGGTTGGAATCAGGGATTTTTTTATCAAGTACTCTGTTTTGCCGAAAAGAGGTAATAAAAATGCGGATCGTGATCAAAATCGGAACGAGCACGCTGACCCATTCCACCGGGAGGATCAACATCCGGCGGGTAGAAGCCCTTTGCAAGGTCCTGAGCGATATAAAAAACGCCGGAAATGAACTCGTTCTGGTTTCCTCTGGCGCCATCGGCATGGGCGTTGGCAAGCTGAACCTCCGGGAACGCCCCACGGACATGCCCTCCAAGCAGGCCATGGCGGCCATCGGCCAGTGCGAGCTGATGTACGTCTACGACAAGCTGTTCTCCGAGTACCACCACACCGTAGCGCAGATTCTCGTTACCGGAGAGGATTTGCGGGACGAGCAGCGGCACCGCAATTTCCGAAACACCATCCTTCGGCTGCTGGAGCTGCAGACCCTGCCGGTCATCAACGAGAACGACACGGTCGCCACGGAGGAGGTGGCCGTTGGCGACAACGACACGCTCAGCGCCCTGGTGGCCGTGAGCGTGGAAGCGGACGAACTGATCATCCTCTCGGACATCGACGGGCTCTACACTGCCAATCCCCGTACAGACCCAAAAGCGGAGTTGATCCGGGAGGTGCGGGAGCTGACGCCGGAGATGCTGGCCGCCGCGGGAGGCAAGGGCTCCGCCTTGGGCACTGGGGGCATGGCAACCAAGCTCACCGCCGCAGGACTGTGCATGGCATCAGGGACGGATATGCGCATCCTCAACGGCGCAAGACCGGAGGCGCTCTATGATGTGTTGGACGGAAAAGCCGTGGGGACGCGTTTTGCAGCCGGTAAAACAGGCAAATAATACGAGACGAAAGGAAAGGCGATTCGGATATGCAGACCACAAAAGCCATTTTGGAGGCGGCAAAGCAGGCCGCACCGGCGCTGGCGTCGGCGGAGAAAGACAAAGCTCTGGAGGCAATCGCATCCTCTCTGCTGGCCTCCAAAGAGGATATTCTCCGGGAGAACCGGGCGGACATAGACGCCGTCCGGGACACGATGAGCCAGTCCATGCTGGACCGGCTGACCCTGACGGAGGATCGGATCGCGGGTATGGCCCAGGGCATCCGTGAGGTGGCAGCGCTGCCGGACCCGGTGGGCCGGGTGCTGAGCCGGACGGAACGCCCCAACGGCCTGGTGATCGAGAAGGTGTCGGTTCCCATGGGGCTGATCTGCATCATCTATGAGAGCCGGCCAAACGTGACCTCCGACGCCGCGGCTCTCGGACTGAAATCCGGCAACGCTGTGGTGCTGCGGGGCGGCAAGGAGGCGTACCGCTCCAACGCCGCCATCGTCCGCGCCATCCGGGCGGGACTGGAGGCCTCCGGTCTGCCCGGCGCGCTGGTGGGTCTGGTGGAGGACACCAGCCGCGCCAGCGCGCGGGAGCTGATGGAGGCGGAGGGGTTGGTGGACCTGCTCATCCCCCGGGGCGGCGCTGGTCTGATCCGAAGCTGCGTGGAGAACGCCAAGGTCCCCTGCATCCAGACTGGCACCGGCATCTGCCACATCTACGTGGATGAGAGCGCGGACCTGGACAAGGCCCTGGACATCATCGAAAACGCAAAGACCAGCCGCCCCTCGGTGTGCAACGCGGAGGAGGTACTGCTGGTTCACGCCGCCATCGCCCCGGCGTTTCTCCCCCGGCTGCGCACCCGGCTGACGGAGGACCGGGCGGCCAAGGGCCTTCCGGAGGTGGAGCTGCGGCTTGATCGCGCCGCGGCGGCCATCATCCCCGGCACCCCGGCTGGAGAACGGGACTTTGACACGGAATTTCTGGATTATATCCTGGCCGTGGGGATCGTGGACGGCGTGGACGCCGCCATCACCCATATTGCCCGCCACTCCACCGGGCACAGCGACGCTATCCTCACCCGGGACGGCGCTGCGGCGGAGAAATTCACCCGGCTCGTGGACTCCGCGGCGGTATATGTGAACGCCTCCACCCGCTTCACGGACGGCGGAGAGTTCGGTCTGGGCTGCGAGATGGGCATCTCCACCCAAAAGCTCCACGCCCGGGGACCCATGGGATTGCAGGAGCTGAACACCTACAAATATATCGTCCGCGGCAGCGGGCAGATCCGCTGAGAATCATTTTTTATCCTTCCCCCTCCGGGGGAAGATGGCAGCCACCGTCTCACGCAAGGCATCTGACGGATGAGGAGCGTGGCGGAATGACGGCAGTTGGTAGGTAGATGGCCTCACCCACCACCTGCGCAAGCGCCGGCGGTCCTCCCTCCCCCTGATGGGGGAGGGAAAAAGCGGAATAACAATGAAACGGGGAGAAGAACATGGGGGAGTATCTGGCCGGTTTTATCGGCTGCGGCAACATGGGCGGTGCGCTGTGCGCCGTGGCGGCAAAGCGGGCGGGGGGCGGCAGCATCCTCACCGCCGACCACAATGAGAGCAAGCTGCAACGGCTTCACGGAGAGTACGGGACGGTTCCCTCCACGGCGAAAGAGATCGCGGAGAAGTGCCCCTTGATCGTGCTCGGGGTCAAGCCCCAGGTCATGGCAGCCGCCGCGGAGGAGATCCGGGACATCCTGGCCCGGCGCGGCAATGGCTGCACCGTGGTCAGCATGGCGGCAGGCATGACAGCGGAAACCGTCTCTGGGCTGCTGGGCGGCAATCCCGTCATCCGCATCATGCCCAACACCCCTGCCGCCGTGGGACAGGGCGTGATCCTCTACTGCCTGGGCAAGGAAGTGACGGAGGAGGCGGAGCGGGCTCTGCTGGATCTCCTCTCTCCTGCCGGGACCATGCTTCGGCTGGACGAGGGCAAGATCGACGCGGGCAGTGCCGTCAGCGGCTGCGGCCCCGCCTTTGTGTGCATGTTCGCGGAGGCCCTTACCGACGGCGGTGTGCGCTGCGGCCTGACGCGGGAACAGGCAAGCCGGCTTGCCCTGCAAACCATTGCCGGCTCCGCCCTGCTGGCCATGGAGACGGGGACGGACCCCGCCCTGCTCCGGGCGCAGGTCTGCTCCCCCGCCGGCAGCACCATCGAGGGCGTGGCTGCGCTGGAAGAGCGCGCGTTCCGCGCCGCGGTCATGGAAGCAGTCGCCGCCGCCTACCGGCGCACAAAAGAGCTTGGATGATAAAAGAGCCGATTACGATAAGGAGTCTGAAGACTACACCCCCGGCGCGGACAGCCGTCACTGGCTGCCCGCGCCGGGGGTGTTCTGCCCGGTTTTTGGCTACCGCCGCACGAAGACCCGCTGGGCGATCTTCACCGAATCGCGCACGTCCGCAGCGTAGTAGTCCGCGCCGATAGAGGCGGCAAACTGCTCCGTCACCACCGCGCCGCCCACCATCACCGCAGGCGGGTCCTCAAGCTGCCTGAGCCGGCGGACGGTCTCCGCCATGGAGGGCAGCGTGGTGGTCATCAGTGCAGAGAGACCCACCAGCCGGATGTGTCTCTCCGAAACCTCCCGGACCACTCGCTCCGGGGGCACGTCCCGCCCGAGATCAACGATCTGATACCCGTAGTTTTCCAGCACCGTCGATACGATATTTTTGCCGATGTCGTGGATGTCTCCCCGCACGGTGGCCATGAGGATGGTCCCCCGGTTCTCCGCTGCGCCGCCCTGGGACAGCAGGGCGGTTTTGATCTCCTCAAACGCCGCCTTTGCCGCTTCGGCGGAGGAGAGGATCTGCGGCAGAAAGACCTTTCCGTTTTCGTAGTCCACGCCGACCCGTTCCAGGGCGGGAATCAGACTTTGCTCCACCAGCTCCATCCCGCCGGAGCGCGTCAGTGCCTCCCGGGCAAGTCTGCCCGCCTCGCCCTTGACGCCCCGGGTGATGGCCTGTTCCAGCGTCATTCCGCTCTCTGACACTGCGGGCGGGGCGGCGGGGGCATCCGCGAAGCGGGCGACATAGTCCCGGCACTCCCCGTCCTCGCCGGAGAGTACCCGGAATGCTGCGATCGCGTCCATGATCTCACTCTGATTTGGGTTCACGATGGGCAGGCGCAGCCCGGCCTGCATGGCGCAAAGCAGAAAGCTCTGGGTAATCTGGGGGCGGTTCGGCAGACCGAACGAGATGTTGCTGACCCCCAGTACCGTGTTCAGCCCCAGCTCCCGGCTGACCAACTCCACCGCCCGCAGCGTCTCGGCGGCCTGGTCCTGCTGGGCGGAGACCGTCAGCGTCAGGCAGTCGATCCACACGTCCTCCCGGGGGATGCCCAGGGCCAGCGCCCGGTCCAATATCTTTTTCGCAATGGCGAGGCGCTGCTCCGCCGTGGCGGGCATCCCTCCCCCGTCCAGGGTCAGACCCACCACCGCGGCGCCGTACTTCTTCACCAGCGGGAGGACGGCGGAAAGGCTCTCCTCCGTTCCGTTGACGGAGTTCACGGCAGGCTTGCCGTTGTAGACCCGCAGGGCGGCCTCCAGCGCCGCGGGATCGGAGCTGTCCAGCATCAGCGGCAGGTCCACCGTCTCCTGGATGGCCTTTACCACCTTTGGCAGCATCTCCGCCTCGTTCACACCGGGATACCCCACATTCACGTCCAATATCTCCGCTCCCGCCTCCGCCTGTCCGATGGCCACATCCACGATATAGTCCATATCGTCCTCCAGCAGCGCCTGCTGGAAGCGTTTTTTGCCCGTGGGGTTGATCCGCTCCCCGATGGGACGCACCCGGTCCGCGCTGACGCAGACCGTGGCCGAGCAAACGCAACTGCTGCGAACAGGCATGGGAACGAGGCGGTAGCGCATAGTCTCTTTCAGCGCCCGCACATAGTCCGGCGTGGTGCCGCAGCAGCCGCCCAGGATCTCCGCTCCGCTCTCCGCCAGAGCACCGACGGCGGCGGAAAACCGGACCTCATCCACCAGATAGGCCCCCGTGACGGGGTCCGGCAGGCCGGCGTTGGGCTTGGCGATGAGCGGAAGCGTGGTGTGGGCGCGCATCTGGCGGATCAGAGGCAGCATCTCCTCCGGCCCCAGAGAACAGTTGATGCCGATGGCGTCCGCCCCCAGGCTCTCCAGCGTGTGGGCCATGGCAGGAATGGAGCAGCCCGTAAAGGTTCGCCCGGAGGCCTCAAAGCTCATGGTGACGAAAACGGGCAGCTTCGTCTGCTCCTTTGCCGCCAGCAGGGCGGCTTTGGCCTCATAGAGGTCGCTCATGGTTTCGATGACCACCAGGTCCGCCCCGGCTCCCGCTCCTGCGGCCATGATTTCGGCAAAGATGCCGCAGGCCGTCTCAAAGGGCAGGGTCCCCAACGGTTCCAAAAGCGTACCCAGCGGACCCACGTCCAGGGCTACCAGGCACCCGGAGTTCCCCGCGGCCTCCCGCGCAGCCCGGATGCCCGCTCGAACGACCTCCGCGGTGTCGATGCCACGCTTTTCCAGCTTCAGCCGGTTTGCGCCAAAGGTGTTGGCGTAGATCACGCGGCTCCCGGCCTCGATATACGCCCGGTGGATGTCCCGGATACGCTCCGGCGAAGTCAGGTTCAGCAGTTCCGGCAGTTCCCCCGGTTTCAGTCCCGCCTTGTGCAGCATGGTGCCCATGGCTCCGTCCAGCAGCAGCGGAAAATCAAATTGCACAGGTCTTTCCTCCTTTTCGATATGCGCAGTTCTCCGTCAAGGTGCAGCAACCGCAGCCCCGGATCCGCGCCCCCTGGGGGCGGTCCGACAGGCCGACCACGGCGGTGACCGTCTTGGAGGGCGTCAGCAGATGGCTGGCATTGGCATATACCCCCAGCACCTTATCCGCTCCCGTCAGCGTAATCAGCCCGTCCTGCAACTCCAGCGGCAGGTCGCCGTAACCCGGGCTGAACCGATCCGTCCGGTACCGTTCCGGGCTTTGGGCGGCGATCTCCGCCTCCGCGTCCAGACAGCCGGACTCCACGTAGCTGCTGCCGCAGGCGTCCAACACCACCGCCCGCGCCATATCCCGGACCTCCGCGGCCCGGAGCAGCCGGTCAAAGGCCACGCCCAGGGTGCAGACCAGAACGGCGGCGCGCCGGCACTCTTGCAGCATCCCGGTGGCCAGCCGTCCCGGAAGGACCAGGCCGGTCTCTCCCAGGGCCACGCCCTCGGGCTCCGGCTTTACGTCAAACAGCCGGTACAGCCAGCGAGGGTGCAGAGAGCTTTCCAAAGTCTCCGCCGTCTCCCGGACCAGCCGCTGCGTGAATTCGTCCTCCGGGGAGGCGCGCAGATAGCGCAGCGCCTCCCGTAAGTCCACCGCCGCCACTCACTGCCCCCTGCCGAGAATACAGGACAGGTTTTGCAGGATGCGCCGGGCCACCTGGGGCTTGTTCATGGAATAGACGTGGATGTGGCGGATGCCGTTGGCGACGAGGTCTATGATCTGCTCCGATGCGTAGATGATGCCCGCCTGCTCCATGGCCACCGGGTCCTCGCCGAATCTGTCCACGATGGCCCGCAGCCGCTCCGGCACGCCGGTGCCGCTCAGAGTGACGCTGCGGGAGAGCTGCTTGGCGTTGGTGATGGGCATGATGCCGGCAATGACGGGGACGAGGATGCCCGCCTCCCGGGCGCGGTAGAGAAAGTTGTAGAAGATGTTGTTGTCGAAAAACATCTGGGTGGTCAGAAAATCACAGCCCGCGTTCACCTTCCGGCGAAGATAGAACAGGTCCTCGTGCTTGTTCTGGCTCTCCACGTGGCCCTCGGGATAACAGGCCGCGCCGATGCAGAGCTTGCTGTGGGCCTTGATATATCGAACAAGGTCCTCGGCGTAGAGAAAGTCTTTCTTCCGCTCTCCGCTCCGGGGAATGTCTCCCCGGAGCGCCAGCACCGTCTCAATGCCCCGGCGGCGGTACTCCTCCAACATCCGGTCCAGCTCCTGCCGCGAGGTGCCTACGCAGGTCAGGTGCGCGATGGCCGGGACGCCGCTCCCCTTTTGGATGCCATCGGTCAGCTCCAGCGTAAGACCGGCAGTGGTACCCCCTGCGCCGTAGGTCACGCTCATAAAGTCCGGCTTCAGCGACGCAATGGACAGCGCGGCGCGTTCCACCGAGTCGAAGCCCTCCGCCTGCTTGGGCGGGAACACCTCAAACGACAGAGATACGCTTTCTCGCTCCAGAATGGTTCGGATCTTCATTGTATGTTTCTCCTGCTCTTTTGTAGATTGCCTCGCCCTCATCCCTCTCTTTCTCCCTCCCCCTCCGAGGGGAGGGAGAAAGAGGAAGAAATTGATATTGGGTAAGCGGTGGGTGAGGGCGCTGTCCGGATCTCCTCCAGATAGCCGTCGTCGATGCCGGCATTGGAAAAGCTGACCATGTCGCGCATCACGGCGCAGGACGCCCGGAGCACCTGAAAGGCAAGAGGACAGCCGCTGCCCTCCCCCAGGCGCATATCCAGCAGCAGCATGGGCCGCAGCCCCAGAGCGTTGATGGCCAGTGCATAGCCCGGCTCAGCGGAGGCGTGGCTGGGAATCAGATAGTGCAGCATCCTTGGACAGAGCCGGGCGGCGCATAGGGCTGCCACCACGGAGATAAAACCGTCGATTACCGCCGGACGGCGGCTTTTGGCCGCACCGAGAAAGGCTCCGCACATGGCAGCGATGTCCAGCCCGCCCACCTTGCTGATCACGTCCACGACATCGGCAGGGTCGGGGCGGTTTGCGTTCAAAGCCTGACGGACCGTGTCCAGCTTGCGGCGCAGTCCGGCGTCGGTGAGGCCCCCTCCCCTGCCGGTGACCGTTTCGGGGTCCGCTCCCAGCAGAGCGGAGAGCACTGCGGAGGAGGTGGTGGTATTGCCGATGCCCATCTCCCCCACCCCCAGGGCGTCCGCTGCGGTGTTTTCCGCCAGCTCCGCCCCGGTGAGAATGGCGCGCAGGGCGGTCTTACGCGTCATGGCCTGTCCGCGGGCGATGTTGTCCGTGCCGCGCATCAGCTTGCGGTCCAGCACGGCGGGATCGCCGATCTCCGCGTCCACGCCCACGTCGCAGACCGTGATAGCGCTGCCGAACTGTTTCGCCAGCACCCCCGCGCCGGTTCGGTAGTGGGCGATGTTCACCGTCTGGCGGAGGGTGACGGATTTCGGAGCGCTGGCCACGCCCTCCGCCACCACGCCGTTGTCCGCGGCGAACACCAAAATGTGCGTCTGTTCGATTTCAGAGACGGCCTGTCCCGTGATGCCCGCCAGTTGTACGGACAGCTCCTCCAGCCGCCCCAGGCTGCCGGGGGGCTTTGCCAGCGCGTCCTGCCTCCGTCTGGCGGCTTCCATCGCGCCGCCGTCCGGCTCCGGCAACGAGGCGACCAAATCGGAAAGCGCTTGCTCCAGCCGTGTCAGTTCTTCATCATGCATGGTCGATTCTCATTTCTCAACTGTCTATTTCTCAGAGCCGGTTCAGCACCCGGTAAACCAGATCCATATCCAACCCGCTGCGGACCGCATCCGCCAGCAGATCGTACTGCCGCTCCCGGTATTCCGCCGGGTCGAACGCGCCCAGGCGCGCAAAGGGGATGCCCTTTTTTTCGCACAGGGAAAGCAGCACCCGGTCGCAGACGCCGGGGGCGTCGAAGATGCCGTGGATGTAGCTGCCGTATACGTTTTCTCCGCAGAGCAGGGGCGGGACCTGACTGCGGCCCATGTGGATCTCATACCCTGCATAGTCGAGGCCGTTCAGCCCCGCCAGCAAACCCGTGACGCCGGAGAACGTCCCCGCGGTCTGGGTCTGGACCTTTTCCGGCAAAAAATCCGTCTCGATGTCCAGCAACCCCAGGCCGTTCAGCTCCCGGACTCCGGCGGCCTCCACCCCCTGGGGGTCCCGGACCGCCTTTCCCAGCATTTGCAGGCCGCCGCAGATGCCCAAAACAGTGGTCCCGTTTGCGTGGGCGTGCAGCACCGCAGTCTCCAGGCCGCTCTGGCGCAGCCACAGCAGATCGGCGATGGTGCTCTTGGTGCCGGGCAGCAGGATGAGGTCCGGCCGGCCCAGGTCCCGGACGCGCTCCACATAGCGCAGAGAGACGTTCTCATAGCGCTCAAAGGGGCTGAAATCCGTGAAATTGGAGATGCGGGGGAGGCGGATAACCGCGATGTCGATTTCCCGCGTCCCCGTTCCCCGGCGGAAGCGCTCCGTCAGACTGTCCTCGTCGTCGATGTCCGCACGGACGTAGGGGATCACCCCCGCCACCGGGACGCCGCAGAGCCGTTCCAGCGTTTGCAGACCCGGCTCCAGGATCGCCCGGTCCCCCCGGAACTTGTTGACCACCGTCGCCTTGATCCTGGCCCGCTCCTCCGGCTCCAGCAGGGCCACGGTGCCGTAGAGCTGGGCAAACACCCCGCCGCGGTCGATGTCCCCCACCAGCAGCACCGGTGCGTCGGCCAGCTTTGCCATGCCCATGTTCACGATGTCGTCCTGCTTGAGGTTGATCTCGGCGGGACTGCCCGCCCCCTCCAGGACGATCACGTCATATTCGGCGGCGAGGCTGTCGTATGCCTCCCGGATGGCGGGGATGAATTCCCGCTTTCTCCGGTAGTACTCCGACGCGCCCATGTTTCCCAGCACCTGTCCGTTCAGGATCACCTGGCTGCCCACGTCCGTGGTGGGCTTTAAGAGGATGGGGTTCATCCGCACGTCCGGCGCGATGCCCGCCGCCTGGGCCTGGACCACCTGGGCGCGGCCCATCTCCCCGCCAGTGTTGGTGATAAAGGAGTTCAGCGCCATGTTCTGGCTCTTGAACGGGGCCACCCGCAGTCCGTCCTGCCGGAAGATGCGGCAGAGGGCCGCGCAGACCAGGCTCTTTCCGGCGTTGGACATGGTGCCCTGGATCATGATGTTTCTCGCCATAGCTCCTCCTTGATTGCCTGCATCAGCGCCTTCCACTCCCCGTGTTTTCGAACCGCCGCCCGGTACCAGCCCGCGCCGAGGCCGGGGAAATTTGCGCAATCCCGCAGGCCGATCCCCCGCCCGCGCAGCTTGGGGGCAAGTTCCGCGGGGCCGCGGAACAGCAGGAAATTTGTCTCCGAGGGGATGACGCGAAAGCCCAGCGCCTCCAGCGATGCCCGGAACGCGGGCCTCTCCCGGCGTATCAAATCTCTCGCCAGCCGCGGAAACTCCCGATCCCTTGCTGCTGCGATCCCCGCCGCTTGGGCGACGGAGGACACGTTCCAGGGCGGGCAGGCCTCCGCCATGTCACGCAGCAGTGCCTCCTCCCCGCTGACGCACCAGCCCAGCCGCAGCCCCGCCATCCCGTGGCTCTTGGTAAACGCTCCCAGCACCGTGAGATTCGGAAACTCCCCGCAGTCCGGGGACGGGTCGTCCCAGCCGTCGGACAGCTCGATAAAGCAGCGGTCCAGAAACACCCGCGTCCCCTGCTCCCGGCAGAGGACAAGGACCTGATGCAGCAGCTCCGGCGGGAACCTCCGCCCCGTGGGGTTGTTCGGGTCGCAGAGAAAAAGGGCGTCGGGGCGCTTTTCCCGGAGGAAGTCCAAAAGCCCGGTGTCGGGCAGAAAGTCCCGGTCCGGGTCCGGTGCGTAACGCTCCGGAACACAGCCAACGCGCCCGAGAGCCCGGGCGTACTCCGTAAAGCAGGGGGCCGTCTCCGCCGCGCTGCGGGGCCGCGCCGCAGCGCACCAGGCGTAAATCAGTTCCGAGGCCCCGTTGCCGCAGAGGACGCGGGAGCATGGGACGCCCTCCCGCGCTGCAATGGCCGCCGTCAGCTCCCGGCAGAAGGGGTCGGGATAGCGCCAGGTCTCCCGGAGGGACGTATGCGCGGCGGACAGCACCGCCTCCGGCGTGCCCAGGGGGTTCACGCTGGCGGAAAAATCCAGCACGACGGGTTCTGTCGGGTCATAGATATCTCCCCCGTGGGGGTTATCCGTTCTGTAATACATGCGGTATTACTCCCTGTATAATCTCGAAAATGGAGAATTCAGCCAAGCTGCAACAGCAACGCCGCACGGAGCGCTGTAGCCAGGGGCAGGGCCAGCAGCGCCGCCGCGGTCATGAGGCGGTTTGCCAGTGGAATGTCCTCCGGCGTGATCTCCCGCAGGGCGTCCCCGATGAACTCCTTGCGGTGGAGACAGCCGTGGTACCAGGCGTCCCCCGCCAGCCGCAGGTCCAGCAGCCCCGCGCACACGGACTCCGTCTGAGCGGAGTTGGGACTGACGTGTTTGTAGCGGTCCCGGCGGAAGATCCGCCAGCCGTTTTTCACGTCCAGGCCCAGCAGCCCTCCCGCCGCCAGCAGCAGCAGGGCGGAGATGCGGGCGGGCAGAAAATTCATCCAGTCATCCGCCTTTGCCGGCACAAAACCGATGTGGGTGTAGGGCGGGTCGGTGTAGCCCAGCATGGAATCCATGGTGTTCACCGCCTTGTAGAAAAAGCCCAGCGGCGCGCCGCCCAGGGCAAGAAACAACAGCGGCGCGATCACGCCGTCTGAGCAGTTCTCCGCCACGGTCTCCACCGCAGCGCGCGCCACGCCGGGTGCGTCCAGCTTTTCCGTATCCCGGCCCACGATCATGGCGACGGCGCGGCGGGCATCCTCCAGAGAACCGGTCTTCAGGGCGCGGTACACCTTCATGCTCTCGTCCCGCAGGGACTTCGTCGCCAAAATCTGCCAGCACATGAGGCTCTCGACCCCCAGTGCCAGATATGGGCTCACGCGCTCGCAAAGCCGCAGCAGCGCAAAGGGTACGACAAACGAGACGCCCGCGGTCAGCAGCCAGAGCAGCGCCCCCGCCGCCCGCTCCCCCGCCGGGGTCTTGGGAAACAGCCGCCGCAGCAGCGCCTCCAGCGCGGAGATCAGCTTCCCGATGAAGATCACCGGATGGGGCCAGCCCTGGGGATCCCCCAGCAGCAGGTCGATGCCGAAGCCGGCGGGCAGGGCCAGCAGGCGCGCGATCACGCCTCCCCCTCCCCCGGTCCAAAGGAGAACAGGTACACCGGGTTCCCTGCGGTCATCAGGTGATAGGGTCCCGTCTTTTTCGCCCGGGAGACGTTGAGGCAGACGGCATCCGTCTCGCCGGGGGGCAGGCCGTCCATGGCCTCCGTCAGCTCCGCAACCGTCTCCAGCGTCACCGCTGCCGCCACGATCCGCGCCCTGGGGTTCTTCTCCCGGATCAGGTTCAGGATCTCTCTTGTTTTCCCCCCTGTCCCCCCCAGGAACACATGGGTAGGTGCAGGGAGGCTTTGCAGCGCCTCCGGCGCGGAGCCGGGAACGACGGTGAGATTGCCCAGGCCGAAGCGGGCCTTGTTGTATTCCAGCGCCCCCAGGGCCTCCGCGTCCCGCTCCACGGCGTAGACCCGCCCCCGGTCCGCCAGCAGCGCCAGCTCCACGGAGACGGAGCCGGTGCCCGCGCCTACGTCCCAGCACACCGCGTCCCTTGCGGGGGCGAGGCGGCAGAGGGCCAGCGCCCGGATCTCCCGCTTGGTCATGGGAACCCCCTCCCGCCGGAGAAAGCTCCCGTCCGGCAGTCCCGGCGTCGCCGGGGTCAGAGAGCCGGGATTTTCGATCAGCACGGCGCTGAGACTGTCGTACTCCCCCGCCGTCAGCTCCTCCGCAGGGCCGGAGGTGATTTTTTCCTCCGGGTAGCCCAGCCGCTCCCCGACGTGAACGGTCAGGTCGCCGAGACCCGCCGCCGTCAGCTCCCGGCACACCGCGCCTGGGTCTTTTTCTCCCCCGGTGAGGACAAACAGCAGCCTGTTTCTGCGCGCAGCGGGAACCAGACTCCCCTCCCGCCCGTGGAGGCTGAGGGTTTCCGCGTCCTCGTAGCTCGCTCCGAGCCGGGCACAGAGGACGGAGAGGGAGCTGAGACCCGGCAGAACCGTCACCCGGCAGTTGCAGTCCGAGAGCAGGGGCAGCAGCTTTTTCGCCCCGCTGTAAAAGCCTGTGTCCCCGGAGAGGGCCACGGTAAAACGCCTGTACTCCGGGTTGGCACGGATGTACGCCGCGATGTCCGCCGCAGCCACCGCCGCATGGGCGTGCTGCCCCGGACGGAGTACCGCGGAGATCATGCGCTGCGCACCGATCAGGCAGTCCGCCCCGGCGCAGGCGTCAAGCACCTCCCGCGTCATGGCGTCCGCCCCGCCGGGACCGATGCCTGCCAGGGTCACGAGGGCCGGAAACCGGAAGCCAAACTGTCCTTGCAGCCTCGCAAGCAGTTCCGAGAGCGATTCACCCTCACCCTCCCCTTGACGTGGTCTGCCAATGACCAGCAGGCCGCAGCCTGTCTCCCTGGCCGCCTGGGTTTTCTCTGGAAAGCCGCCGGCGTCCCCGCCGTCTTTGGTGACCAGCCAGGTTGCGCCGACGCTGCGCACCAGGGCGGCGTTCAGTTCCCTGGAGAACGGCCCCTGCATGGCGATGATGTGGGAGGGCGGCAGTCCCGCCGCCTGACAGGCCCGCAGGGAGCTATCTATCGGCAGCACCCGAGCGTAGACCCGCTCTGCAAAATCCGGCAGCGCGGCAAAGGTCCCAAGGTCCTTGCTGCCGGTGGTCAGAAGCACCTTCCCCCCATACCGGCGCAGAAACGCAACGACCTCCCCGGCGTCGGAGAAATAGTGCGCCGCCTCCGGACGCGCAGAGGCGCCCCGGAGCAGCCGCAGATACTCTTTTCCCGTCTCCCGGCAGGCCAGGGACAGGTTTTCCGACACCGAAACAGCGTAGGGATGTGTGGCGTCGATGACGAGGTCATAGTCCGTCTCCCGCAGCAGCTCCGCCATCCCCTCCCGGTCCAGCCGCCCGGCGCGGACCGTCAGGCGCTCTACCCGGGGCAGCAGGGTCTCGCCGTACTCCGTCGCTACGCAGACGGTGACGGCAGCCCCCTGCCCGGTCAGCAGTTCCGCCAGCTCCCGCCCCTCGGCGGTGCCGGCAAACAGGCAGAAGCTAAACATCCCGATACCCCCTCGGCGTGACCATGGCGTCCCCCAGCATTTGGGTGGAAGCATTGCCGATGAACACGGTGCAGAACATATCCGCCGGGGCGTCCCGGAGGCTTTCGAGAGGCAGAAGCTCCCGCCCCTCCCCCGCTCTTCCCACGTTGCGGGCGATACCGCAGGGCCGGTCCGGAGGCAGATATTCCAGCAGGATGCCGCAGGCGCGGCGGAGGTAGTCGGGCCGGCCGCGGCTGGCAGGGTTGTAGAGGACGATGGAAAAATCCCCCTCCGCCGCCCGCCGGAGGCGGGCTTCAATGGTCTCCCAGGGCGTCAGCCGGTCGCTGAGACTGATCACGGCAAAATCGTGGGTCAGCGGCGCGCCCAGCACCGCAGCCCCGCTGCATGCCGCGGTCAGGCCGGGGACCACGTCGATCTCCGGCGCGGTATCCCCGCCCCGGAGCTGGTAGGCCAGCCCCGCCATGCCGTAGACGCCGCTGTCCCCGGAGCAAATGAGGGCGGTCTCCGTCCCCTGCCGCGCCAGGTCCAGGGCAAGACGGCAGCGCTCTGCCTCCCCGGTCATGCCGGAGGCGCGAAACTCCTTATCGGGGTACCAGTCCCGTACAAGGTCCACATAGACCTTGTAGCCTACAATTACCTGGCACGACCGAAGCACCCGGTCCGCCCGCAGGGTCATATCCTCATGGTCACCCGGGCCGATGCCCACCACATGCAGCTTCGCCAAAGCGCACCTCCGTCTTCTCCGCCGCCACGGCCACGGTCACGCCGTTCCGAACGGTCTTTCTCACCAGCAGCCGGTCCGCACCCAAAAGCGCGGCCCGCTCGCACACGTTGTCCACCCCGGTCACCTGTTCCACAAAGGCCGAGGGGGTGAAGTCTCCCGGCACGGCCTGCAGCTCCTCCGGAGTGTAAAATGCAATGGGCAGGCCATGGCTCCGGCAGAATTCCAGCAGCCCCGCCTCCCCCGCTTTCAGGTCGATGGAGGCGGCGCGCCGGACCGCCCGCGGGTCCAGCTCCGCCTGTGTAAGAACCGCGTCCACCGCCTCCGCGACGGCGGCGGCGGAGATCCCCTTCCGGCATCCGAGGCCGAGGCACAGGCTTTTGGGGATCAGGCGCAGGGTCCGGGCAAAGGGGCAGCGCGTGTCCCAGCCGATGTAGATGCCAAGCTCCCCGCTGTCGCCGCGGACCAGGCCGGGTGGCAATTGCCCCAGAACCGGCAGCGGCGTATCCAGGGGGATGTTCCGCTCCAATATCGCGGCGGAGACCGCCTTTGCAGCAGCCATGTCGCCGATCACAAAGCCCCGCTCCGCTGCCCAGGCGTCCACGGAAAAGCGCCCGTTCACATCCGTGGCGGTGGTGACGGCCGCCGTTGCCCCCAGCACAGCGGCCAGCTCCGCCGCCAGGGCGTTTGCCCCGCCGATGTGTCCGCTGAGCAGGGGGATCACAAAGCTGCCCGTCTCGTCCACGCAGAGCACTGCCGGGTCCGTCCGCTTGTCCCGGACGTGTGGCGCAATGCACCGGACCGCGATGCCGCAGGCCCCCACAAAGACCAGGGCGTCCTGTTCGCGGAACTGCTCCCCGTAAAAGGCCTCCGAGGGGTTCGGAATCGGCGCAAACGCCCCGCCCGCCAGCCGCTCCGGCGCATAGGCGGCTATTTCCCAGTCCGGCAGGCAGGCGCGCAGCCGCACGGCCAGGTCGAGCCCGCGGCGGGTATAGGCAAAGACTGCCCCTTTCACGGCTTCTCCGCAGCCCGATATCCCGTGGAAAAGCGGGGGTCGTAGAGCTTCGACCGGGCGTATTGCTCCCCCATGCAGTCTCCGACGATGATGAGAGCGGTTCTGTCGATGCCGTTTTCCCGGGCGGTTTCGGGCAGCGTATCCACGGTGCAGCGGAAAATCCGCTCCTCTCCCGGCCAGGTAGCCTTGTAGACGATGGCGGCGGGGGTTTCCGGTTTGCAGCCTCCGCTGAGCAGCTCCTCCCGCAGCTTTTCCGTCATGCCCGCGCTGAGAAACAGCACCATCGTGGCTCCGTGGGATGCCAGTGCGGCGACGGACTGGCGTTCCGGCACGCCCGTGCGCCCGGCGGCGCGGGTAATGATGACGGTCTGGCTCACCTCCGGCAGGGTGTACTCCGTCCGCAGCGCCGCCGCCGCCCCGCAAAAGGAGCTGACGCCGGGGCACACGTCGTAGTCGATCCCCAGCGCGTCCAGGGCGTCGAACTGCTCCCGGACCGCGCCGTAGATGCTGCAATCCCCGGTGTGCAGCCGCACCGTGGTCTTCCCCGCCCGTTCCGCGGCGCGGATCAGCTCCAGCACCTGCTCCAGGGTCAGCTTCGCGCTGTCGTGAATCTCACAGCCGGGTTTCGTATATTCCAGCAGGGCCGGATTGACCAGACTCCCCGCGTAGATCACCGTGTCCGCCTCGCCCAGCAGCCTTGCTCCCCGCACCGTGATCAGGTCCGGCGCTCCGCTGCCCGCGCCCACAAAATGCACCATGGTTCTGTCCTCTCCCCGCGCCGTTTCCGATACCGCCGGCGCGGCGGTTTTTCCCAAAATCCAAAGCAGTATACCACAGATCGCCCCGGGATTCCATACTCTTCGCAGATATTTTATGCTTTTTCCCTCATCCGCCGCTTCTCCGCCGCTTCGCGGTCCCGCTCCTCCCGCTCACCGGGGGAATGGGAAATGATTCATTCGCGTGTGATACTGTACCCGGGCGGGAGCATAACAGACGCACACGGCGCATAGGATTCCCCATGGAAACCCGAAAGGAAGTGTGCGTATGCCCTATGACCGGGGGAACACAGACCGGGGAAAGCCGTCCGCCGGCGCCGTAGCGAAGCCCCACAGTCTCTCGCTTTCCGAGCGCAGGCGGCTGCGCGTCAGCGGTGTGGAGGAGATGGAGCGCTTCGATGAGCGGGAGATCGCCATGCGCACCTCCGGCGGAGAGCTGTTCATCGGCGGCGAGGAGCTTTCCGTAGGCCGTCTGGATCTGGACGCGGGAGAGGTTGACATTTTGGGGCTCGTCTCCTCCCTCAGATATGAGGATGCCGCGGCCTCCGGCGGGTTCTGGTCCAGGCTCTTTTCCTGAGGGCGGCGGGAGATGGAAAACCCTATCGGAGCGGAGATGGCGCTCTTGGCGGCCACCTTTCTCACCGGTCTGGGCCTTGGCGCGCTCTACGACCTGCTGCGCACCCTGCGGGAGCGCGGCGGTCGTCTGCGGGCGTTTGCTCTGGACGCGTTTTTCTGCATCTGCTTTGCCGCCGCCCTGTTTTTGTTAGGCATGGGCCCCGGTGCCGGGATGCTGCGGCTGTATTTTCCGCCCCTTGTGCTGGGCGGGGCGGGAATTTGGTTTTGCCTGTTCGGGCGCGGATTTCGGACGATTCTCCGACGGCTGCGGCATGATTTGGACGCTCTGGCCGCTGTTCCGGTCCGCTATATCAAAAATGTTCTGCGCCGCCAGAAAAAAATGATAAAAAAAGACTTTTCATTTTTGCGGAAAAGGTTTACAATAGGGATTGTCCGGCAAAAGGCCCGCAGGCGACAGGGAAGGCAGCCGCAACACAACAGGAGGAAGAGCAATGAAGCTGAAGCGTTCCAGCATTTTTACGAGGATCGTGATCATCGCCGTGATTGCGTACGCTGTGGTCATGCTGGCAAACGCCTGGAAAACCAATGAGACCGCCCGGGCGGAGCAGTTGCAGCTTGCCCAGGAGGCGGAGCAGCTTCGCTGGGAGAACCAGCGGCTGCGCTACGAGATCGAACACGCGGAGGACCCCGAGATCATCGGGCAGATCGCACGGGAGCGGCTCGGCCTCGTGACGCCCGGAGAGCGCGTCCTGTACGATGTGGGAAACTGAGCCTACCCAGGACAGGGTGTGCGGCGGTAGGTGGCCTCACCCACCACCGCCCCAATGGGGCGGCGGTCCCCCCTCCCCCTTGAGGGGGAGGGAGAAAACGGAAGAAATTGGAATGGGGCCTCACCCACCACCGGCCTCGCGGGGGAACGGCCGACGGTCCCCCCTCCAATAAGGGGCCCCCGGCGGGGCCAAGCGAAGCGTACCCGCTTGGGAAAAGGAAGAAGAAACCGAGGGATATGGAGCTTGCGCCGTCAGGCGGAAGCGGAATGGACGAGGCTTTTTCTGCCGTGGGTGAGGGAAAAGTCGGAAGCATCACAGGGAGAGAGAGGAATCAGGAAGAACATGCAACTGGAAGTGGGAGCTGTTTTGGACGGCAAAGTGACCGGGATCACCAATTTCGGCGCGTTTGTGGCGCTGCCCGGGGGACGGAGCGGACTGGTACATATCTCGGAGGTGGCTGACGCCTTTGTCCGGGATGTCCACGACTATCTGACAGAACAGCAGGAGGTCAGGGTAAAGGTTCTGAGCGTCAGCCCGGAGGGAAAAATCAGCCTGTCCGTCAAGCAGGCAAATGCGCAGGCCCCAAGGGAGGCCGGCAGGCCACGGCCCCGGCGCGAGGCGCCCGGGAGCATCCGGCGGGACGGGAGCCAGACTGTGACCGCCGATTCCGGGAACCAGCAGTTTGAGGATAAGTTGAAACGCTTTATGCAGGAATCGGATGGGAAGATGTCCGGCAACAAGCTGTTTCAGCAGCAGCGCAAGGGACAGCGCCGCAGAAAATAACATTGCGAGCCATCGCGTTCCATTGATCCTGGCGGCAGACCGAGAGGTTTGCCGCCTTTCGCATGATTTTGGCTGATATTCCAAATTGTTTTGCAAAATTGCACAATTCCCGTTGACAATTGACAATCAATCGAATAAAATTAGATGGATCATAAACGGCGCTTTTCTCCGGAAAAGGGGCGGAACGCCGTTCATCACAGACCATTACGGGACGGAGGAAACGTGCCATGCTGAAAGAGATCGAAAAGCAAAGCGACGCCGCCGGAAAGGACGAGCTCAAGACGGAGATAAAGGAGCTGCGGGCGGAGCTGACCGCCATGCAGGAGCGCATCAAGGAGAGCAAGCTTCCCATCATTGTACTGGTAGAGGGCTGGGCAGCCGCGGGCAAGGGTTCGCTGATCAACGAGCTGATCAGTGAGATCGATCCCCGGTTTTATAAAGTCGTCTCATCCGTGTTCACGCCTCAGGCGGAGTCCCGCTATCCGTTCCTTTATCCCTATGCCGGTATGATCCCGGAGAATGGAAAAATCCTGTTCATGGACGGCGGCTGGATGGAGGACGCAGTGCGGAAGTACATCCATCGGGAGATTACGGAAGCGCAGTATAAGGATCGCATCCGCGAGATCAACGAGTTTGAGCGTCAGCTCCGGGACGCGGGCTATCTGGTGCTGAAGATTTTCCTGCACATCAGCAAGAAGGAGCAGACAAGGCGGCTGGCCAATCTGCTGGACCGCTCGGAGACGGATTGGCGGGTCAGCCAGGACGATCTGTGGCAGCACCGGGAGTACGAGGTCTTTTTCGACACCTACGACAAGTTTATGGGCCACACGAACGACGCGGTAAAGTGGCACATTCTGGACGGAGAGCAGCGCCGCCTTGCCGTGCGGGACGCCATGCGGCTGCTGAAAAACAAGGTACAAAGAGCCCTGGAGAAGGGCAGGTATGTGGGCAAGCCCTTCGAGGAGGACTTCCCCCTGCTGAAAATGCCGAAGCTTGCGGATGTGGACCTCTCTCCCAACATCCCCGAGGCGGATTACAAGAAAGAGCTGAAAAAGCTGCAAAAGCGGCTCAACCAGCTTCACAACGTCGTCTACCGGAAAAAGATCCCGGTGGTGCTCTGCTTCGAGGGCTGGGACGCCTCCGGCAAGGGCGGCAACATCCGCCGTCTGACCTATCCCCTGGACCCCCGGGGCTTTGACGTGATCCCCATCGCCAGTCCCCTGCCCCACGAGCTGGCGCGGCAGTATCTGTGGCGGTTCTGGACCAAAGTACCCCGCAGCGGCCACTTTGCCATCTTCGACCGCACCTGGTACGGCCGGGTCATGGTGGAACGGCTGGAGGGCTTCTGCGCCGAGCAGGACTGGAAGCGGGCCTACAACGAAATCAACGAGTTTGAGCGCTGCCTGACGGACTGGGGTGCAGTGGTGCTGAAGTTCTGGATCCACATCGACCAGGAGACCCAACTGGAGCGCTTCAACGCCCGACAGAACACTCCCGAAAAGCAGTGGAAGATCACTGAGGAGGACTGGCGGAACCGGGAAAAGTGGCCGCTGTACGAGCAGGCCGTGGACGAGATGCTCGCAAAAACCAGCACGGAAAACGCGCCATGGCATATCATCGAATCCAATGACAAGAAATACGCCCGGCTCAAGGTGCTGCGCATCGTCATAGAGGCCATCGAGGATGCCATTGACTCCCAGATCAAGCGGGACCTGAAGTAAACGGCGCGCCGCCGGGACCGAAAACACATTCCCGGCGGCGTCTCCTGTTTTAGAATACGCAGACGCAATCCAGGGGAAAAGGAGCGACAGACCATGGCAGAGACAGATGCCATTGCCATACAGGACATGGAGCCGGAGGAGGAACTGCCCTCAGCGGAGGAAACCGTTCCCGAGGCGGAGAATGCGCCGCCAAAGGCGGAGAATGCGCAGACGAAGGCAGAGGATGCGCAGACAAAGGCGGAGCGGAAAAAAGCCGACGGCAAAAAGCCGGAGGGAAAAAAGTCCGACTCCAAAAAGCCGGAGAAGAAGCCGGAGGATAGTAAAAAAACCAATGAGGGAAAGAAATCCGACGGGACAAAAAATCCGGAGGAGGAGCGGAAGCCGGATGAGCTGACCCGCTGTTTGGTCAACCGGGAGCTGAGCTGGCTGGAATTCAACCGCCGCGTGCTGATGGAGGCCGCGGACGAGAAGACGCCGCTGCTGGAGCGGCTGAAATTCCTGGGAATCTACCAGTCCAATCTGGAGGAGTTCTTTATGGTGCGGGTGGGCATCCTGACCCACCGCGCCCAGATGCTCCCGGAGCAGCGGGACCCCTGCTCCGGCTGGGTCCCGGCGGAACAGCTCCGGCGGATCATGGAGACGGTGCGGGAGCAGCAGCTTCTGGCGGAGGAGGTCTGGCGGCGGCTAAACGAGCGCTTCAGCCAGACCGGTACGGACGTGCTGGATTTCCGGCGCATCAGCAAGGTCGACGAGCTGATGTGCAAAAAGATCTTCAGCGACATCCGGCCCATGCTGCTGCCCAGGATGGTCAGCGACGGCTCCGGTCTGCCGTTTCTATGGGGCAAGGAGTCCTACATCATGGCCTGGCTGGGCAGGGGCCAGGAATCCGACCTGGCCATCGTGCCGCTGACCCGGCTCCCGTCCTACACGGCCTTTGAAATCGACGGACGGCAAAAAATCGCCCTGACGGACCAGCTTGTGCGCCACTTCCTGCCCCTGCTGTTCAAAAAGACCGGCATCCGGGAAAGCTGCGTCATCCGCGTGACCCGGAATGCCGACGTCTTCCTGTCCGACAAGCTGACGGACGAGAACTTCCGGGACGAGATGAACGCGCTGCTGAAAAAGCGGAAGCGCCAGCAGCCGGTCCGCCTGCAAATCAGCGGCAAAATCTCCCAGAACGCCCGCCAGATGCTGGTAAAGAGCCTGCATCTGCCCGAGCAGAACGTTTTCCAAACCGGCATTCCCTTTGACCTCGGCTTCCGGAGCAGCGTGAAGAGCGCCGCAGGCTTCAAGTATGAGGAGCGCAAATGCAGCCGGGACATTGGCCTGAAAAAGGGAGAGTTCTTCCGGTATATCGAAAAACACGACCTGCTCCTGAGCTACCCGTTCCAGAGCATGATGCCCTTTGTGGACCTGCTCTATGAGGCGGCGGACGACCCCACGGTGGAGTCCATATACATCACCCTGTACCGGCTGGCAGCCAACAGCAAGGTGGCCGCCGCCCTGGCCTACGCCTCAGACCGGGGCAAGCAGGTGCTCTGTCTGCTGGAGCTCCGGGCCAGATTTGACGAACAGAACAACATTGATTACAGCGAGGTGCTGGAGGATGCGGGCTGCCGGGTCATCTACGGCCTGCCGGACAAAAAGGTCCACTGCAAGCTCTGTCTCATCACCCGCCGGACCAGCTCCGGCGTCACCCACATCACCCAGGTGGGAACCGGCAACTACAACGAGGTCACCAGCGAGCAATACTGCGATCTCAGTCTGATCACGGCGGACGAGGCCGCGGCGGAGGACGCGGAGATGGTTTTTGCCGCGCTGACCGCCTCCCAGACCCCGCCCGCAGCCAAAAAGCTGTGGGTGGCTCCCCTGAGCTTCAAACAGCCGCTGATGGAGCTGCTGGACCGGGAGATCGCCAAGGGGCCGGAGGGCCGGGTGCGCATCAAGGTAAACTCCGTCAACCATCGTGAGTTGATGCAGAAGCTGATCCAGTGCTCCCAGGCCGGGGTGCATGTGGAGCTCTATGTCCGGGGCATCTGCTGCCTGCGGCCGGGCATCCCGGGCTACACGGACCACATCACTGTCAAGAGCATCGTGGGCCGGTGGCTGGAGCACTCCCGCATCTACTGCTTCGGCGCGGGCGCGGACGAGCGGATATTCATCGGCTCCGGAGACCTGCTCAACCGCAACGTGGAACGCAGGGTAGAGGTTTTTGCCGAGGTAAGCTCTCCGGACACCCGGGAGCAGGTCCGGGAGATCCTGGACGCGGAGCTCGGAGACCGCAGCAAGGGCTGGATCATGCAGGCCGACGGCAGCTACCTTCTGGAGCCCGGAGACGGGGATACCTCCAGCCAGGAGGCGCTGTACCGCTATTTCTATGGCCGGACGGTTGTCCCCGCCAAGGCGCAGCCGGAGCGCAAAAAGCGCATTTTCGTCCGGCTGTTCAAACGGCGTTCCCACGATCAATAACAATTCCGATTTCATTGATCCGTAAAGTGAAAGGTTTCGTTTCATTCGCGCCGCTGCGGGAGCGCGGCACTCACCTTGTGAGAGGAGGGTCTTTTGATGAAAGAAAGGCCCATTGAACGCAGCATCATGCGCTTCAACGCCGTGTTTATTCTGGCGTTGAGTCTGCTTCTGGCGCTGCTGGTCTATGGGATCTCCGCCCGCACGCTGACCCGGCAGTACAACACCCGGCTGCGCGGCGTGGTGAACCATATCGTCGGCACCTTGGACAAGGCGGACCTGGAGGAATGCATCCGCACCGGAATACCGTCTGAGAAATACGGACAGCTCCAGCTTTTGCTGAACGATCTGGTGGACGACCATGAGCTGCTGTACGTCTACCTCTGCATCCCGCGGGACGACGGGAGCGGGATCATGGTAAGCGTCTGTTCCTCCGTGTCCGCCGCGGAGCGGGCAGCCGGGAACGGGGAGCCTGACCCCCTGATGGCGGAGCTGGAGGGCTATACGGCGGAAGAGCTCGCCCCCTATATCGACGCGTTCGTCAACAGGCCGCAGGTCAGCTACTTCTATAACAGCTCCGACTACGGAAAGTGCTATACCGCCTGTGTCCCCGTGGCGTACAAGGGCAGTGTCATTGCCCTGTGCTGCGCGGACTTGCCTGTCTCGGAGATGCGTGCGGGCGTGCTTCTGCCGATTTTTGGCACGGTCCTGCTGACCATGGCAGTCGGCATGATTTTCAGCGCGATCCTGCGGGCATGGCTCAAGAAAAACGTTATTGGTCCGGTGCTGCAGTTGGAGGAAAGCACCCGCTACTTTGCCCTGAAAAGCCACGATCAGAAGGACCCGGAGCGGATGGTCTACTTCTCTCCAAAGATATGCACCAGAAACGAGCTGGAATCCCTGTCGGAGTCCATCTGCAAAATGACCTCCGACATGAAAGACTATGTGGAAAACATCCTCAGCGCGGAGACTTGGGCGCGCCAGGCTCAGGAGGAGGCAAAGGGAATGAGCCGTCTGGCCTACCAGGATGCCCTGACGCACATGAAGAGCAAGGCCGCTTACGACGCAAAGGACGCGGAGCTTGCCCAGGAGGTTGTCAACGGGGAGGCGGAGTTTGCCATCGTCATGGTGGATCTCAACAATCTGAAAAAAATCAACGACAACTACGGACACGAAAACGGCAACCGCTATATCATCGGCTCCTGCAAGATCATTGGGGACATCTACCGCCACTCGCCGGTGTACCGGGTTGGCGGCGACGAGTTTGTCGTCGTCCTGCAGGGGGAGGACTACGGGAACCGGGAAGCGTTGCTGCACCAGTTGGAGGAGCGCTTTGCCGAGTCCTCCGCCCGGGAGGATCGGGAGCCCTGGGAGCGGTATTCCGCCGCTTTCGGCATGGCGGAGTACGCCGGGGGCGAGGGCGAGGATGTGGACGATGTGTTCCGCCGCGCCGACGAGCGAATGTATGCCTGCAAAAAACGCATGAAAGTGACCAGGGAATGACGCCGCTTCCCATTATTTTCAAAAGAACTTGAACCTCTATGAACGACACCTCTCCCCGTTCGGGGAGGGGTGTCGTTCATGACAGGGCTTGCGGTCACGGTGCAGAGGGCGGCGCTTTGACATAATGGATGTTCGCCCGCGTCAGGCACTCGTTTTGCGTTCCGATTTCAATTTGCCGCCACTGCTCCGGGGTACCGGAATAGTATACGTCCCGGAGAAGCGTGCATTTGGCAAAGGCGTAGCTCTCCACAGTGCGCAGGCCGGCGGGGAGCCGGAGCTCCGCAAGACCCTTGCAGCCTGCGAACGCCGCCTTTTCAATGACCGGAAGCGTGTCAGGAACCGTAACGCTCCGCAAACGCCGGCAACCGGCAAAAGCATCGCGCCCCAGTTTTTTCAGGCGCTCCGGCAAAACCGCGGCCGTCAGTTCTGCGCAGCCCATGAACGCGCCGTTCCCGATCTCCTTTACGGAGGCGGGAAGCAGAATCTCCCGCAGACCGGTGCAGCCGCAAAAAGCGCGGTAACCGATGGCGGTCACGCCCTCCGGCACCCGGTTCTTTCCAGTCTTTCCGGCCGGGACGCATACCAGGACCTGCATATCCGCGGTATACAGGTCGCCGTTTCTGGAACAGTAGGCAGGGTTTCCGTCTTCCACGGCAATGGAAATGAGCTTTCTCATGCCGGAGAGAGCACCATCCTGCAGTTTTGTCACGCTTGCCGGGAGCGATATTTCCTCGATACGGTCACAGCCAAAAAACGCGGTGCTCCAGATTTCAGTCACAGGCATTCCGTTGATCCCGGAGGGGATGTTGACGTATTCCGGTTCGTCTTTCGGCCCGGAACTCACATATTTTGTGATCGTGACCCTCAGTCCGGCTGTGAGATACGTATAGCATTTCCACTGCCGGTAAGTCCCCTCTTCTACCGTTACGGTATCCGCAAGCTCCTGCATCTCAACGGGAAAAGCCTGCTGCCGAGCCTTGGGCGCCGCCCCCTGCGGGGGAGCATAGGATGGCTGACCGTTCTGTCCGATAATCCGTCCACATGCAGGACAGATCATCTCCTTGTGGAGGATGGGGTAAAAACAGTGTGGGCAAATGTGCAGTCATGAGCTCACTTCTCTCTTTCTGCCGTCATTCGATTTACCGCATGAACCGCTTGCCTGTTTTTCCGGAAACGCGAAAATCCGTGCTTATTGCATGTCATGTGCCGGTGCAATGGAGCTTAGGCCATCTATGCTGGATGGGATAACAGCGCTCTCCCCGTCCTCTGTCCTTGTCATGATCAAACCTCATTTTCTTTTTCCGCCCTCTGATCAGGCCTCGCCGTCCGCCCCCCCGGTGGACGGCAGTACCATGCGAAACTGCGTCTCATACAGCTCGCGGTACACGCCGCCGGCTTCCAATAGCTCGGCATGGGTTCCCTGCTGCGCGATCACGCCGTCCTTTACCACCAGGATTTGATCGGCTTTCAGGATGGTGGAGAGGCGGTGGGCGATGACGATACTGGTCCTCCCCTGCATGAGCTGTTCCAGGGCATCCTGGATGGCGTTTTCGGAGATGGAGTCCAGGGCGCTGGTGGCCTCGTCCAGAATCAGAATTTTCGGGTCTTTGAGAATCACCCGGGCGATGGACAGGCGCTGCTTTTCCCCGCCGGAGAGCTTCAGGCCCCGGTTACCCACCACGGTCTCGTAGCCGCGGGGCTGGCTTACGATGAAGTCGTGGATGCTGGCAATGCGGCAGGCCCGCTCCAGCTCTGCCTCGGTGGCGTCCTCCCGGGCATAAAGCAGATTTTCCCGGATGGTGCCGTTGAACAGATAGCTGTCCTGGGTCACCACCCCGATCTGCTGCCGCAGATATGAAAGGTCGATCTTGCGCACGTCCACGCCGCCGACGGTGACGCTGCCGCCCGTCACGTCATTGAGCCGGGGCAGCAGGTTCACCACCGTGGATTTGCCGGAGCCGGAGGGACCGACGATGGCGTACATTTTTCCCGGCGGCACGGTGAAATCAATGTCTTTCAGAATGGGCTTGTCCGGGTCGTAGGAGAACGCCACATGGCGGTAGACGATGCCGCCGTGGCTGACGTTGGGCTTTTTCCCGGTTTGCAGCGTGGTGATGGAGATATTCTTGTCAAAGTAGTCGAAGATGCGGGTGAACAGCGCCAGGGAGCGGGTGAAGTCCACCTGGATGTTCAAAAGGGACTGCACGGGCATGTACAAGCGGTTGATGAGGGCCACCGTGGCGGTGATCGTGCCAACGGTCAGGCTGCTGTCGGTGTGGGAGATGATGAGCCAGCCCCCCGCAAAGTAGATGAGAAGCGGCCCCACCTGGGTAAACATCCCCATGACGACGTGGAACCAGCGGCCTGAGCGCTGCTCTCGCAGATTGAGCCGCGTGACAAGCTCATTGACCTGTTCAAAGCGCTTATATTCCGTCTCCTCCCGGGTGAACAGCTTCACCAGCAGCGAGCCGCTGACGCTGAGGGTCTCGTTGACCAACTGGTTCATCTCATCGTTCTTGGCCTGGCTCTCTGTGAGCAGCTTCCAGCGGGTCCTTCCCACGCTGCGGGTCGGGAGGATCAGCAGCGGGATGATGACAATGCCCACCAGGGCAAGCTGCCAGCTCAGCGTGAACAGGGCAACCAGCGTGGTGACTACGGTGGAGACATTCTTTACGATGCTGCTCAGAGTACCGGAGATCACGCTGCTGACGCCGCTGATGTCCGTATTCATGCGGGTGATGATGTCCCCCTGCTTTTCCGTGGTGAAGAAGGCGTGGGGCATCCGCAGCAGATGGCGGTACATTTGGTTCTTCATGTCGAAGATGATGCGCTGGCCGATCCAGGCATTGATGTAAGTCTCAAGTACGCCGATGACCTGCGACGCCGCCAGCGAGACAAAAGCCATCAGCAGCAGATGCACCAGCAGCGCCATGTTCCTGCCTACCAGCGCCTCGTCCACGATGCGCCCGGTGATGATGCTGGGCAGCAGACCCACTCCGGCGCTCAGCAGGATCACCGCGAACACCAGAATAAATTGCAGCCAGTATGGGGTCAGGTAGGACAAAATCCGCTTCAAAAGCGTGGCGTCCACCTTGGGGATGTTCTGTTTTTCCTCCTCGGTGAGAAAGCCACGGGGGCTGTGCCCTCCGCCCGGTCCGGGCATAGTACCGCCTCCAGTCTTTGTGTGATGGAATGATTATACTGTCAGTTAAAGGAAAAGGCAAGGCAATTCACATTATCTTGACAAAAAGTCACGTTTCCCGTATGTTTCGCAACCCGCAGCGCCCGTTCGAAAGTCAGCTTTCAATATACTGACCGGTGAGTTGACCGTGCGCCCGGCGAACGTATCAGTTAAGGAAGCGCTGATTAAATCAACGTGTGCGGTTGGCGAGCAAATTTTGTGTCCGCCAAGGCGCGAAAACCGCAGGAATACTTTGTGTATTTCAAGGTTTTTGCAACGCAGGCGGGCGCAAAATTTGCCGTCAAGCGTGCGTGGG
>JAFTBW010000098.1 GCA_017455015.1 Oscillospiraceae bacterium | reverse complement strand
GGTGTAAGTTCACCTTTCCCATCCCAAGGTGTTTTGCGTCGTGATTTGTTGCGCTCTGAATGATTCCTCTTCATGGTGTACAGCCCCCTCATGAAGAGGATTATACCACAGAAACCAACACTGTGCTAGCAGGGATTTTTAATGGAATTAATTACCCGGACGGAGGGACAACTCTCACACCATCCGGAACTTCGGCCACTAGTATTCGATATTCCCGTAATTATGTTGGAATACACCTTGTCATTTCTAAATTGGTGTGCCAGGATTCTTCAAAGGAAAGACGAAGTAAAGAGGGATATACATTTTTTACTCGTACCGCAATTATGTCAGAGAATTGAGGCAGAGGAGCTGTTTCACGCGACTGATTCCATGCCGGGACTTGTCCTCGTACAGATTCCCTATGATGAATTGTACGACACGTTTTCCATTCAGGCTTCCCTTTGTCATGAAATTTCGCATTTTGTCGGAGAAAAATGCAGAAATCGCAGAAAACGTGTGGAATATTTCTCAAAATCAGCTGCAATTTTAATCTCAAAGATTATTTTCCGCTGCTATGACCAGATGTTGGTCAACCAAATCAGTGATGAATTACGAGTTGAGATTCTCAACAACACTTCCATGATGGCCGTAGAGATGGTGGCGGAAGCGGAAAAATGGATCTTGCGTTTATGTGAAGATGAAAAAACATATGATCATTTCAAGGATCAGGTGTTCCTCTCTGGATTCTCCGTTGGCTATTTGCCCTCTAAGATGAATATGCTTACACCGTATCTGGACCACTATTTGCAGTTAGTCCGGGAGGTTGGAGTCATGTTCCGGGAGGTGTTCGCGGATGTCTGTATGCTATACATGTTAAAGATTGATTCGCACACATATTTTAGCTTGTTTCGGAAGGAACTCAATGAAAGCGATTCGCACAGCCGAGAGCTTTTTTATCTTCGAATTTTCGTGTCATTGCGTGCCTGCGGCAAGAGCATGCCAAATACGGAACCTCTGCATGCGCTTCAGAGGGAGATGGACCGCATGGATGGATTAGAATCGGAGAATCGACTGATCCCCTTGAGTATCATCAGGCAACTGGAGTTATATGCGAAAGAGTGCTACCAAAGTTTCGGACAGCCAGATTGTCAGGAGCTGAAGGAGTTGCGGAAGGCTTTTCTGAACGCCTCGTCGCCGGATATGGACTATGGCCTGTTCCGAAAGAACATTGAGGACTATCGCAAACTACTGCTGGACAAATGGAACTGCAAATAAAGGACACCGTTATGTGTGCGCTTTGTTTCATAACAGCATCGTCGCGGTTTCCTTAGACAAAAGCCGTCCGACAACCAATTTTCATCAGTTGCCGGACGGCAAAATAATTCAATATCATCCTCCTTTGAGAATATTCATTTTTTGTCTTTTATGTTACATCAGTGTTTTTCTACCCCCCTCGCCTAGTCAGGATTTTCGCGTGAAAAAAGGTGGAAAAAGAATAAGGCCAAACCCGGAACCCGTTGATTTTACTGGGGTTTCCCGATTTGTCCTTATTATATCCTATGGGCACAGCTTCGCTGTAGTGTCTCTGGAAAGCGGCGACGACATCAAAACGGTGCAGGCCAATCTGGGCCATGCCACGGTGAGCTTTACCCTGGACGTGTACGGCCACGTGTCCCAGAATATGCGCCGACAGTCGGCGGAACGCATGAATAAATTCATTCAGAGCGTGACCGCATGATGCCTGCAAACCCAGTCATATCAACGGTTTCGTCCAATACGTTTTATCGCATAAGTGGTCAAATAAGTGGTCAAAAGAAACCGGCCTTTGAAAATCCGAACTTTTTTGGCGCAAAAGTGGCCGATTTTCTCCGTAAATGAAAAGTCCCGTACTTTTCGGTACGGGACTTTGGCGGAGAAGGAGGGATTCGAACCCTCGAACGGCTTTTGACCGTTACACGATTTCCAATCGTGCGCGCTCGACCAAGCTACGCGACTTCTCCATCTCCCTGCTCAACACCATATAATTATACTATCCATTTTGCTTAAAGTCAAGCTTTTTAATCTGTACCCTGTGGAAAACTGTGCGCTGTTTTTTTGCATTTCTTTGTGTCATTCGACGGTATCCCTCCTGCCATCCGCGCCCCTGCCGGAGTGGGAACAATGCAAGCGCACTCCGCCGAGACGGCGCTGCGGCGGCGCTCGATTCCGCTTTTTCAGCAACGGTACCTCTCCCCCCGGAGAGGTACCGTTGCTGAGACGCATTATTTCCCGAACAGGGAAGCGAAGCCGACTCCCTCGTCGATAGCGGTCACCATCTCCGGCATCTTGGAAATGTCGCCCACCAAAATCACGCCGGCCAGCCGGTTGTTGAAGAAGTAATACTTCTCATAGCTGCCCCGCTGGTCGTCCCGCATCTCCACGGTGCGGTACTTCCGGTCATCCTTGCCGTTGGTACCCAGGGCAAAGATGGAGGTGTTCATGGCGTTGATTACCAAACTGCTGCCCAGGGCGCGGTAGCTTAGCTCCTCTCCGGCGGCGTTCGCGCCGGCGATCCGGCCCGTCTCCGCCGCCTGGGCCCAGAACGCCTGGGGGTTCCCCTCGAACTCCACACAGTCGCCGCAGGCCCAGACATCGTTCGTGCCGGTGAACATGCCCTCGTCCACCTGGATCAGCTTGTCAACCGCGAGGCCGGCCTCCTGGCCGACGGCGATGTTGCCGCGCATGCCTGTGGACATGATGACCAGCTCCGCCGGGAAGCTGCGGCCGTCCGCCAAAAGCACCGCATCCGCAGTGATCTCCGTAATCTTCGCGCCGGTGACGATGTTGACGCCCACGGCATCGCACTGTTTTAGGACCAGGGCGGAGGCGGCATCGTCCAGTTGGCGGGCCAGCAGGCCGGGAGCGGTTTCCAGCACGGTCACATCCAGACCGCCCTTCTTCAGCTCCCAGGCGCTTTCCAGGCCCATGATACCGCCGCCGATGACCACGGCAGTCTTCGCGCCGGTAGCGACGATGCTCTGGACCTTTTTGCAGTCCGCGATGGAGCGGATGGACACCACATGGCTCTGGTCCCAGCCCTGGATGGGCACCATGAAGCACCTGGCACCCAGAGCGTAGATCAGTTTGTCATAGGCGAAGACGCCCTTGTCGGTGACGATGCTCTTTTCGGCGGTGTTCAGGGACTGGACCGTGGTGTTGAAAACGATTGTGATATTCCGTTCTTCGTACCATGTGCGGCTCTCGATGGCCATGCGGTCGCCCCCCATATCCTGCAGCAGGGCCTTGGTCAGCATGGGGCGGTTGCAGGGCAGCTCGTTTTCCGCAGTGAGCATGACGATGGTGGCCGTGCTGTTGCGCTCCCGAATGGCTCCCGCCGCGTAGTGGGCAGCCGGTCCGCCGCCCAGGATGATGAAGCGCTCCTCGGTGTCGCGGCGGAAGCTCGTCGCAGTATCCTCCACCTCGACAAACTTGTCCCGCCCCACGCCGCAGACCGGGCAGGCATCCAGGTTGGCGTCAAAGATTGCGCCGCAGACCAGGCACTTGACCAGGCGCTTGCCGCCCTGGCCCTTGCCCATGGCCCGCTCGTTGGGCTTCTTGAGCAGGGTGCAGCCGAAGTTGTAGCCGTAGTCGTAGGCGTCCAGCAGCTCCTTCTCGCTGGGCTTGAAGCGGATGCGGAAGCCCTCGTCCGGCACCTTCATCCGAAGCTGCTTCAGCCGCTCCAGGATGTGGGGCACGCCCTCGCCGCTCCAGCCGTAGCTGCCGAACGCGCTGGCCAGCTTGCCCTTGTGGACCGGCGGGAACATGCGGAGCGTCAGGTTCCAGATAGGGGCCAGAGCCTCGCCCACGATGGTGGGGGTGCCCATCAGGATGCCGTCGGCGGCGGTGAGCTCCTTCGCCACCGCGTCGATGTTGCCTGTGACCATATCGTAGGCCCGGACCGTGATGTCCCCCGCGTCCCGGACGCCGGCGGCGATACGCTCGGCCAGCATCCCGGTGTAGCCGTAGGCGCTGACATAGGGCATGACTACCAGCTTGCTCTTGCCCTTGGGGGGCAGGGCGCACCACCGGTCATAGAGGTCCACGATCTGGTCCAGGTGACTGTCCAGCACAGGGCCGTGGCCGGTGCAGATCATCTTCACATCCAGGCCCTGCACCTTTTTCAGGGCAGAGCGCATATAGGGGTTGGCAAAGGGGCCGATGATGTTGTCAAAGTAGTACTTGGTGGCCCGCAGGTAGCCCTCCTCGTCCGTCACCGTGGAGCGGAGGATACCGGCGTGGCTGTAGTGGCTGCCGAAGGAGTCCACGGTGAACAGGGTCTTGTCCTCCTCCACATAGGTGTACATGGTGTCGGGCCAGTGCAGCAGGGGCAGGACCATGAAGCGCAGGGTCTTGTTTCCCAGGGAGAGGGTATCGCCGTCCTTGACGGCCATAGAGTTGAAGTCCCGGTTCACGATCTCCTTCAGGAAACCGATGGCGGTGCTGGTTCCCACCACCACCAGCCGGGGATTGCGCTCGATGAGCTTTTCCACGGTCCCGGCGTGGTCCGGCTCCGTGTGGTTCATGATGAGGTAGTCGATGGCCCTGGGTCCGCCCAGCTCCGCCAGGCCCTTTTCGTACTCGTCCCAGAATTTCAGCTTGCAGGTCTCAAACAGGACCGTCTTTTCGCTGCCCTTCAGGGTGTAGGAGTTGTAGCTTGTTCCGAACTCCGTCATCATTACGATGTCGAAGACGCGCAGCTCCGGGTCCAGGATGCCGTTCCAGGTCAGGCCATCGGCCAGCTTGAAGGGTTTCATAGGCGTTCTCCTTTGTCGCATATTTTTCACATTTCCGGCGCTGCCGCGCCGAATTTTTGGTTGTTCCCGGTACTATTATACAGGATTTCCCGCGGAAAGCAAGTGCGTTTTCCGCCTCTATGCGAAAACGGCTTTTTCTCCCCGTGAGAGGAGAAAAAGCCGTCAGTTTGTGAATATGCTGCGCGGAAAACGTCAGATCAGTTTTCCTCGGCGTAGGCCGCCGCAGCCTCGCCGGCGAAGCGGCCGGTGTTCACGCAGTAGCCCATGGTGTTGCCCGGGATCAGGAACATGTAGCTGTCGCCGTAGATGGTGCAGGTATCCGTTCCGGCGGCGTAGAGGCCGGGGACCGGATCCCAATCCTGGGTGAGGACCTGCATGGTCTCATCCACCTTGATGCCGCCCAGGGTGCCGTATCCGCCCGGATGGAAGATGCCGGCGTAGAACGGGCCCTTGCCGATGGGCTTCAAGAACCTGGCGGGCTTGTAGAACAGGCTGTCACGGCTCTCGCACATGTCGTTGTACTCGTCCACGGTCTCGATAAAAGTATCCACATCCTTGATGCCCAGCTTCCCAGCCAGCTCCTCCAGAGTGTCGGCCTTGACGATGTCGGTAATGCCGTTGGCGATCTGAGCGTCCACGACCTCCTCAAAGTCGGCCACGTTGTCGGGATGGTGGACAAAGTTCACCACATCGACGCCCTTCTTCATGTACTGTCTGGCGATGCGGCTGTCGATGATGGAGAACGCCACGGCGTCCTTCTGGAAAGAGATGGCGTTGCCGGTGAAGGTGGTGTTCTGCATCTGCTCCTCGTTCATGAAGCGCTTGCCCAGCTTGTTGACCAGAAGGTTCGGCTGCATGAAAACGGCAGGAATGCAGTCCGGGCCCATGTCGGACTCCGGCAGCAGGTACATCATCTCCACGTTCATGGCGGTGGTGCCGCCGCCGGCCTCGGCCACCATGTTGATGCCGTCGCCCTTCAAGCCGGGGATGGCAAAGTTGTACATGTCGCCCCGATAGGTGTATCCCGTGCGCTCCTTGATCATCTGCGGGTTGTCGCCGCAACCGCCGGTGGCCACGACCACGGCTTTGCAGCGGACCTCGACCTCCTCGCCGGAGGCGTCCGTGCCCACGGCGCCGGCAACCTTGCCGTCCTCCATGAGGATCTTCTTGGCAGGGGTCTCCATCAGGAACTTCGCGCCGTTGGCAACGGCGTGATCGCGGATGGCCTTGTTCATGATGGCGCCGCCGTTGCGGCCGATGCCGCCGTTGACCGCCACGATGTGCCAGGTGGCGTGGCTCTTCGGGAAGTATTTGTACGCGCCGGCGAACTGTACGCCGCAGGTGTCCTCCAGCCAGGCGATGGTGTCGGCGCTGGACTCGAAGTAGCGCTTGACCAGGCGGGCGTCGGAACGCCAGTGGGTGTAGTCCATGAACTCCTTGAAGAGCTGCTCCACCTCAGCCTCCACCATCATGTCCTTCTGATACCGGGTGCCGATGCCCAGAGGGCCCATGCCCATGTTGGCCGCGCCGCCGGAGACGTTGGCCTTTTCAAACACGACCACCTTCGCGCCGTTTTCCGCAGCCTGGGCGGCGGCGGCCAGGCCGGACGGTCCGGACCCGATCACCACGACATCAGCTTCCATTTTCTTCATACAGCATTTCCTCCTATATAATAATTTTTCCCTATGTATCCGCTTTTCCAGTATTATAACCGATACTGCCGGCAAACGCAAGGCTTTTTGACATAAGTGTGGAAAAAGAAGAGCCGCAGGCGTCCCTGTCCCTATTCTTCGCCCACTTGCGGGAATGGCGTATCGTAATCCAGGAGGACCGCCAGCAGAAGCTTCACGCCCAGGCGATAGCCCTTGATAAAACTGTCGCAATCCTCCGTTGCCAGAAGCGCCGATCGTTTGGTCACATAGGCCTCGTATATTTCTTTCCCTGCGTCGGACAGTTCGGAGCAAAATGCTTGTTCCAGAGCGCAGGCTTCACTTTGTATCTCTTTGTATTCAGTTCCCTTTTTCACCTTTTTCGCAACTGGTTGAATGTTTCCGTAATACAATTCTTTCAAAATATCCATTTTCTCTCCCCCTGTTCTTGATTTTCGGGAGAGGGCAGGCTATAATATTTCCTGCTCTCCGCCGTTGGCGTTTTGGGCAAAGTTTCTTGTCTGCGGCTTTCGCCGGCGTTCCGATCATCCGGGGTATTTTTTTCGCAATATTATCACTTGTTTTAGTGACAGCGCTGCCGTCAAACAGCGAGCATGATTATAGTACATTCAAATAATAGGAGGGAAGTGCTGTATATGCCGATTGTCTATCATAAAATGCGAAAGCTTATGGAAGAGGAAGGGATCAATTCATACACAGTCAAGCGAAATAAAATAATCGGTCAAGCAACTTTGAAAAATAAAAGAAGACGGTGATATTGACACGCGGACAATCGCCAAGATGTGTGAAGCATTGGATTGCCAGCTATGGGACTTGATGGAATACGTAAAAGGCAGCGGTGAAGCCGCTGAATAGCCTTTCTGCCCGCTACGGAGGATATGCTGTCTGTCCCGGCTTGCCTTTCGTCCTCCTCTTTGATACCATGATTATAGACGATTATTCGTGCATAGTCAATCGGCAATATGCACGATAATTCGTCCTTATATTTCACATTTTATACATTCTTTTTTGTGTATATCTTGCACTTCCTTATATGGGCAATGGAAAAGGAGTCGATTTTATGCCGCTACAGTATAAGATAGATGTATTAAACGCCCTGAAACAAAAAGGGTACACAACATATTCATTGCGCAAGGATAACAAGCTCAGTCAATCAACCGTCCAGAAGCTTAGAGAAAAAAAAGGCGTGGCTTGGGAAAACATCGCAAACCTCTGTGCGCTCTTGGAATGTCAGCCGGGGGATATTATCGAATACGTTCCTGACGGCGGGGAAGCCGCTGAATAGTCCTTTTTGCCTCTGTGATAAGAAACGCCTGCGGCGCGTCTTCCGCCCTCCGGTCCGCGTCCGCCGGCTGTATCAATAATAATCGCTCAACAAGTTTAGTAAGCCGCAGATTTTATCAAAAATCTGCGGCTTATCATCAAGCGAAGGATCATTTTTCCCGCGGGCGGAACAGTGCCGCTGTGAACCAGCCGAAGCAGAGCGCGGCACAGATGCCCGCCGCCGAGGCAGTGAAGCCGCCGGTCAGCACGCCGAGCCAGCCCTTTTCCGCCACTGCCTCGCGGACGCCGCGCGCCAGGGCGCTGCCGAAGCCCGTCAGAGGCACCGTTGCCCCCGCACCGGCCCAGTCCGCCAGGGGCTGGTAGAGGCCCAGCGCCCCCAGGACCACGCCGGCCACTACATAGCCGGTGAGGATGCGGGCCGGGGTCAGACTGGTCCGGTCGATGAGGATCTGGCCCAGGGCGCAGAGGACGCCGCCCACGAGAAAACATTTCAAATAAGCAAGGATCAGTTCCATGATACCGTCTCCTTTTCCTGCCGCTCCGCCGGGGCGGGGACGTTTTCCAGCGCGACGGCGTGGCAGACGGCGGGGATGCTCTCCCCCTGCTGGACCGTGACCGGGCTCATCAGCGCGCCGGTGGGGGCGAACAGCACCCGGTTCCAGACGCCCTCGTTCATATTTCGGAGGATGTGCCCGGCAAGCACGCTGGCGCTGCACCCCGCGCCGCTGCCCCCGGCATGGACATCCTGGGCCTCGGGGTCGAAGATCAGCATCCCGCAGTCCGTGAACACGGGGGACAGCGCTTCGACGCCCTCCCGGCGGAGCAGGTCCGCCAGGATCTCATTGCCGCAGCGGCCCAGGTCGCCGGTGATGACGGCGTCGTAGTCCGCGGGACTCCTTCCGGTGTCGTGGAAGTGGGCTTGCAGCGTATCCAGGGCGGCGGGGGCCATGGCGGCTCCCATGTTGGAGAGGTCCTTGATGCCCGCGTCCACCACCCGGCCAAAGGTGGCGAAGCGGAGCGCCGGACCGGTCCCGGACGCGCGGAGAATCACCGCGCCCGCACCGGTGACGGTCCACTGGGAGGTGGGGGGGCGTTGACAGCCGTACTCCAGCGGCGTCCGGAACTGCCGCTCCGCGACGCAGAAGTGGGAGCTGGTCATGGCGCAGACCGGTCCGCCGCTCATGGCGGTGAGCACCGCCCCCAGGCAGAGGGCCTCTCCCATCGTGGCGCAGGCGCTGTACAGGCCCAGGTGCGGCACGGGAACGTCCCGCATGGCGTAGGCGGAGCTGGTGCACTGGTTCTGCAGGTCCCCGGACAGGACCCAGCGCAGCGCAGCCTGCTCCACCCCTGCTTTGACACAGGCGGCGTGGAGGCAGCGCTGCTGCAGCACCGTCTCTGCGCCCTCCCAGCTCGTCTGTCCGAAGTAGGAATCGTCGCAGAGGTGGTCAAAAAACTCCCCCAGGGGTCCCGCCCCCTCCTGCTTTCCGCCTGCAGCCGCCCCGGCTGCAACGATCACGCCGGAGCCGAAGTCCAGCGTCCTCTCCCCCACGCTCGCGCCCGTCATACTGCGTCCTCCCGTCCAGCTCTCGCTGTTACAGATTTCGCCGCCGCTCCGGCATGGAGGTCTCCCAAAGGGTGCGGCGGCGTTTCGCTGTTTAGTTTGTCCGTTTTTTTTCGGATAATACGGGCGATGTTCATGGCGCAGGGGGAGGAAATGAGCGCCCGTCGGCATGCGGCGCGCAGGCGTATCCTTTTTTGATCCCTGCGCAACAGGCCGGCATTGACAATGCGGCATATTTTATGTAGAATATGACCAATCGGGAAGCGAAGCCCGCGGCCAAAGAATGGAAGAAAATGCCAAATCCCGCGGATCTCTTCTGTTTGTTTTCTCTGTTGCCGGCCTGCTGGGCGCGCTCCCTGCCAAAACGATCAAAACGGATGATGGAGGTTTCCCATGAACATGCGTATGCGCACCAGGCTGCTGTCTCTGGTCCTGGCGGCGGTCCTGCTGCTTTCGGCGGCGCCGCTGCCGGTCCTTGCGGAATCGCTTTCGGACTATGAGACGATTTTTTCGACCTACAACACCTATGCGGTGCAAAATGACCCGCCGTATGACATCGTTGTGACCCTTGAAGGCGCGGATTACCAGCTGCGGGCGGTCACCACCTACCACTGGAACGGCGGCAGGGGAAGCGCGCCGGGGGTGATCTTCCTCTACGAGGACGACGCCCTTCTGGACTCCTGGCCCGCCGCGAGCACCACGGCAAACGATACGGAGTGGGTGGCCTATGTGGATGTGACGCTGCGGAGCGGACACAGCTACTATGTCACCGATTCCGATCCCGCCACCATGAGCTGGAACGAGGCCTCCGACGGCGGCGGCTTCTACACATTCTACGGGGAGAGGGCAAGCACGCCGTCCACGCCCGCGCCCGCCTCCAACGCCCGCGATGTCACTGCGATGCTGTATTACCGGGGCATCCGCCTGCAGGTGGACGGGAATGTGGTGGTACCCTGCGACGTCAACGGCGCTGTGGTGGACCCCTTTATCATCGAGGGCACCACCTATCTCCCCCTGCGGGCCGTGTCCGCCGCGCTGGGCTGCGACGTGGGCTGGGACGGCTCCACCGGCACCATCACCCTGACCTCCGGCGCATCGCGGGTGTACAACAGCGGCCGGATGCCCTCGGACCGGGTGGGCGAGGAGCTGGCCGTGCTGAGCTACCGGGACCTGAAGCTGGTCATCGACGGCAGCCGCGTCGTCCCGAAGGATGTCAACGGCACCGTGGTGGACCCCTTCATCATCGACGGCACCACCTACATGCCCGTCCGGGCGCTGGCGGGCGCGCTGGGCTGCGGCGTGGACTGGGTGAGCGCAACCAACACGGTGGTCATCACCTCCGCCGGCTCCCCGCCGGCGCCGTCCCAGACCCCGGCTCCCACACCTGCGCCGGTTCCGTCGCCTGAGGCGACCGAGACGCCGGGGCCGGTGCAGACCCCGCCCCCGCCCCGGAGCTGGGACCCCGGCACGGAGCGAAACAACGGCGGCACCCTGACCGTTCCGGTGAATCCGGCCTACCCGGCGGCGCGGTTCAGCAACGGCGTCACCGTGGATTTCGGCGAGACGGGGCTGATGGCGGAGGAGGGCATGGCCGTGGAGGACCGCGGCACGTCTGATCCGGACGGCTTCGCCTGGCACACCTACGACTTCACGCTGGGCGGCGGCGGAAGCGTGGACCTGCCGGTCCTGACGGCGGTGACGGTTCCGACAGACCCCGGCCGGGACCCGGACGACGCGGTGGTGGAGGTCTATGAGAACGGCGAATGGGTGCCGGTGTTCTCCGAAACGGACGAAAACGGCAACATCGTGTTCTATCCGGAGCATTTCACGCCCTATCGCGTGGGCTGGCTCTCCTGGCTGCTTGGCAGCGCCGCCGCGAAACAGCAGACCATGTACTACTACGCAAACAAGACGGTGACGCCCCTCAGCCGGGTGTCCCTGAACGCGGTCTATCTCCGGGAGCGCCTGGCGGACAAGGCCCTGACCGCTGGCCTGAAAGCCAAATCCGACGCCGGCAAATATGTGGAGGCGGGCTGGGAGCTGTTCGGCTATACCGGGGACGGTCTGGGCGGATATGTGGCGGTGCAGGATCTGATGGGGGATTCCTCCGTCTTCAGCGGCCTCTCCGACGGCATGGGGAACATCGGCAACGTGGGAACCATCGTCAATATCATCTACACCTCCGCGAAGAAAGGGGACGTCATCGGCACGCTGCGGGACAACTGGGCGTCCCTCTCCAAGATGGCCGCAGATTACGCGCTGAAAAAGGCGGGGACCGCCGCCGCAGCCACCGCGGCCAACGTGCTGACGGTCATCTATGTGTGCTACGAGGCGTCGGCGGCGCTGAACGCCAAGGTGGACTTCGCCATGAAGCTGGGCGGCAGCACCGAGGCGGACTACGCGTTCCGCCGGTTCACCATGGACAACGTGGCGCTGAACATCAACACCCTCCAGGCCGCCTCCTTCTACGATCCGAACGGGACCGGGGAGCCTTGGCGTGCGGAGCTGAAAATGCGGGACCTGGGCGGGGAGTATTACCGCATCGTTCCGGCCAGCACAAGCTGGATCGAGAGCGTCACCGCCATCTTCAAGAGGTCTCCGGGCATGCAGCGGAGCTGGCACGACCTTCTGGCGCAGATTGCCGCCTCCGTCCCCGCCGACAGGCCCGCAGAGTGCCTGAACCGGCTGAATAAGGCCATCGACAGCTACCTGAACGTGTTCTGGAGCCTGGACGCCGCCACGCGGCGGGCGTACCTGAACAAGACCCCCTGCTCCACCGGCACCGCGTCATTGTCCTCCGTGTGGCAGGAACCGACGGCGCAGCAGAAAGCGGATTACATTGCGGCGATGAAGGCGCAGATCTACGCCCAGAACAAGGACATCTTTGAGCCGCTGATGGAGAAAGCCTACCGCCAGATGTGCAACTTCACGTTCCGCGAAGCCTATACCCAGTGCAATCTGCTGAACGAGACCGTCACCCTCCGGCTGCGGGAGGCAAGCGGCAAGCCCATTTCGGACACCCCTTACGCCGATGCGGACATGCGCGTCGTCCAGGAGGCGTTCAAGGGCGCGGACGACTTCCGCTTCACCGCCGGCAACGGCTACGCCGTCACATGCACAAAATACGCCTGGCTGCTGGCCTCCGGCGGCAAGAAGACCGGGACGGTACGCATCACCATGGCGGACGGGAGCCAGAAGAGCGTCAGCTTCACCCTGAACGAGAGCGGTACCGAGATCTTGCTGGACTCTGTCCGGGAGACCGTGACGCTGGAGGACAGCGAGCCGCGCACCGGCGTCCGGTACGGCGAGGAAAAGACCAGCTACATGAAGTATGAGATCGTGGGCGGTCAGGGCTGCGCCCGGAAGGGGAAGTACTATTCCGGGGTGCAGGTGTCGGCAAAGCCGGGCGAGACCGTCACGCTGAACTATGAGGGCCGCGCCGTCTGGGACGTGGCCACTGCCTACGCCGTGGAGAACGGCAGGGAACCGGAGTTCGCCTACAAGGGCAGCTTTGAGAAGACGGCATCCTACCGCGACCGGGATGGCAACACGGTGCAGCTGGTAGAGGAAAAGGAGGATATCGAAGCGGAATCCACGGTCAGCGGCGCGCTCACCGTCGCCGTCCCGGCGGATATTCTGGAGAAGCTTGACCCGGACCGGCCCCTGATCATCGTCCGCGTGTACACCTCCGTGGAGCAGTTCATGGACGGGAAGAGCAACGGCGACCTCTACGTCTCCTTCACCATGGCCATCGAGGTGAACCCGAATCTGGCCTGAGGCGGCGGACAGCATTTTCCGATAAAAGCATTTTGCCGCCGCACCCACAAAGGGTGCGGCGGCGTTTCCTTTCGTTTGTCCGGTTTTTTCGGATCATGCGGGCGGTTTGTCCGACGCAGGGGAGGAATTGAACGCCCGGCAGCATGCGGTACGCCGGTGTAAAACCGTTGCGTTTTGATTCATAATGTGCTATTCTCTACGTAACAGACTCCACGGTAACGCGATTGATTTCAGCGCGGCTTGCCACCAGTTTTGAAAGGGGACTGTATTATGGTAAACAGGGATGATTTTACGCAAGAGCAGTTAGCGGAATTGGCGTTTACGCAGCAGGAGCTGGCAGAGCTTGCCCATGCGCGCAGCATGGCAATCACTTTTGATGCTGACTGCCCGGAGACAACGCCGGAGCGCGCTGTCCGGTTCAAACGTGTCAATCCGCCGCGGGAAAGCTCCCGGTATGCGTAAAGCCCATGAAAAACGCCGCCTTACCGGCAACCGGGAGGCGCGTGTTCGGGTCACATTGTCAGTTCCATGAAAAACCACCTTTCGGGGTGGTTTTTGTGGTGAGCGGGTATGGAGAAAAACACCGTTGCAGACATTTGGCAAAACACCGAAGATGAAAAATGAGATTGCTGTCCGGATTGTTGGACACATATCCCAAGATATTTTGAGCAAAAAATCATCATGGGGAGCTTTGATACGGGTAGCGGCGGCATAATGGCGAGGGCTCTTTTTTGGGGCTCAGAGGGCTCGATCGAGCCTTCCTAACAGAAAGATGTTATGGTGTTATGGAATTAAAGGTAATGGAAGATAAACTTACTGTTTGCAAAGTGGCGGATGTTTCTGCCATAGACTTGGCTGCGGATATCTATTTTATCGGGAAAACTGATGAAGAACTGTCGTTGGTTTGCAGAACCGAAGATACGCCATCCGAAACACTGGAACGTGACGATGGATGGAGAGCATTTCGCATTCAGGGCGTTCTTGATTTCTCATTGATTGGAATTCTGTCAAAACTGTCCGGAATCCTTGCAGAGCATAGAATAGGAATCTTTGCGGTGTCAACATACAACACAGATTATATTCTTGTGAAGGAAGAAAAATTTGAGCGAGCGTTGGAAGCGCTGGCTTCTGAAGGGTATACAGTGGTACAACAGGCTGAAAGGTGACAAGAAGTTGCAGAAGATTGCGAAGTCTTCCGACCCGCAGGTATTTTCGGAGAGCAGCTTCCCCAAGACCTTCGATGCAGTGGTGCAGGACAGTTATGTGGGGCAGACGGAAGCGTTTACGAGCCTGTTCGAGAACAAGAGCAAGTATAAAGCGGTCATGTCTGCCCTGGCTGATATGCTTTATCAGGAATTCAACAAGGGGTGAAGACGGATACTGCAGGCATTTCGAGGGGTTGTTTCCTGAAAAAGGTCGTTTTCTGTAAGGGGGACCGCGAAGCGGTGGGTGAGGCCCATTCCAATTTCTTCCGCATATTCCCTCCCCCATCAGGGGGAGGGGGGACCGCCGGCCCAACGGGCCGGTGGTGGGTGAGGCCACCTACCTCCCAGCTCCCGGTATCGGGAGCGTTCCGTCCATCTGCTCGAACTCCCGGGCAGGCATGGGCTTGTGGAAGAAAAAGCCCTGCATCTCGCTGCAGCCCCGGCTTTGAAGAAATTTGGCCTGTGCCGCGTTCTCCACGCCCTCGGCAATCAGCTTCATACCCAGAGAGTCCACCATCTGGATCATGTGGCTGACGATGATCCTCCCCCGCTCCGGGTCCCCGGTGCCGGTGAGGAAATGGAGGTCCAGCTTGATGCGGTCCACCGGCACCTCCTTGAGCATGTGCAGGGAGGAATAGCCGCTGCCGAAATCGTCCATCTCCACCTGGAAGCCGAACTCCCGCAGCTTGACCGTGGTGCGGATCAGCAGCTCTGCGTCCTCCACATAGGCGGTCTCGGTGATCTCAATGCGGAGCTGATCCGCCGTCAGGCCGTAGGTCCGGATCAGTTCATAGAACTCCCCCGGGATGTTCCGGTCCTCCCGGAGGTCGCAGCGGGACAGGTTCACCGAGACGGTGCGCCGCCGTCCCGCCTCGTTCCAGCGGCGCAGATCCTGGCAGACCCGGTCCCAGATAAAGCGGTCCAGCTCGTAGATGAGCCCCGTCTCCTCCAGCGTGGGCACGAACTCGTCCGGCCGGAGCCAGCCCAGCTTGGCGTGGTTCCAGCGGCACAGGGCCTCCGCGCCGGTGACCTCCCCCGTATCGAAGTTCACCTGGGGCTGGTACCAAACCTGGATCTCCCCGGAGCGGAGGGCGGCAGACAGATGGCTGACGATGTCCGTGACCCGCTGTCCCCGCTCCCACTGGTTCGGGTTGTAGAACTCGTAACCGTCCCGGTTCTCCTCCCGCACCCGCTTTTCCGCCACCCGGGCAAGGTCCAGCATGTGGTCCACGTTGATCTGCCGGTAATCCTCCGGGGTCAGCACGTAGACGCCGGAGCAGACCTGGATGCGCTTCTCCTTGCCCCGGTCGGTGAAGTAGCTGCGCAGCGGGTCCACGATGTCCCGCTCGTCCCGCAGCATCTGCTCGTCTCCTCCAATGCGCCGGAGCACCGCAACGTGGTCGCCCTCGAAGCGGCCGATGGCCTCCGCCTCCGACAGCAGCTCCGCGCTCCTGGCTGCCCAGAAGCACAGCAGCTCGTCCCCGGCCGCCATGCCCAGGCTGTCGTTGATGTATTTGAAATTGCGGATGTTGCTGTAGGAGAGCAGATAGGGGATATCCGGATGGGCGCGCAGCAGCTCCTCCACCCGCTTTCGGAAGCCGTTCAGGCTCAGCGCGCCGGTGAGCGGATCGTGCTCCAGCAGATGGCGCAGCTTTTCCTCCTGCCGGAGCCGGTAGGCCCGCAGCCGGAGTACGAAGATCACGATCACGGCGGCGAAGAGCAGGATGCCCAGCACCAGAAAGGCGCCGTACTCGTAGAGATAGTCGGAGAGGTCATATGCATACAGCCGCTGGGAGGTGTGGTCCAGGATCACGGCCTGCCGGCGGGTGTCGGTCAAAAGCGCGATGCCGCCGTCCAGCCGCGCGATGCGCTCCCGGCCCTCGGGCGTGTCCAGCGTGCCCGCCCGGAAATCCATGGAGAACATGGCCGCCGGCTGCACCGCCAGATCGGAATAGGAGGGCTTTTGCAGCACATAGCTCCACACATAGGAGTTGTGCAGCAGGGCGTCCACCTGCCCGGCCCGCAGCGCCTTCACGCACTCGGGCATGGTCTCGAACATGCTGATCTCGATGCCGGGGTAGAGCTGGCGGACCGTCTCCGCGCCGCCGCCCAGGGAGCGGAGCATGCCCACCCGCAGCCGGTTGAGGGGCGGCAGCTCCCCCTTTTCCGTCGTGACGAGGGTGAACGGCGTCTGGAGCAGGTTCTCCGAGACCACGGTGGCATGGCCGGAGGCGCTGGCAATGGCGCTGCCGAAGGGCATGACGACGTCGTAGGCGGGGTTGTCCAGCGCTTCCTTCAGCGTCGCCTCCTCGATAAAGCGGAACGCAGCGGAGTACCCCGCGTTCTCCGCCGCGGCGCGCATCAGGTCCACGCCGATGCCCACGGGGTCTCCCGTTTCCGCGTCCCGGTAAAAGACGGGACAGCGGTCCTCGGGCACGCCCACGGTCAGCGGCTCGGCGGCGTTCGCCCCAAGGGCGGTCAGACATAGAAGGGCCGCTGCCGCGCACAAAAGCATGGCCAGGATTTTTCGGAATCGCAGGGTCCTCTTCAAGGCAGCGCGCCCTCCTTTCATCCGTCACAGTGGGCTTTCCGCACAGGAAACGGCCGCGACGCGCGGCCTGTTTTTATCACATTGTACCAAACGCGCCCGGGTATGTCAAGGGAAGCGCTGATTTCATCAACGCATGCGGTTGGCGAGCAAATTTTGTGTCCGCCAAGGCGTAAAAACCGCAGGAATACTTTGTGTATTTCAAGGTTTTTACAACGCAGGCGGGCGCAAAATTTGCCGCCAAACGTGCGCGAGGATTAATTCAGCGTTTCCCTCCCAAAAAACGCCCGGTGAATTTCGCTTGAAATCCACCGGGCAATCAAAAGCGGCCGGCGCAGGTTTTGCACTTTATTTCAGCTTCATTGGGGTCAGCGCCAGATAGTCGTCCAGGGTGCCGTCGTTCATCACGCAGTCGATGATCTGCCGTCCCAGGGGGTTCAGGTCGTCGCAGACGAACTGCTTAAGCTCCTCCTTGATGAAGTCCGTGAGGATCTTCGCGCCGGCATCGTAGCCCGCCTCGCCCAGGCGGGACTGGGTCTCGGGGCGGAGGAACGTCGGGCGGATGTACTGGCCGTCCAGCTTCATCTCATCCAGGGAGTAGCCGAAGATCGGGCAGCGGGCGGGCACCAGATGCTTGGCGCGCACCTGTCCGAGATGGCGGGCCAGGTACTCCCGGCTGATCCATTCAGAGGCGAAGCCGATGCGGTACAGGCCGATGTGCTGGTTGGGGATCAGGACGTTCAGGGTGTTGGGCGCGGCCATGATCTGCTCCAGCAGCATGTTTGCCTGGGTCACCTTCCGGCCGGTGGCAAAGGGCCAGTAGGAGCCCACGCCCTCGGCCTTGAGGCCGCTGCCGGCAGAGGAGTCCGCGATGCTGGGGTTGTTGAAGCCCCGGGGAGAGACCAGACGCCAGACCCAGGCCAGGGACTGGGGGATGACCTGCAGCAGGCCCATGACGCCATAGTTGGGGTTGGCGGCGGTGGAGGGCGGCATCCGCACGCCGAAGGAGCGCACGTCCACCTGCATCGGGCGGTCGGCGGGGACGATGTTCGTGATCATGTCCCGGGGGATGATGACCCGGGGGTTGGTGTTGGGCTTGCCGTTGGACTCCCGGGTGTGCTCCCAGATCAGCGCGGTGGCGCCGGCGTGGCCCTCGATGTTGAAGAAGGACAGGGGCTTGGGCGGGTGGATGGAGATCTTCTCATAGGGCGGGATGTCGCCGTAAGCGTTGTCCCCGTCCATGCGCAGAAACCAGCCGTCCTCCGCGTCCACGATGGTCAGCTTGCCGCTCTCGGGATCCTGAAGCTGCTTGTAGGCGCAGGCCATATCGTCGGCGATGGGGTGGATCTTGCAGCTCTCCTGGACGGTGATGTAGTATCTCTCGCCGTTCTCCGTGTTGACGCCCAGCAGGACCCGGTGCTCCTCATCCCGGTGGAAGTCCTCCAGCATCTCGCTCTTGCCGCCGCCGGAGGCTCCCTCGTGCATGAACACGACCTCGTTTTCGTAGGGCGTCTCCACCATGGCGGCGGAGGCGTGGCAGCAGACCCAGCCCTCCTGCTCGCCGATGTCCAGCAGGATGGAGAACACGCCCTTTTTGGCACTGGGGCCGGGGTAGAGGTTGTAGGAAAAAACCTCGTGCAAATCACGGCTGCGGTTGTGCACCACCACCTGCTTGCCGTCGAAGTGAGACTGGCGGAAGGGCGGAGCGACGTAGATGATGGAGCGCGGCGTGTAGCCCTCGGGAATGTCCCGGATGCTGACAAAGCCCTGCATGTTGGCCAGACCCAGCGCGAAGAACGTGGCGTTGATGGGGCAGACCAGCAGGCTCGGGCTGCCGTGGACCTTGTCGCCGGCGGTAAAGGGGAGCAGGAGGATGATCTGCTGGCTCAGCCAGTCCAAAGTCTCGGCGCGCAGCTTGGAAAACTCGTAGCCGAAGCGGTCCTTGAACCGGGGCTTGTCCGTGGGCAGGTCGTCGCCGATGGTCATGGTGTTGGGGTCACGGCGGCGCATATAGTCCTCCATGAAGTTGGCGGCGCAGCCGTTTTTGCAGTGGACGACCTCCGCCTCCGTGGTCATGCGGCCCTCGATCATGTAGCGCACGTCGTAGGTGGCGGTCCGGGTGGGACCGTAGACCATCTCGACAAGCTGATCCTCATGCTCCGCGTAGGCCAGCATCCGGCATTTCGACAGGGCGTCGCGCACATCGTCGGGCAGGTTGAGTTTATGAAAATAGTAGTCTGTGATCATGGTTTCTCCCTCACATGATAAACTTCAACCACGTACTTTATCACAAAATGGAAAAAAAGCAAGACCCAGCGCGGATATTGGGTAAAAAACCCCTGGGAACTGCGGGAGTGGGAGGCACTGGGCAAGCCGCTGATGATCACGGAATACGGCGCGGACACGGTGGCCGGTCTGCACGATACGGCGCCCGTGATGTTCACGGAGGAGTACCAGGTGGAGTATTACCGGGCCAACAGCCGCATCCTCGACGATTTTCCCTTTGTGGTGGGCGAGCACGGCTGGAGCTTTGCGGACTTCGCCACCAGTCAGGGCGCCTCCCGGGTCCAGGGGAAAAAAAGGGCATCTTCACCCGGGACCACCGGCCCAAGCCGGCCGCACACTATTTCCGGGAACGCCGGCATCAGCTCCCCGATTTTCCGCAGGACCAAGGCACTGTCCAGAAATAAATGCCACAATGATTGCGCAGTATTTTTGGCCTGTGCCAAGGCGGAAAAGCGCAGGAATACTTGGTGTATTTCAAGCTTTGACAACGAAGGCACAGGCCGAAAAGACAAGCAAGAATGTGGCATTTGTTTTTGGACAGTGCCTAAGGAAACGCTGAATAAATCCCCGCGGAGACCTCGTAAAATTCTGTGTAATCGACGTGGTTTGACAGTATGAAAAGCTTCGGTAAGGTCAAGAATGGATAACAAGAATCGACAAAGCCATTTATGACAAAAAGGAGCAAAAGATCATGCAAACAGCGCCGAAGAATT
>JAFTBW010000097.1 GCA_017455015.1 Oscillospiraceae bacterium | reverse complement strand
CGGAGATCGACAAGAAGGTCCGCGAGGTGGCGGAGATCCTGGACATCACCCAGTACTTAGAGCGCAAGCCGAAGGCGCTGTCCGGCGGTCAGCGGCAGCGTGTGGCCATCGGCCGCGCCATGGTCCGCGACCCGAAAGTCTTTCTCATGGACGAGCCTCTGTCCAACCTGGACGCCAAGCTCCGCAACCAGATGCGCGCGGAAATTATCAAGCTGCGCTCCCGCATCAACACCACCTTCATGTACGTCACCCATGACCAGACTGAGGCCATGACCCTGGGTGACCGCATCGTCATCATGAAGGACGGCTACATCCAGCAGATCGGCACGCCCCAGGACGTGTTCAATCACCCCTCCAACCTCTTCGTGGCCGGCTTCATCGGCATGCCCGTCATGAACTTCTTTGATGCGCAGCTCAAGCGCGAGGGCGACAAGTTCTTCGTCGAAGTGGGCGGCATCAAGGTCGAGTTGTCTGCCGACAAGGAAGAGCGCCTGAAGAAGAACAACGTGCAGAGCCAGGCCATCACCCTGGGTGTCCGTCCCGAGCACACCGACGTGGCCGACGAAGGCATCACCGCCAAGGTCGAAGTCGCTGAGATGATGGGTTCTTCCGTGCATCTGCACGTCAATGCCGACGGCCGCGACGTCATCATCATCGTTCCCACCATCGACATGAAGGGCAACTACAACCTGGGCGACACCGTGCACTTCACCTTCGACGGCAAGGTCGCGCACGTCTTCTCCAAGGAGACCGAGAAGAACCTCGAGTTTTGATTCTTTGCATAATAAAAAACAGGACAGCTTCGGCTGTCCTGTTTTTATAGTGAAAAGTGAAACGTTACGGTGTCCCCTTCGGGGACAAATGATAAACCGTCGCGAAGCGACACCGCAACGATTCACATTTCACATTTCACTGGCCACTACGCCTTCGGTCTGGGTTTATGATAGTGGCGGCGGGGCTTGCGGGCGGCTTCACCCTCTGCCTTCGCGGGGGCGGGCTGGGGCTGGCGGGTCTCCACCTTCACAGCCTTTGCGCCGGGTTTGGCGTGGGGCTTCTTTTCTTTCTGCTCCTGATGCGCCTTCGGCTCCGCGTTTTTCTCCGGGCGCTTGGTGTTATGGCGGCGGCTCTTTTTAGCCTCCGCGCTTTTTTCTGCCGCTTTGGCTTCCGCGGGCTCGGCGCGCTTCTCCGCCGGTGCATCGCTCTTCGCTTTTCCGCCTCCGCGGCGGCTGCGGCGGCTGTGGCGGGCGCGCTTGTCCCCGTCCTCGTCCGCGCCGACGGCAGAGGGCTCGGGTACCACCAGTACGGGTACGGCCCACTCGTCTACCGTTTCTTCCTCTTCTTCCTCCGGTACGGGCGGCACATAGTTGAGCACATGGGGCGGCTCCTCCCCGTCCTTGGGTCGTCCGCCGGGTACGGCGCAGAGCTCGTTTGCGGTATAGAGATGCAGTGCATCCTCCCGGTCGTCATCCAGGCGCACCTTCACGGTCTGCCGCAGGAGATTGACGGACACGGCGGTGCCGTAACCGTCCTTGGTCTCGACGAAAGCGCCCTGCTTGGGAACCTTTTTGATAAGATCCTCATAGGCATCCTGCTCGTAGCGCAGGCAGCACATGAGTCTGCCGCAGCTGCCGGAGATCTTGGTGGGGTTTAAGGAGAGGGACTGCACCTTCGCCATCTTGGTGGACACCGGCTGGAAATCCTCCAAAAACTGGTGGCAGCAGTAGGGTCTGCCGCAGATGCCGATGCCGCCGAGCATTTTCGCCTCGTCCCGCACGCCGATCTGCCTCAATTCGATGCGTGCGTGGAACGCAGACGCCAGATCCTTCACCAGCGCACGGAAATCCACCCGTTTATCCGAGGTAAAATAGAACAGCAGTTTCGTATCGTCGAATGTGTATTCACATCCCACCAGTTTCATCGGAAGCTGATGTGCCGCGATTTTCGCGGCACAGATCGCCATCGCCGAGGGTTCCCGGGCGCGGTTTTCCGCTTCATGCCTGGCATCCTCCGCCGTTGCGATGCGGAGCACGTTTTTCAGCGGCGGCGTAACCAGTTCGTCCGCGATCTGGCTCACGCCCGTCACGACTTCTCCGTATTCCACACCGCGCACGGTCTCCACAATGACCGCGTCGCCGGCCGTAGGCCAAAGCTGCCCCGGATCAAAATAATACAGTTTTCCGGCGTTTCTGAAACGAACACCGACTACGGTTGCCATACTCGTATTTCCTCCGTGATATGATACAGTAAACGTTCCGCGGACGTGGGCCATCCCACGTTGAATTCCATTCTGTGTCTGGTTTCGATCACAGCTGCGAGAATGCTGCTTACTGCCTGCCGCGGAAGCG
>JAFTBW010000002.1 GCA_017455015.1 Oscillospiraceae bacterium | reverse complement strand
TCTTTCTCGCAACGGCGCATTTCGCCTTTGCAACGATGTTTTCCACGGTCAGGCCGAAGGTCTCCTCCAGGTAATCCTGGGGACCCACCTCGCCGAAGCGGTCCTCCACGCCCACGTACTCCGCCGGCACCGGGCAGACGCGGCACAGCACGTCCGTGACGGCAGAGTAGAGGCCGTTGATGCGGTTGTGGTTCTCCGCCGTGACGATGGCACCGGTTTTGCGGGCCAGATTTGCCACCAGCTCCTCGTCCAGGGGCTTCCAGGTGAACATGTCCACGACCGTGGCTTTGATGCCCTCCTCCGCCAGCCGGTCGGCGGCGTCCATAGCCTTGGCGACCATGATGCCGGAGGCGATAATGGCCACGTCCTCGCCCAGGGCCTTCGTGACGACGCCCTTGCCCGGCTCAAACTCGCTGCCGTCTTCATACATCTTGAAATTCTGCTTCCGGCCCATGCGCAGATACTTCACGCCGGGCAGGTCCTTGCACTGGCGCAGGACGCTTTTCAGCATCACGGTGTCCGTCATGTCGAAAACCTGCGCGCCGGGGATCAGACGGTACAGGCCCGCGTCCTCCAGGGGCATGTGGGTGCCGCCGTTCATGGTGGCGCAGACGCCGGCGTCCGTGCCGAGGACGGTGACGGAGTTGCCGGAGTAGCCCACGGACAGATACACCTGGTCGAAGCACCGCCGGGAGGCGAAGGGGCCGAAGGAGTGGACGATGGGCTTGAAGCCCGCGGAGGACAGTCCGGCGGCGATTCCGACCATGTTGGCCTCCGCGATACCGCAGTCAATGCCCCGGGTGGGGTTGTTCAGAATGAACTTGCCCATGCCGATGCAGTTGGCAAGGTCCGCGTCCAGATAGATGAGCTTATCGTCGGCCTGCGCCAACTGGGGGATGTACTCGCCCAGGACCTCCTTGAACATGCGGTCCTTTTCCCCGTTGTAGATGATCTTCATGTCCTTCAGGCCCCCTTTCCCGTCATTGCCGCAAGCTGGTCCTTGAGGTCCTGCTGCCAGCGCTCCCAGACCTCCGTGGGCTTTTCCATGGAGTGGTTGCCGGCGGCCTCCTCCACCTCTTTTACGCCCTTGCCCTTGACGGTATCCAGGACGATGCAGCGGGGCTTGTCGCCGATGGGCCGGGTCAGGGCGTCGTAGACCTGCTCCAAGTCGTTGCCGTCGATGCGCACGGCGTCAAAGCCGAACGCCTCGAATTTCTGCCGCAGGTCAAAGGTCTCCAGCACCTGGGCGGTGGGGCCGTCGAGCTGCTTGTGGTTGTTGTCGATGAGCCAGACCAGATTGGTCACGCCCTTGGCGGCGGTGAACATGGCGGCCTCCCAGACCTGGCCCTCGTCCGCCTCGCCGTCGCCCACGATCAGGTAGGTTTTGCTGTCCAGCCCCTTGAGCCTGTCGCCCAGGGCCATGCCCACGGCCAGGCTCGTGCCCTGGCCCAGAGAGCCGGTGGACATATCCACGCCGGGGGTCAGCTTGCGGTCGCAGTGGCTGGGCAGGTGGGTGCCGGGGCGGTTCAGGGTCTTCAGCTCCTCATAGGGGAAGTAGCCCATGACCGCCAGCGCGCCGTAGATGCCGGGGCCGGAGTGGCCCTTGGAGCAGACCAGCTTGTCCCGGTCCTCTTTTTTCGGGTTTTTGGGGTCCACGCGCATGACGGAGCCGTAGAGCACCGCCAGGGCGTCCGCCATGCTCAGGCTGCCGCCCACGTGGCCGAAGCCCCGGGCCTTGAACGCCTCCAGGGTGGCGATGCGGATCTCCAGCGCCAGCTTTTCCAGCTCGCGCCGCTTCTCGTTTGTCAGCATTTCGCTTCATTCCTCCTTTTCGTTTCGGAATCGGATGACATTCCGGGATAAAACGGGATAAAAGATATTTCGGGACTTTGCCAAAGCGGGGAAACCGGTTTTCAAGGAAGCGCTGATGAAATCAACGTGGGCTCTTTGGCGAGTAAATTTTGTGTCCGCCAAGGCGCAAAAACCGCAGGAATACTTTGTGTATTTCAAGGTTTTTGTAACGCAGGCGGGCGCAAAATTTGCCGCCAGCCGTGCGCGGGGATTTATTCGGCGTTTCCTCAAGGATAGTACGGGGCGCGGGCGACAATCCGGAAGTCTGCGATGTCGTCCACGGTGATGGTATTGCTCAGCGTGACGCCGCTGATCTCAAAACTGACGGTCTTCCCGGCGGTGAAGTCGGTGATGGTGGTCCCGGCGATGCCCAGGGGCTTTCCGTCCTTGCCGTAGAAGATGGCGTCAATGGAAAACAGGGTCTCGTCGTGGGCGGAGGTGTTGGTGATCCGCCCTGTGACCGTGGGCACGCCCCAGTTTCCGGCCCGGAACTCGCTGTCCTCCACGGGGAACTCCACGGGAGCGCTCTTGGCCGGCTCCACCTCCAGGTGGGGCACCAGAGTCAGTCCGTTGGCGTCGGTGATGCCGGAGCGGATGTTGGTGGAGCCCACGCCGTTGTAGAAGTAACCCTTCTCCCCGGGGGCGATCACATCCGGGCACTTGTAGATGAAGTCGTCGGTCTGGAGCAGATGCCCCATGTCGTCCTCCAGGTCAAAGGTGCAGCCGCTGAGATACAGGGGCTCGTCGCTGGTGTTGGTGATCTCCACAAAAGCGTGGTATTCCAGCGCGCCGGAGAGGTTGGGATAGTAGACAAAGCTGGACTCGGAGATGGTGTAGTCCTCCTCCGGTTCTTCCGGCTCGGGGCTTGCCGTGGGCGCGGGCGAGGGGCCGGTCCCGGAGGAGCCGGAGGAGGGGGAAGCGGCCGGTTCCGTGGCCGCGGCGGGTTCCCCGCCCGTGCTCGCCGTCCGGTTCATGGCGGGGCGGAGGATCGTGTAGTACACGCTGGTCAGCGCCACGCCCAGCACAAAGGCGGCCACGACGGAGAGGATCTGCACCAGCAGCAGGGACGGGCCCTGGCCGCTGCCGGAACGGTAGGCCGGCGCGCTCTGGTGCTCCTGCCGGGCGGCCTCGCTGTTCGTCTCGCCGGTCAGGCCCCGGGAAGCCTGGATCTGCCGGAGCTGCTCTTTCACCCGCGGGCCGGGGTCGATGCGGATGGAGTCCACGCCAAAGGGGCCGTCCTGCACAAATGCCCGGGTGACATACTGCTCGGGCAGAATGTTGAACCGGACGCTCTTTCCGTTCCGGTGTTCCGTGGAGACCGTCAGGGTGTGCCAGCCCGGCTCGCTGTTGATGGCGATAAAGCCCTCCTCCCCCAGGTCCCGCATGTACAGTCCGTCCAGGTCCACCTGCATCGTGTGGATCGCCTTGCCGGAGAGGCTCTCCTGTATAATGAGTATTCTGTATATTTCATCCACGCGCCTGTCACGCTCCTTCCGCCGCGGCGCCGCTCCCCCGAAACGGGGGAAGCGTGAAAAAGACAACAATCTACTATTATTATACACAGATCGGGGGAAAAAGCAAGGGCGGATGGGAATTTACAATTTGTTCATTGAATCTCCCCGGACCGGGGATACAATGGACGGGCGTACAAATGAGCGGACGCGTGAATCCTTTCCAAAAAAATACACGAGGAGGAGACGGCGATGCAGGAATTGAGACAGCAGCTGTATCAGGGGGAGCGCGCCCTGTTCGGCTCCCGAGAGCTGCGGCTGGCGGACTGCGTGTTTGACAACGGGGAGTCCCCGCTGAAGAAGAGCCGGGACATCGCCCTGACGGGCTGCCTGTTCCGCTGGAAATATCCCCTCTGGTACTGCCGGGACGTGCGTGCGGAGGACTGCACCTGGTTCGAGGGAGCCAGGGCGGGGGTGTGGTACTCGGACGGCGTGGCCGTGCGCCGGGCGGTGATCCAGGCCCCCAAGAATTTCCGGCGCTGCCGGGACCTGACGCTGGAGGACGTGACCTTTACCAACGCAGCCGAGACGCTTTGGACCTGCCGGGACGTGCGTCTCCGGCGCGTGACCGCAAAAGGAGACTACTTTGCCATGAACTGCCAGGGGATGGAGATCGACGGCCTGACCCTGGACGGGAACTACGGCTTCGACGGGGCGCGGGACCTGACGGTGAGAAACAGCACCCTTTTGACCAAGGACGCTTTCTGGAACACGGAGAACGTGACGGTGTACGACTCCTTCCTGTCCGGGGAGTATCTGGGCTGGAACGCGAAGGACCTGACCCTGGTGAACTGCACGATTGAAAGCCTCCAGGGCCTGTGCTACGCGGAAAACCTGACGCTGAAAAACTGCAAGCTCATCAACACCACCTACGCCTTTGAGTACAGCTCCGTGGACGCGGCGGTGACGAGCAGGATCGACAGCGTGCTGAACCCCGGCTCCGGGGTCCTCCGCGCCCCGGAGATCGGGGAGCTGATCCTGGAGGCGGACAGGATCGACCCGGCAAAAACGGAGATCGACTGCCCCGCCGTCCGCCGCCGTCCGGAACGGCCGGAATGGTGAAAGGGCGGGAAAAGGAGGAACACAGATGCAATACGATTTCAGCACCCCCGTGGACCGGAGAGGCACCGGCTGCGTGAAATGGGACGCCAAGCCCGTAGAGAACGCCATGTGGGTGGCGGACATGGATTTCCGCACCGCCCCGGAGATCCTGGAGGCGCTGCAAAAGCGGGTGGAGCACGGGGTGTTCGGCTACACGCTGCTGACGGAGGACTGGTACCGGGCCTACACGGACTGGTGGCGCGACCGCCACGGCCTGCAAATGGAGCGGGACTGGCTGGTGTTCTGCACGGGGATCATCCCCGCCATCTCCAGCATCGTCCGGAAGCTGACCACGCCCAATGAGAACGTGGTCCTCCAGACCCCGGTGTACAACACGTTCTTCAACTGCGTCGTGAACAACGGCCGCCGGGTGCTGGAAAGCCCTCTGGTATACCGGGACGGGGAGTACTCCATCGACTTTGCCGATTTGGAGGAGAAGCTGTCCGACCCCCAGACCGCGCTGATGATCCTCTGCAACCCCCACAACCCCATCGGAAAGCTTTGGGACCGGGAGACCCTGGAAAAAATCGGGGAGCTGTGCCACAGGCACCGCGTCACGGTGGTCGCCGACGAGATCCACTGCGACCTGACGGAGCCGGGGCGGGACTACGTCCCCTTTGCCTCCGTGTCCCCCGTCTGCCGCGACATCAGCATCACCTGTCTGGCCCCCACCAAGACCTTTAATCTGGCGGGGCTCCAGACCGCCGCCGTGGCGGTGGCGGACCCGACGCTGCGGCACAGGGTCTGGCGGGGCATCAACACCGACGACGTGGGAGAGCCCAATGCCCTGGCCGTCACCGCAGCCGTGGCCGCTTTCACCCGGGGCGGGCCATGGCTGGACGCCCTGCGGGAGCACATCTCTGCCAACCGCCGCCTGGCTGCGGAATTTCTGGCGCGGGAGCTGCCCCAGGTCCGTCTGATTCCCGGCGAGGCCACCTATCTGCTGTGGCTGGACACCGGCCTGCCCTCCCGCAGCTTTGCCCCCTGGCTGCTGGAGCACACCGGCCTCTGGCTCTGCGCCGGGGAGATCTACGGCGAGCCGGGGCAGAATTTCCTGCGCATGAACATCGCCTGCCCCGCCGCGGCGCTGGAGGACGGCCTCCGGCGGCTGAAAAAGGGCATCGAGACATATCATCAATAACCGAAAATGCCGCGCCCGCTCCCCCGTTCAAGGGGAGCGGGCGCGGCATTGTCAGCGGCGGCTGCGCCGGTTTTTTGCCCGGTGGGCCAGCCGGAACGGCAGCTCCGCCCAGTAGCGCAGGCGCAGCCAGATGTTGGTGAAGGCGATGGGCTCCACGGTCACCGCCGTGGCCCCGCAGAGGCGGGCGCAGAGGGTGTCGGTGTAGATCTGGTCCCCCACCACGGCGGTCTCCCGGGGGGAGAAGCCCGTCTCCGCCAGCACCTCCCGGGCGACCCGGGGGAAAGGCTTTCGCGCCCGCTTCCGGTAGGGCAGGCCCAGGGCGGCGGAGAAGATCTCCGGCCGGTCCCCCTTGTTGTTGGACAGGATGTACAGCGTCAGGCCGGCGCTTTGCAGCTGAGCCACCCAGCGCGCCATGCGCGGCGTGGGGGTGTTCTCCGAATAGGGGGCCAGGGTGTTGTCGATGTCCAGCAGGATGAAACGGATGCCCCGGTCCGTGAACACCCTGGGGTCCAGGGCGTAGATGTCCCGGGCCATCACGTCCGGGACGGGAAAAAAGCTCATTCCTCCCCGCCTCCCGTCTCCCCGGCGTACAGGGGAAAGCTGACCGTGAACCGGCTTCCCGCGGGGTCCCGCCGCTCCGCCCGGATGGTCCCGTTGTGGCGGAGCACCGCGTCGTGGACGATGGAGAGGCCGAGGCCGCTGCCCCCCGCCTCCCGGGACCGGGCCTTGTCCACCCGGTAGAAGCGCTCGAAGATGTGGGGCAGGTCCTCCGCGGGGATGCCGATGCCGGTGTCCTCCACCCGCAGCACGGCCCGGTCCCCCTCCCGCGTCAGGCGCAGGGTGACGCTGCCGCCGCGGCTGTTGTACTTGATGGCGTTTTCCGTCAGGTTGAACACGATCTGCAGCAGATCGTCCTCCGCCGCGTAGATGACGGCGCTCTCGTCCAGCTCGGCGCGGACGGTCACGTTCTTCTGCTCGGCCAGGGGCCGGAGCAGGTGCACGGCCCGCTCCGCGACGGCCTTGAGTTGTACCGGAGACCGGGAGACGGGGAGCTTGCTGTCCATCCGCGTGAGGCGCATCAGCTTTTCGGTCAGCCGCTGCAGCCGCTCCGCCTCGGTGCCGATGTCGGTGACGAACTCCCGCATGGTGTCCGGGTCCATCCGGTCGCTCTGGACGACGCTGTCGCTGAGCAGGCGGATGGAGGCCAGCGGGGTGCGCAGCTCGTGGGAGGCGTCGGAGACGAACCTCCGCCGCAGCTCGTCCGTGCTTTGGAGCCGCCCCGTCATCTCGTTGAACGCCTCGGACAAATCCGAAACCTCGTCCGCCCCCTTGACCGGCACCCGGTAGTCGTAGTCCCCCTCCCGGACGATGCGCATCCCGTCCACCAGCGTCCGGAGCCGCCGGGTCAGGTAGCGGGAGAACAGCACGGTCAGCAGCAGCGTCACCGCCCCGGCGATCAGGGAGATGCTCCGCAGCCGCCCCTGGAGGGAGCGGATCATGTCCGCCTGATCGGTGTCCCGCTCGTGGAGGTACACCGAGCCGATGACGCTGCCGTAGCTCATCACCGGGGCCGCCGCCTCGCTGGAAAAGGCCAGGGTGTCATAGCGGAAGCGGCAGGAGATGTTGCCCCAGACCAGGGCGTCCAGCACCTGGGGGAAAGCGCAGCTTTGCCCCAGCAGGCTGCCGCGCGTCTCCGTGTCGTAGAGCACCAGGCCGGCGCTGTCCGTGACCAGCACCCGGTCGTATTCCCCCACGTCCAGCAGGTTCATGACCTGTTCCACCCCCTCCGCGCTGAGCTGCTCCAGCGCCGCCAGAGAGACGCTCATCACCGTCACCTGGCTGGTGAGGGCGTTCTGCTTGGCGGAGAACACGCTGTCCCGGGAGCTGATGGTGGGGTAGACGCTCAGCAGGCCGATGCTGACGGCGAGAAAGGCGATGTAGATGACGGAATAGGCCAGGGACACGGAGTATCTGATTTTGATCCTTCCGAGCTGCATGACGCCTACCCTTTAAAATAGTAGCCCACGCCCCATTTGGTGACGATGTGCCGGGGGTTGGCGGGGTCCGTCTCCAGCTTTTCCCGGAGGCGGCGGATGTGTACGTCCACCGTGCGCTCCTCGCCCAGATAGTCCGCGCCCCAGACGGTGTTCAGCAGGGCGCTCCGGGAAAAGACCTTGCCTTCGGCGTGCATGAGCAGGTCCATGAGATCGAATTCCTTGACCGTCAGGTCCACCTCCCGGCCGTCCTTGTAGGCGGTCCGGCGCTCGCTGTCCAGGGTGATGTCCCCCAGGGTCAGCCGTTTGGACTGCTCCTGGGCGGCGCCGGACTCCTCCGCGGCGGCGCTGCGGCGCAGCAGCGCCCGGATGCGGGCCTTGAGCTCCAGGATGTTGAAGGGCTTTGTCACGTAATCGTCGGCCCCGGCGTCGAAGCCGATGAGCTTTTCCGTGTCCTCGTCCCTGGCGGTCAGCATGATGATGGGCACCCGGGAGCTCTGGCGGATGCGCATACACGCCTCCACGCCGTCCATCACCGGCATCATCAGGTCCAGCAGGATCAGGTCATAGCGCTCCCGGCCCGCCATTTCCACCGCCGTTGCGCCGTCATAACAGGTGTCCACCGCATAGCCCTCGGCCTCCAGGTTGAATTTCAGCCCCTTGACCAGCAGCTTTTCGTCGTCCACGACCAGTATCTTCAAGTCCGTATCCTCCTTTTTATCGAAGCTTGGCAGTAGATGGCCTCACCCACCACCGCCCTTGCGGGGGACGGGCGGCGGTCCCCCCTCCCCCTGATGGGGGAGGGAAAAAGCGGATCAGGAACCGTCTCCCAGGACCATGCGGTCCCGGTTGGCCTCCAGCACCGCCGGACCGATGCCGCTGACAAGGGTGATGTCCTCCAGGCGCTGAAAGGGTCCGTGCTCCGTCCGGTATTCCACGATCCGCGCCGCCAGCGCGTCCCCCACGCCGGACAGGCGTTTGAGCTCCTCCGCCGTGGCGTGATTGATGTCCACCGGCCCGCTTTCCGCCGCCTCTGCCGGCTGCGCCGCGTCCGGCTCCGCCGGGGCGGCGGAGGGGAGCGCGCGCTCCGGCGCGGCCGTGGCCGCCGCGGTCACCCGGAACTCCGGCGGAGACCGGCGGGTACCCAACTGGAAGCCCAGTGCCGCAGCCAGGAACACCGCCGTGACCGCGATCGCCCATAGCTCGCTCCGCCGCAGCTTCATCCCCGTTCCTCCTCAGGCTTCTCCTCAGAAATCCTCCAAGGGCGTTTCATAAAATAGAATCTCCCGTTGCCTCGCAGCGTTTGCGCCCGCAGGCGCAAATCAATTTCAATTCATTTTTTCCGGAAATCGCATTTTCGGGAAAAATACACATCACGGAGCGAACGTGCGCCCGCTTTGCGGGCGTGCGCTGAGCGGAGTGCAGCCCCTTCATTTCATAAACGCAGTTTATGAAATGACCTTGAAAAATCCTCAGAATCCAGTTGCTTTTCCTGCGGATTTTCATTATAATAATTCAATATGCCGCATTGTGCCGCCGCCGGCCGGCCGCACCCCGACTATCATACCATATTTCACCGGAGAACAACATGAAAAAAATAAAAATTTTTCCCCTGTTTTTTGCCCTGTGCCTGCTCCTGGGCCTCTTTCCCGTCCTTTCGCCCCCGGTGCGGGCGGAGGACCCGCCGCTGCTGAACTCCACCTCCGCCATTCTGGTGGAGCGGCAGACCGGGCGCATCCTGTACGCCAAGTACCCGGACGCCCGGCTCTACCCCGCCAGCCTGACCAAGATCATGACCGTGCTGCTGGCCGTGGAGGCCGTGGAAAAGGGCGAGGTGAGCATGGACGGCCAGGTAACTGCCAGCCCGAACATCACCTTCGATCTCAGCTCCATGGGCAGTACCGCAGGCATCCAGGTGGGGGAGACCATGCCTTTGCGGGAGCTTTTGTACTGCGCCATGCTGTCCTCCGCCAACGAGGCCTGCAACATCATCGCAGAGCACGTGGCAGGCTCCATCAGCGCCTTTGTGGAGCGGATGAACGCCAGGGCATCGGATTTGGGCTGCGTCTCCACGCAGTTTGTCAACACCCACGGCCTCACCAGCTATGAACACTACACCACCGCCCGGGACATGGCGCGCATCGCCATGGAGGCCAGCCGCCACGCCGGCTTTATGGACCTGTGCGGCACCGCGGACCACACGGTGCCCGCCACCAATCTCAGCGCGGAGCGCTCCCTCCACTCCTCCAACGCCCTCATCAGCGAGCTGGGCCTCTACGGCCCCGGCCATCTGTACTACGGCGCCTCCGGCATGAAGACCGGACACACCAGCTACGCGGGCTACTGCCTGGCCTCCACGGCGGAGCGCAGCGGCACGGAGCTGCTGTGCCTGTGCTTCGGCTGCGAGACCAGCGAGGGCGTTTTCCAGGACAGCACGAATCTGCTCAACTGGGGCTTTGCCGCCTACAGCGCGGAAGCCTTCGCCGGGGCGGAAAATCTCTCCGACGTCACGGTGCCGCCGGAGAGCGCAGCCGGCTCCATCCCCGACACCGCCGGGCCGGACATCGGCTCCGGCACCGCCGTGGTCATCAACCGGGAGGACGGGCAGATCCTCTACTCCCGCTCCGGCGGCAGCCGGGTCTACCCGGCGGACACGGTGAAGCTCATGACCGCCCTGCTGGCGGCGGAGGCCGTGGAGCGGGGGGAGGCGTCTCTCGCCAGCGACGTTGCCGTCAGCGCCGGCGTGGGCTATGACCTGACCGCCTCCGCCACCCGGATGCTGGGGGAGGGGGAGACGCTGACCCTGGAGCAGCTGCTGTATCTGGCGCTGCTGAGTTCCGCGGACGACGCCTGCAACGCCATCGCCGAGTACCTCATGGGCTCCGAGGCCGAGTTCATCTCCCAGATGAACGCCAGGGCCCTGTCCCTGGGCTGCACCGGCACCCGCTTCACCAACACCCACGGGCTGTTCGACCTGGGAAGCTACACCACCGCGGCGGATATGTGCCTGATCGCCCAGGAGGTCTGCCGCCACGACCTGCTGACCCGGATCTGCTCCGCCCCCAGCACGGAGCTGCCGGAGACCAACCTCTCCCCCGCCCGGACCCTGGTGAACACCAACGCCATGCTGACGGAGGCCTCCCCCTACGGGGCGGGCTATCTCTATGAACGTGCCAGCGGGCTCAAGACCGGCTACAACGCCACGGCGGGCTACTGCCTGGTCTCCGCCGCCTCCGACCCCGACACCGGCATCTCCCTGATCTGCGCCGTCTTCGGCGGCGAGGCCGGCGGAACGGGCATCACCAGCTTTTCCGACACCGTGAAGCTCTGCGACTATGTCTTTTCCAATTTCAGCTATCAGGACATCCTGCGCCCGGATGTGAACATCGCCTCCGTGGACGTGAACCTGGGCAAGGACGTGGACTATGTGAACCTGCGCCCCGCCGAGGCCGTGACGCTGCTGCTGCCCAACGACTACGATCCCGGGGACTACTACCCCGAGCTGCTGGTCTACTCCCTGCAGCAGGGCCAGATCGTCACCGCCCCGGTCACCGCCGGAGAGGTTCTGGGCGAGATCAGCGTCATCCGCCGGGCGGACGGGAGAGCCTGCGGCACCGTGAAGCTGGTGGCGGCCTCCAGCGTGGACCTGAGCCGCGGCCAGTATATCCGCACCCATGTGAGCGAGACCATGCACACCCGGACGTTCCGGCTCGTCTTCTGGGGCGTGGTGCTGTTGCTGCTGCTCTATATCGGCTGGGTGATCGCCTACCGGGTCCGGCGGCTGCACCAGCGCAGGGCGGCGCGGCTCCTGGCCGCCCAGCAGGCTGCTGCGGCCGCCGCCCCTGTCCGGCGGCAGGATACCGGCAGCCTCGGCCGCAGGACGGAGACCCCTGACCCGCCGGAGGCCGCCCCGCCCCAGCCGCCGGCGGCCCCCGCCCGCGGGGAGGTGGCGCTGGAGCGCTTTTCCTCCGATCAGATCCCGCCCCCCGCGCCCGTTCTCTCGCCGGACGGCAACGGCCCGGTGGAGGTCATCCCGTTCCGGGAGGAGGAGCAGCAGCCTGCGGAGAAAGCCTCTCCCGCGGCCCTGCCGGACCCCTTTGCGGACATCGATCTCTCCCTCTTTGACGGAAAAGACGACAAGGACTATTTCGCGGACTTTTTCCGCAACAAACCATAATTTCACCGGACCCTCTCCTCCCTCCTCCGGGAGGAAAGCGCTGCCGGCGAACCGGACACAAAGCGAGGCAATATGCAGGACAACATCGTGATCCGCGGCGCGCGGGAAAACAATCTGAAAAACATCGACGTGACGATCCCCCGGGACAAGCTGGTGGTGATCACCGGCCTCTCCGGCTCCGGAAAGAGCAGTCTTGCCTTTGACACCATCTACGCCGAGGGCCAGCGCCGGTATGTGGAGAGCCTGAGCTCCTACGCCCGGATGTTCCTGGGCCAGATGGACAAGCCGGACCTGGACAGCATCGACGGCCTTTCTCCGGCCATCTCCATCGACCAGAAGACCACCAGCCGGAACCCCCGGTCCACCGTGGGAACCGTGACGGAGATCTACGACTACCTCCGGCTCCTGTGGGCCAGGACCGGCGTCCCCCACTGCCCCAAGTGCGGCAAGGAGATCCGGCAGCAGACCGTGGACCAGATCGTGGACCAGCTCATGGCCCTGCCGGAGGGGACGCGGCTGCAGATCATGAGCCCGGTGGTCCGGGGGCGCAAGGGCGAGCACGCCAAAATCTTTGAGGACGCCCGCCGCTCCGGCTACGTCCGCGCCCGGGTGGACGGGCTTTTGCACGACCTCTCCGAGGAGATCCGGCTGGAAAAGAACAAAAAGCACACCATCGAGGTCATCATCGACCGTTTGGTGGTCAAGCCGGACATCCGCCGCCGTCTGGCGGACTCCGTGGAGACCGCCGCCAAGCTGGGCGGGGGACTGCTCACCGCCCTGCTGGCGGACCGGGAGGGGGAGCGGGAGCTTTCCTTCTCCCAGAACTACGCCTGCGAGGACTGCGGCATCTCCATCGACGAGCTTGCCCCCCGGCTGTTCTCCTTCAACAACCCCTTCGGAGCCTGCCCGGCCTGCACGGGGCTGGGCGTGCAGCTCCAGGTGGACCCGGCCCTGGTGATCCCCAACCCCTCCCTGTCCCTCTCCGAGGGGGCGGTGCTGGCCACGGGCTGGAACAACGCCAAGGAGGAGTCCATCTCCCGGATGTACTACGAGGCCCTGGGGAAGAAGTACGGCTTCACGCTCCAGACGCCCCTGTCGGAGTTTTCCGACGAGGCCATGGACGCCCTGCTCTACGGCACAAAGGGCGAGAAGCTGCAATTGCGCTACGAGCGCCGGGGCGGCTCCGGCACCATGGCCCAGCCCTTCGAGGGCATCATCAACAACTTAAACCGCCGCTACCGGGAGACCCAGAGCCAGTGGTCCAAGGAGGAGATCGAGCAGTGCATGAGCGAGATCCCCTGTCCCCAGTGCCGGGGCCGGCGGCTGAAAAAGGAGGCCCTGGCGGTCACCGTGGGGGGCCTGAGCATCTATGAATTCACCGAGAAGAGTGTCACAGACGCCCTGGACTTCATGGAAAAGCTGGAGCTGACGGGGCAGAAAAAGCTCATTGCCTCCCAGATCCTGAAAGAGATCCGCTCCCGGCTGGACTTTCTGCGCTCCGTGGGACTGCAATACCTGACCCTGAGCCGGGCCGCGGGCAGCCTCTCCGGGGGCGAGGCCCAGCGCATCCGCCTGGCGACCCAGATCGGCAGCAGCCTCATGGGGGTGCTGTACATCTTAGACGAGCCCTCCATCGGCCTGCACCAGCGGGACAACGCCAAGCTGATCGCCACGCTGAAACGGCTCCGGGACCTGGGCAATACCCTGATCGTCGTGGAGCACGACACGGAGACCATGCTGGCGGCGGACCACATCATCGACATCGGCCCCGGCGCGGGCGTCCACGGCGGCGAGCTGGTGGCCCAGGGGACGGTGGAAGATATCTGCGCCGCGCCCAGGAGCGTCACCGGCCAGTACCTCAGCGGACGGAGAAGCATCCCCGTCCCGGCCAAACGGCGGCCCGGAAACGGGTACTTCCTGACCGTCCGGGGGGCGCGGGAGCACAATCTGAAAAACATCGACGTGGCGATCCCCCTGGGGGTTTTCACCTGCGTCACCGGGGTCTCCGGCTCCGGCAAATCCAGCCTCATCAACGAGATCTTCTACAAGACCCTGGCCTCCGAAAAAAACCGCATGAAGGTGCGGCCGGGCGACTGCGACGGCATCGACGGCCTGGAGCGGGTGGACAAGGTCATCGCCATCGACCAGAGCCCCATCGGCCGCTCGCCGCGCTCCAACCCCGCCACCTATACCGGGGTGTTCAGCCTGATCCGGGATCTGTTCGCCGAGACGCAGGACGCCCGGATGCGGGGCTACGGACCGGGCCGGTTTTCCTTCAACGTCCGCGGCGGGCGCTGCGAGGCCTGCGCCGGGGACGGCCTTCTCAAGATCGAGATGAACTTTTTGCCCGACGTCTACGTCCCCTGCGAGGTCTGCAAGGGGGCGCGCTATAACCGGGAGACCCTGGAGGTCCGCTACAAGGGCAAAAATATCGCCGAGGTGCTGGACCTGACCGTGGAGGAGGCGCTGGACTACTTTGAAAACCTGCCCCGCATCCGGGACAAGATGCAGACCCTTTACGACGTGGGCCTGGGCTACATCAAGCTGGGCCAGTCCTCCACCACCCTCTCCGGCGGCGAGGCCCAGCGGGTGAAGCTGGCTACGGAGCTGAGCAAAAGGAGCACAGGGAGCACCGTGTATGTGCTGGACGAGCCCACCACGGGCCTGCACACCGCCGACGTGCACCGGCTCATCGAGGTGCTGGACAAGCTCACCGACGCCGGGAACACGGTGGTGGTCATCGAGCACAATCTGGATGTCATCAAGTGCGCCGACCACATCATCGACCTGGGTCCCGAGGGGGGCGACAGGGGCGGGCAGGTGGTGTTCACCGGTACGCCGGAGGACTGCGCCCGCTGCCCCGACAGCGCCACCGGCGCATTTTTAAAAGATCTATTACCGCTTTAAAGCCTTCCCCCTTCGGGGACTTTTGCCGATCAGAAAACATGCCGGGGGCATGTTTTCCGGCAAAAGAGGCGCGAAGCGACAGGTGTCAGCGCCGAAGGCGCTGACGGATGAGGGGGCATTATGGACAAGGACACGCTGCTGGAGCTCTCCGGCACGGTGGATGAGATCATCTTTGCCAACGAGGAAAACGGCTATACCGTGCTGCGCCTGGAGGGCGAGGACGGGGAGACCGGCACCGTCACGGGCTGCATCCCCTTCGCCGCGCCGGGCGAGAAGCTGACCCTCCTGGGCAGGTGGGTCACCCACGCCAGCTACGGGCAGCAGTTCCAGGCGGAGTACGCGGAGCGGACCATGCCCCGGGGGGCGGAGGCCGTGTACGAGTACCTGGCCAGCCGGGTGGTGAAGGGCGTCGGCCCCGCCACCGCCGCGCTGATCGTCTCCGCCTTCGGCGACAAAGCGCTGGACGTGATGGAGCGCCAGCCGGAGCGGCTGGCGGAGCTGAAGGGCATCACCCGCAAGCGGGCCATGGAGATCGGCGAGAGCCTGCGGCGGCAGCTCAGTCTGCGCCACCTGATGGAATTTCTCAACGCCCACGGCATCCAGCCCCAGTTCGCCATGCGGCTGTACCAGGTCTACGGCGAAAAGGCCATGGAGGCCCTGCGGGAAAACCCCTATCTGCTCTGCGCCCAGAACATCGGCGCGGAGTTCCGCCAGGCGGACGGACTCGCCCTGGACCTGGGGATGGAGGGGGACAGCGCCGAGCGCATCAGCGCCGGGCTGATCTTTGAATTACAGTACAACACCGGGAACGGCCACGTGTTTCTGCCCCGGGAAAAGCTGCTGCTGGCCACCTGCCAGCTTTTGAACCTGGACCCCCAGCCCGTGGAGGAGGGCCTGGATGTGCTGATCGAGACCGGGGACGTGGTCAGCGAGAAGGTGGCCGGCTGCCTGGCCTGCTACCTCGCCGCGCTCTACGAGGCGGAGACCGATACCGCGGCCCGCCTGCGCGCGATGGCGGCCAGGACCGAGTCCGGGCCGCGCGAGGATTTCTCCGCCCTGCTGGAGCGGGTGGAGCGGGAGCAGGGCATCACCTACGCCCCCCCGCAGCGCGCCACCCTGGAGATGGCGGCCCGCCACGCGGTCACGGTCATCACCGGCGGCCCCGGCACGGGCAAGACCACCACGGTCCGGGCCATCATCTCCATGTTCGAGATGAAAGGGCGGAAGGTGCTGCTGACCGCCCCCACGGGCCGCGCCGCCAAGCGGATGAGCGAGCTGACGGGCCGGGAGGCCGCCACGGTCCACCGGCTGCTGGAGGCGGGCTACGGCGGCGAGGGCGGGGACCGGCTCGTTTTCAAGCGGAACGAGGAGCAGCCATTGAAATGCGACGTGCTGATCGTGGACGAGTGCAGCATGATCGACATCCTTCTGATGCACTCCCTGCTTGCGGCGCTGCCCCCGGAGAGCCGCCTGGTGCTGGTGGGGGACGCGGACCAGCTCCCCAGCGTGGGGCCGGGGAACGTGTTTTCCGACCTGCTGCGCTCCGGCGCGCTGCCCGCCGTGCGCCTGACGGACATCTTCCGCCAGACGGCGGACAGCCGCATCGTCAGCTACGCCCACCGGATCAACGCCGGGGACCACCCGCCGCTGGCGGAAAACCGGGGGGACTTCTACTTCCTCCGCCGCGTGAACCAGGACCGGGCCGCGGAGCTGGTGGTGAGCCTCTGCGCCGACCGGCTGCCCCGGAACATGGGCATCCCGCCGGAGGAGATCCAGGTGCTGACCCCCACCCGCCGGGGGGACACCGGGGTATACGCCCTGAATGCCGCCCTCCAGGCCGCCCTCAATCCCCCCGCCAAGGGCAAGCCGGAGAAGCGCTTCGGCGAGGTGGTCTTCCGAACGGGGGACCGGGTCATGCAGATCCGGAACAACTATGACATCGTGTGGACGAACCGGGCGGAGACCGAGACCGGCTCCGGGGTGTTCAACGGGGATATCGGCTATGTGACCGCCATCGACGAGAGCCGGGAAACCCTGACCGTGGACTTTGACGGGCATCTCACCGCCTACGGCTTCGATATGCTGGGGGAGCTGGAGCACGCCTGGGCCATGACCGTCCACAAGTCCCAGGGCAGCGAGTACCGGGCTGTGGTCCTCTGCGTCTGCGGCGGGCCCAAGCAGCTTTTATACCGGGGCCTGCTGTACACCGCCGTGACGAGAGCCAGGGAGCTTCTCATCGGCGTGGGGGACGACGCTCTGGTGTACCGGATGATCGACAACCACCGCCAGACCCGCCGCTACAGCGGTTTGCGGGCGCGCCTGGCCGGAGAGGTCTGAGCGCGTGGCCGGGCTTCTGACGGGGCTGCTGGACCTGCTCTATCCGCCCCGCTGCGTGTTCTGCCGGAGCCTGACGGAAAAGGGCGGCCTGCCGGTCTGTCCCCGCTGCCGGGATACGCTGCCCCGCCCAGCGCCCGGGAGCGTGGCGCGGGGGCGATTCTTCACGGCGGCGTGCGCCCCGTTCTGGTACGAGGGGGACGTGCGGGAGAGCCTGCACCGCTACAAGTTCGGCGGGGCCGGCTTCTACGCCCCGGCCTACGGGGCGCTGCTGGCGGAGCGGGCGGCATCGGAGCTGGCCGGGGAGTTCGACCTGATCACCTGGGTCCCTCTCAGCCGGAAGCGGCTCCGGGAGCGGGGCTACGACCAGGCCCGGCTGCTGGCCGAGGCCATGGCCGCCGCGCTGGGGCAGGAGGCTGTCCCAACGCTGGAAAAGTGCCGGGACACCCCGCGGCAATCCCAGGCAGGCGGCCGGGAGCAGCGGATGCGAAACGTCGCCGGAGCCTACCGCGCATCGCATCCGGACGCCGTCCGGGGCAGGCGGGTGCTGCTGGTGGACGACATCCTGACCACCGGAGCCACGCTGGAGGCGTGCGCCGGAGTCCTGCGCCGGGCGGGGGCGGAGCACGTGGTCTGCGCCGCGCTGGCCCGGGTCCGGGACTGATATCCTCACGAGCGAAAAAATTTGCAATTTTATCGCTCAGCGAAAGGTTGCGCTTTTATATATCAGATTGAAAGATTGAAATAAGGCAAGGCTGTCGATACTATCAGGAAAACGATGTATTCCCCCCTCCCCGGAGGGGAGGGGGGAATACATCGGACCAAAGAACGACGATCTCTGAGGTGAAGTACATGCTGTTTTTTGAGAGAGATATCGCCATCGACCTGGGGACCACCAGCACGCTGGTCTATGTCCGGGGCAAGGGCGTGACCATGCGGGAGCCCACCGTGGTGGCGGTGGACCGGACCACCGGCAAGCTGCTGAAGGTGGGAGAGGACGCCCAGAAGATGCTGGGCAGGACGCCGGCCAACATCGTCGCCATCCATCCCATCGTGAACGGCGTCATCTCCGACTACGACATGACCACCCGGATGCTCCAGGAGCTGCTGGGGAGGGTCACCAGCTTCAGCTTCTTCAAGCCCCGGGTCATCGTCTGCGTGCCCAGCAGCATCACCGGCGTGGAGGAGCGGGCCACCATCGACGCCGTCATTGAGGCCGGGGCCAGAAAGGTGTATCTGCTGGAAAAGTCCGTGGCCACCTCCACCGGGGCCGGCATCGACATTTCCAAGCCCGACGGACACATGGTGGTGGACATCGGCGGCGGCACCACGGAGATCGCCGTGGTGTCCCTGGGCGGCGTGGTGGAATGCGAGTCCATCAAGATCGCCGGGGACGCCTTTGACGAGGCCATTGTCCGCTTCATCCGCAGGCAGCACAACGTGCTCATCGGCAAGCGCACCGCGGAGGAGCTGAAGATCCAGATCGGCTGCGCCGTCAACCGTCCGGAGATGGAGACCCGGGAGGTCAAGGGCCGCAGCCTGCAAAACGGCCTGCCCAAGGCCATCACCGTCAACTCCAACGACATCAAGGACGCCCTGGAGGAAACCGTGACAAAGCTGCAGGAGTCCATCCAGATCGTGCTGGAGCGGACGCCCCCGGAGCTGGTGGCGGACATCTCCGTCAACGGCATCGTCATGTCCGGCGGCGGCAGTATGCTCTACGGTCTGGACCAGGCCATCACCAGCCAGACCGGCATTGAGGCCGTGGTGGTGGACGACACCCTGGCCTGCGCCGCCTACGGGGCCGGAAAGATGCTCCGGGAGCTGAACACCATGCCCGAGGGCATGATCAACCTGGCCCGGAGAAAGCAGATGAAGTAGCGCCCCTGCCCGCGGCACCCCCGCCTCCCCGCCGGCCGGCCGCAGTGCATATACCGTATTCCCCCTCCGGATTTTATGCGTCATAAAATCCGGAGGTTTTTCCTGCGATTTAATCAGCGCTTCCTTGAGAATATACTGATTCATCCGTCTCCGGCAGATGCCGGAGACGGATGAATCAGCGTTTCCTCAAAGCTCCTTGACGAAGGGGTCCTCCCGGGTGCAGGGCCTCCACGCTCCGCCCACGCCGGAGACCGGCACGCCGGTCTTCATGAAGCTGGTCCAGTAGTCCATCATGGCGTCCCGGAGGCGGTAGTCCGACTCGTTGAAGGGCCGCCAGCAGCGGTCCATGGTGTCGAACATATACCACAGCTCCGCGCCGTGGAAAGCCCCCCAATCGTCGCCCGCGGGCTCGTGGGTCATGTAGTATACGTAGGAGGGGTTGCCGTGGCGCTCCTCCATCAACTGGCTCCACTCGATGGCACCCCGGTACAGGACGGACTTCTCACCGGAGGCCAGCATCTCCGGCGTGACCAGCAGGTCGTTCCGGTTGCTGCCCAGCATGTAGGAGATGTTCTTCACCCGGTCGCGGTCCATGGCGGCGGTGGTGTCCTCTTGGAAGACATAGCCGTCCACGTTGGGCAGAAACAGAATACCCGCCTGCTTGATCCGGTCGTATTTCTCCGCCAGGCGGTACAGCTCATCCCCCGGAATGGCCCGCAGGGCTTCCAGGGACGCGGCCCCGGTCAGGGCCACATACTCCCGGCCCTTTTCCAGAGCGTAGGAGCGGGTCTCTCCGTCCAGCAGCACGTTGTGGTGGGCTCCGCCGCTCTGGAAGATGGCCCGGCGGATCAGGCTGCCCGTCAGGTCCGTGGACACCAGGAGCTGACAGCTCATGGCCCCAGCGGACTGGCCGAAGACGGTGATGTTCTCCGGGTCTCCGCCGAAAGCGGCGATGTTCTCATGGACCCACTCCAGAGCGGCGATCTGGTCCAAAATGCCGTAGTTGCCGGAGACGCCCCGGGGGCTCTCGGCGTCCAGCCAGTCGTGGACCAGGTTGCCGAACACCCCCAGACGGTACTCGATGGTCACCAAAATCACGCCTCTGCGGCAATAGCCCGCGCCGTCGAACTCCATCTCGCTGCTCCAGCCGCTGCCGAAGCCGCCGCCGTGGATCCAGAAGGCCACCGGCAGCTTTTCCCCGGGCTCCTCCGCCGGAGTCCAGATGTTCAGATACAGGATATCCTCGCTCATGGGGGGCGTATAGGACGGATCGCTGTAATACTCCCGGTTGAGCCGCACCTTCCAATCCGGGGGGTTCTCGGCGGTCTCGCTCTCCTGCCAGCCCCGGTCGGGGAAACGGTTTGCCTCATAAACGCCCTCCCAGGGCGCGCACCGCTCCGGCGGCCGCCACCGCAGGGCGCCCACCGGGGGCTTGGCATAGGGGATACCCTTGAACACCGTATAGCCGTCTTTCGGAACGCCACGGACGGCGCCGCAGTTTGTCTTGACAAGCTCCATGACCTGATTCCTCCTCATTATCTCCCATCAGGAACGCGCCTGATTATAGAGCCTGTTTAAGATCTCTTTGCGTACGTCTTTCCGGCGGTTTTTCCGCCTGGTCTTCGTTGCTCAGCCTTGAAATCCACAAAGGATTCCTGCGGCTTCGCGCCTCGACAGACGAAAAATCCGCTCGGAAATCCGCACACACCGAGATCTTAAACAGGCTCTGACGCTGCCCCCCTCTCCGGGGGAGAGGAGGGCAGCGGCGCCGTTGATTCAATAATATGGATGCGTGGATCCGTTTTGCGTCCGCTTATTTTCCGGACTCCGCCAGCCACTGGTCAAGCTGCGCCTGATATGCGCTGACGATGGTCTCGATGCCGGCGGCCTGGAGCTGCTGGCTGAATGAAGCCAGCATAGCGTCGCAGTTTCCGCCCGAGCCGGAGGACAGGCTGCCGTTGAACTGGCTGCCCACCATGGCGCAGTTGGCCTGCTCGTTGGAGATATCCGCGGTCTCCGGGGCGAAGCCCATGTACTTGGAGAACACCAGCCGGTCCTGCTCCGCCTGCTGCACCTGACGGAAGTCCGGGCCGTTGTCGATCCAGGGGGTGGTGATGAACTGGTTGCCGAAGATGTCCATCATGTGGTACTGTACGTTCTGGCCGTCCACGCCCTCGGGATAGTCGGCGCAGCCGTCCACCTTGACCCAGTCGCGCCCGGGAACGCCCCAGGACAGGATGTCGTTCAGATCGGTGTTGGTGTACAGCAGGTTCAGGAACTTCACCGCCGCCTCGGGCTCCTGGGCGGTGACGGGCACGGCAAAGCCGAATTTGTAGGTGGCGTCGGAGCCGATGGCCGCCTCGGCCACCCGGACAAAGGTCAGGTCAAAGCCGGTCTGGGACTCATAGCTCTCTTCCACGCCCAGCTCTGCAGAGGCCAGGACGGAGAAGCAAACCCCTTGCTGGATCAGGGCGTTGCCAAAGGTCTGGCTCATGGCGGCGTCCTTGTAAATGAGGCCCTCGTTGTACCAGCGCTCCGCCCGCTCGCAGCCCTTCCGGTACTGCTCGGACTCGTAGTAGCTGCCCACCTGGTTGGTGGCCTCGTCCACGTAGACCAGGTGCGTGGTCTCGCCCAGGGTGTCAAAGCCCTTGCAGTCGGCAAAGGCGTCCTCGCCGGTGAAATAGGGGACGATGGACATGACGGTGCCGTTGGTGTCGGTGTTGCCCATGCCGGCGTAGTCCGTATTGGCCACGACCTCCTTCAGGATCTCCTCATACTCGGTCCAGGTGGTCATGTTCTGTGCCTTTTCCAGCAGCCCCAGCTCCTCCAGCACGTCGGTGCGCATGACAATGGCCAGATAGGAGCCCAGGATGCGGTTGCAGCAGACGCCGTACACGCCGCCGTCCGCGGAGGAGGTGCCCTGAAGCAGCGGGCCCAGGATGCTCTTCACGTCCTGGCCGTATTCATCCAGGTACCCGCTGATGTCCAGAAGCTGGCCCTGGGCCTTGAAGGACTGGAAGCCGGAGCCGGGGATGGGGGTGTACATGATCAGATCCAGCTTCTCGTTGGCCTGGATCATCATGGGGACGCGGGTGGCGTAGGTGCCCGCGTCGTAGAATTCCATCTCCACGTGGGTGTTGATCTCCCGCTCGGTGATGGCGTTGATGGCGTCCACCACGGGATCGGTCTGCTCAGCGCTCATGGGCCCGAGGGTCAGCCAGGTGATCTTGATCTCCTCCATGTCTTCTTCTTCCTCCTCGTCATCCACGCCCGCGCCGGCGTCGCCGGTTTCAGCGGCGGGCTGTGCGCCGGAGCCGGAGGCGGCGGGAGCCGTGCCGGAGGTCTCCCCGGACGCGCTGCCGGAGGACGCGCCGCCGGAGGCGGCGGACTGCTCGGTGCTGCCGCAGCCTGCCAGGACCGACAGGCACAGGGCCAGAACCAGGGCAAGGGCCAGGATCTTCGTCTTTTTCATGCTTTTCTCTCCTTTTCGTATCCGTTTGGCGGTCTCGTATTTTCTCCCCCGAGGGGGGAGGAAATGCCTGCGGCGAGACGGATACATTTTTGATAACTTCATGATACCAGAAGAAAATACCCTGCGCGCCCGGGTTTGAATACGTTTTTCCGGATGTGGAATATTTTATTCCGGATTCGGAAACGTTTTTCCGTTTCCCGCGCTCTCAGAACGAAAGCGCCGGCCAACCCTTTTTCGGGTATGGCCGGCGCTTTCGTTATCCGGCGCTGTTTTCGCAGCCGTATTTCAGCATGTGCGCCTTGATGGCCGCAAAGGATGTGTCGCTGATATAGTGCTCCATGCGGCAGGCGTCGTCGGTAGCGGTCGCCTCGTCCACGCCGAGATTCTGAAGCAGCCTTGCGAGGACAACGTGGCGCTCATAGATTTTCTTCGCCTTTTCTACTCCCGCCTCTGTCAGCTTGATGGAGCCCGATTCGTCGGTGCGCACGAATCCGGCTTTTTTGAGCAGACCGATGGCCCGGCTGACGGATGGCTTGGAATACCCCATGTATTCAGCGACGTCTATTCCGCGGACGCTCGGCGACCTTTGGGACAGGATATAGACCGTCTCAAGGTACATTTCCCCGGATTCCTGCATTGTCATGGAAGCGTCCTCCCTTTTTTAATTAATCAAAGTTTACCACACGGCGTTTTGAAAATCAACGGTTAAAAAAATGTCTTGACAAATTAGCCTGGCCTAACTATAATAGCAGACGGTTAGGTACGGCTAATCTTTTTTGAGGCCGGATATTAGGCCACTTATGGCCGAAAGATTTCGCAAAATGGCAAAATCTTTTTATCCGGAGATTTGTGATCCGTCTATATCACTGACCACTGACCACTGACCACTGACCACTGACCACTTTTCCGGTTTACCCGGGTTAGGAACTGTCTCCAAATAACTTGTGCATTCTGGCTGGTCTAAATCGCCATATGCTTCGTTGCCGTCGCTTGCGATACACAAAGTATCGCCGCGCTCCGCCGCCTCGCCTATGACGATTTATCCT
>JAFTBW010000096.1 GCA_017455015.1 Oscillospiraceae bacterium | reverse complement strand
CCGCTTTCTCCCTCCCCCATCAGGGGGAGGGGGGACCGCCGGCCCAACGGGCCGGTGGTGGGTGAGGTCATCCACCTCCCAGCTTCCGGAGATGATCCCACGCCCCTCATCCGTCAGCCGCCTTGCGTGAGACGGCGGCTGCCACCTTCCCCCGGAGGGGGAAGGCTTTAAACGTATTCGGCCACGCAGTAGCTCAGCTTTGCGCCGGCACGGTACTCCACGGCGTCCCAGGACGAAAACGCCGTTACCTCCCGCCAGTTGCGGAAGGCGGTGCGGATGGCGATGTTTCGCTCCGTGGTCCGCCAGCCGTCGGCAGTGGAGGAGTTGGTCCCGTTGTAAAAGACAAAGCGGGTTTGCGGATGCGCCTGGGCAGCCTGCTCCCGCGCCGGGGCGGGGATGCGCTGGTGCTTTGCCGGGAACCAAGCCAGCTCCAGCGCGTCCAGGCCGTCCAGGAAATCCAGGTCGTCCAGCCCGCGGCAGAAGCCGGCATTCAGGTCCACCAGCTTTGTCAGGCTCCCCAGGGGGCTGAAATCCGTCACGTCATTGCGCAAAAACAGCTCCAGATATTCCAGTCCGGTCAGGTTTTGCAGCGGGCTTAAGTCTCTTACCGGGTTGTCGGCGATGATCAGGACCCGCAGATCCGTCAAAAGCCCGATGGGACTTAAGTCCCGCAGGGCGTTGTGACCCACGTCCAGCGCCCGGAGGCCGGTGCAGTAGCGAAAGATGGGCGCAAGCTCCGCGTCCGTATAAAGATGGGTCCGGTAGAGGTTCTGCTGGGTGGAGAAGCACTGGGCGTCGCTGCGGACCCGAAAGGCGGCTGCGCGGACCGTCCAGACCACACGCAGCCCCGGAAACCGGGCCATCAGGGCCTCCGCCGTCTCATTGGAGCAGTCCGTGGCGCAGAGGTCCGCGCATCGCAGATTGGGCAGCCAGGCCAGGGCGGCGGTCAGCTCCTCCTCTGTCAGACCGGCGGCAGGAAACACGGCTTCCGTGGCGGTGTTGGCAAATTCCGCGCCGCACACGCGCACCGTCCACAGTCCCACAAAGGGCGGGCAGCCGTTCCGCATGGCAAGGACTCGCTCCGGCAGAGGCGCTTCCGTGGGGGCGATCCGCCAGACGCGCCCCCGGCTGTCGGTGAGCAGGACGGAGACCGCCGCGGTCTCCTCCGCGTCCGGGTCCCGGAGGGTCGCGGCATCGGCGGAGGCTGGCATGTCGCAGCCGATGCCCAGAGCAAGCAGCGCGGGCAGGATCGCCAGGGGCAGCATCCGCACCCTTGTCCTGGCCCGGCCCGCCCGGATCAGGACGGCCACAAGGATCAGCGCCAGCAGCGCCGCGCCTGCCAGAATAACCGTTTTCCGGCGGGCGTTGGAGGCCTCCAGCTCCGCCGCGGCCGCGGCGGCGGCCAGCTCCGCGTCAACCAGCCGTTCCTGTCCGGCGGCCAGCTCCGCCGCGCCGGAGGACCCCCCTCCGGGGGCGGAGGCGCTCTCCGGCTCCGGCGTGGGCTCCGGGTTGGTTTCGGCGTATGCCGCCAGCACCGCGTTTTCCCGGCTCTCCAGCAGGGGAATGGCCTCGTCCAGCACCGTGGAGGCGGTCTCCGCCCGCTCCCGGTCCCGGACGCCGGCCCAATATTGGGCGTAGTCGCACATCTCCACGCAAAACTCCCCCAGAGTGTAGGAACCGCCGGGGAGGTATTTGCTCATCATCACCAGAAGGATCGGCTCGTCCGTGTAGATGACGCCGATGGCGTTGATGGCCCCCAGGTCGTCGTCGTAGTAGTAGCCGTACTTCTGGGCGATGACGAAGCGGCGCTCCTTGAGCTTGAAGTAGGCGCCGGGGTTGGCGTCGCGCATCCGGTCCAGCACGCCGGGGTAGCGCTCCGGCTCGGCGTACAGCATCTTCAGGGCGTGGAGGAACTGTTTGGCCGTGAATGTATTATAATAAGTGTGGCGGGTGTTGAAATCCTCGTCCTCATCCGCGTAGAAAGGCCGCACCGCATCCAGGTACTGCTGCTGAGAGCCGATGTACTGCTGCAGCAGGTCGCTGCTGATGTTGGAGGAAAACTGCACGCTCGAGCGTTGCAGGGCCTCATAGGAGATGCCGAAGATCTCGTCCGTGTAGCCCAGCTCCCCCTTGTAGACCAGCTCGCTCAGGTACATGTTCAGCGGGACCTTGTACAGGCTGGCGGCATAAAAATACGTCTCGCCGTTCAGATCGTACTCCTCTCCGGTGACGGTGTTGTAGTAGGCGATGCCGGCGCAGCTCGGGTCGATGCGCCGCTCGGAGAAGAAGTTCGCAACCACCTCGTCCCAGCTCTTGTCCAGAAAGCGGGGGTCGTCCGCCGGAATCTCCTTGGAGGGGATGGGGTCGTCGTCCCGGGGGAGGCTCCAGCCGCCCGGCGGCGTCACAACGGCGGGCTCCTCCGCCGGGTGCGTTCCCTCCGCCGCCTCATCGCCGCCCGCAGCGCCGGCGCCGTCCTCAGGGTCGATGGCGCCCTCCTGGCCGGCGGCACTCTCCGGGTCGATGGCGCCCTCCTGCCCGGCGGCACTCTCCGGTTCGATGGCGCCCTCCTCCGGGGATGCGGCGGGGTCTCCGGCTCCGGTTTCCTCCGGCGTACCGGCGTCCCAGGCGGGTTCCTCCTCTCCGGCAGCGCTCTGCTGCCCCTCCTCCGGACCGGCATACTCCTCCTGCGCGGCAGGAACGGAATCCGCCGGGGCGTCCGGCAGGGGATCTATGTAGCCCTGCTCCGGCTCCGCGGCCTCCTCCGCCGCGGCGGCGGCAGAGGCAAAACCCGTCAGTCCGGCAGCCACGGCCGCCAAAATCAGAACGGCGATATATTTTGAAAAAACTCGTTTCATCCCAAACCTCCGGAATGCCGCCGCCCGGTCCCGGCAGCGGGGATAACACGCCATTTTGTATTATACACGTTTTCCGGCAAAAAGAAAAGACCCTATCGCAAGAAAAACCTCCGCAGGAACCGGAGAAGCCGACGCCTCTCCGGTTCCTGCGGAAGATACAAACAAAACGGCAGGATCGCTAATCGGTTTTTCAGATTACCTGTGGGGCACGTTCCAGATGTCGTCCGCGTAATCGCGGATGGAGCGGTCGGCGGCGAAGATGCCGGAGCGGGCCACGTTGATCAGGCTCATGCGGTTCCACTTCTTCTGGTCACGGTAGGTCGCGCCGGCCCGCTGCTGAGCGGCCTTGTAGCTCTCGAAATCCGCGAAGAGCATGTACTCGTCGGCCATGCCTCCGTCGCCCGTGACCAGGCGGCGGGTGATGTCCGCATAGTTGTTGCCCTCCTCAAAGCCGTCGTTCAAGAGCTTGCCCACCCACTTGAGGTCGGGGTTGCTCATGTAGTAGTCGTAGGCGTAGTAGCCGCGCTGCTTCAGGTCCGCCACCTCGCTGGCGGTCAGGCCGAAGAGGAAGATGTTGTCATCGCCCACCTGCTGGTGCATCTCCACGTTGGCGCCGTCCAGGGTTCCGATGGTCAGCGCGCCGTTCATCATAAACTTCATGTTGCCGGTGCCGCTGGCCTCCTTGCCGGCGGTGGAGATCTGCTCGCTCAGCTCGCTGGCGGGCATGAGCTTTTCGGCCAGGGAGACGCGGTAGTTCTCCAGGAAATAGACCTGGAGCCGGTCGCGGCAGACGGGGTCGTTGTTGACCCGCTTGGACACGTCGTTGATCAGGCGGATAATCCGCTTGGCCAGATAGTAGCCGGGAGCGGCCTTCGCGCCGAAGAGGTAGGTGCGCGGGGTGAAGTCGAAGTTGGGGTTCTCCTTCATGTGGAGGTAGAGGTAGATGATGTGGATCACGTTCAGAAGCTGGCGCTTGTACTCATGCAGCCGCTTGACCTGCACGTCGAACATGGCGTCCGTGTTCAGGAGGATGCCGTGCTCTTTCTCCACATAGGCCGCGAAGCGACGCTTGTTCTCCGCCTTGATCTGGCCGATGCGCTCCAGCACCCCGGCATCGTCGGCGTAGTCCTCCAGAAGCTGCATCCGGCTGGGGTCCAGCAGATAGCCGTCGCCGCCCGTGCAGTCCCGGATCAGGCTGTCCAGGGCCGGGTTGATCTCGCTGAGCCAGCGGCGGTGGTCGATGCCGTTGGTCACGTTCTTGAACTTGGCGGGCTCGCGCTGGCAGGCGTCGAAGAACACATCCTTCCGCAGAATGTCCGAGTGCAGGGCGGACACGCCGTTCACGGCGTAGCAGGCGCAGATGCACAGGTTCGCCATCCGGACCTCGTTGTCCCAGATGATGGCGTTGCGCGCCACGCGGCCCATGTCGCCCTCGAAATACGCCTCCAAATCGCGCTGGTAGCGGGCGGCGATCTCCCGGATGATGTCCCAGATCCGGGGGAGAAGTCCCGATACCAGGCTCTGGGGCCAGCGCTCCAGCGCCTCGGCCAGAACGGTGTGGTTGGTGTAGGCCACGGTGTGGGTCACGATGTTCCACGCCTCTTCCCAATCGTAGCCCTCCTCGTCCAGGAGGATGCGCATCAGCTCGGGGATGGCGAGGGTCGGGTGGGTGTCGTTGATCTGGATCACGTGCTTCTCGTGGAAGTTGCGCAGGGTGCCGTACTCCTCCCGGTGCTTGCGCACAATGGACTGCACCGTGGCGGAGACGAAGAAATACTGCTGCCGCAGACGGAGGGACTTGCCCTCATAGTGGTTGTCGTCGGGATAGAGAACCTTGGCGATGACCTCCGCCATGGCCTGCTGCTCCACGGCCTTCAGATAGTCGCCGGAGGAGTAGAGGCTCATATCCACCGGCGTGGGGCTCTTGGCGTCCCAGAGCCGGAGGGTGTTGGTGTGCTCCGTGCCGTAGCCGGCGATCTCCATATCCTTGGGAATGGCCAGAACGCTGGTATAGCCGGTGTAGACGGGGTAGTTGCGCCCGTCCTTCCAGTTGTACTCCACGGTGCCGCCGAAACGGACCTCCTCGGTCTCGTCCACCTTGGTGATGAGCCAGGCGTCGCCCAGGTCCAGCCAGTGGTCCGCCAGCTCCACCTGCTGGCCGTCCACGATCTTCTGCTTGAAGATGCCCAGCTCGTAGCAGATGGAATAGCCGGTGGCGGGGATCTCCAGCGTGGTCATGGAGTCCAGGTAGCAGGCCGCAAGACGCCCCAGGCCGCCGTTGCCGAGGCCGGCGTCCGGCTCCGTCTCAAACAGCTCGCCGGAGTCGAAGCCCAGAAACTCGATGGCCTCCTTCAGCTCCTCCAGCACGCCCAGATTGTAGGCGTTTTTTTCCAGAGAGCGGCCCATCAAAAACTCCATGGACAGGTAATGCACCTGCCGCTTGTGAGCCACATGGGTGAGGCGCTCCGAGGTGCTGCCGTGGGCAGCCATGATGTCGCGCAGGACAAGCGCACAGGCCTTGAACATGTGGATCAGGTGCGCCTGGTCCACGGTGCGGCCGAAGTTCCGCTGGAGCTTTCCAATAATCAGACGGGCCAATTGGTCTTTTGTATATTCTGCCATTTGATCTCCTCCCCATTCGCATGGTGGTTCAGCGATTTCACCCAATCGCGGTTTCCATCATAACAGATTTCCGGGCCGGAGTCAACAACAAAAAATTAAGGAATTGCAATGGTTTGCGGTTTTTTTGCCCTGCCAATGTTTGGGCTGTCCGGACCCCCAATGTTTTGTTGGACATTCTGCGGGACAGGATGCCCGAAATCCCGCTCCGGGGCATGGGAGCCTTTTTCGTGAACAGACGGTGAATTATCCGCCGCGGCTCTTGCCTCCGCGGCAAAAAGTGATATAATAGTATAATTGCCGCGCGCAGGACAGCAAAAGGGAAGCGCCGATTCAATCAGCGTGTGCACCTGGCGAGCAAATTTTGTGTCCGCCAAGGCGCAAAAACCGCAGGAATACTTTGTGTATTTCAAGGTTTTTGCGACGCGGGCGGGCGTAAAACTTGCCGCCAGACGTGCGCGGGGATTTATTCAGCGTTTCCAAAGCGCGCGGCGGACAGGACGCGCTGCGCCCCGGGCGCAAGCGGCGGTGCTGCCGAATGATTTTTTGGAGGGAAGCAATACCATGGCAAAAAAACAGTTCCAGGCGGAATCCAGACGGCTGCTGGACATGATGATCAACTCCATCTACACCCACAGGGAGATCTTTCTCCGGGAGATTATCTCCAACGCCTCCGACGCCATTGACAAGCTCTGCTATCTGTCGCTCACCGACGAGGGCGTGGGCATGAGCCGCGAGGATTTCCGTATCCGGATCACGCTGGACAAGGAAAACAGGACGATCACCGTCTCCGACAACGGCATCGGCATGACCGCGGAAGAGATGGAGGAGAATCTGGGCGTCATCGCCAACAGCGGGTCCTTCCAGTTCCGCAAGGACATGGCCGCGGACAAGGCGGAGCAGGCCGACGTGGACATCATCGGCCAGTTCGGCGTGGGCTTTTACAGCGCGTTCATGGTCTCGGACAAGGTGACCGTGATCTCCCGGAAATACGGCACGGACGGGGGCGCAAGGTGGGAATCCGAGGGCGCGGACGGCTACAGCGTGGAGCCCTGCGAGCGGGAAAAGCCCGGCACCGACGTCGTCATGCACCTCAAACCCGACGCGGACGAGGACCGCTACGGCGAGTATCTGGACACCTGGCGCATCAAGGAGCTGGTCAAAAAGTACTCCGACTACGTCCGCTGGCCCATCGTCATGGACGTGGAGCACTACGAGCAGAAGGAGACGGGCGAGACGGACGCCGACGGCAAGCCCAAGACCGAGTACGTCACCGAGACGCGGGAGGAGACCGTCAACTCCCAGGTCCCCATCTGGCAGCGCAGCCGGGGCGAGGCCACCGACGAGGAGTGCAAGCAGTTTTACAAGGACAAGTTCCACGACTTTGAGGAGCCGCTTGCCGTCATCCGGGTCAACGCCGAGGGCGCAGTGACCTACCGGGCCATGCTCTTCATCCCCGCCAAGGCCCCCTACGACTTCTACACCCGGGACTACCAGCCGGGGCTTCAGCTCTACTCCAGCGGCGTGCTCATCATGGACCGCTGCGCCGACCTGCTGCCGGACTGCTTCCGCTTTGTCCGGGGCGTGGTGGACTCCCCCGACCTGAGCCTGAACATCTCCCGGGAGCTGCTGCAGCACGACCGGCAGCTCAAGGTCATCGCCGGAAATCTGGAAAAAAAGATCAAATCCGAGCTGAAAAAACTGCTCGACAACGACAAAGAGGGCTACGCCAAGTTCTGGAAAGCCTTCGGAATGCAGATCAAATACGGCGTCGTCAGCGACTACGGCATGAAAAAGGACCTGTTAAAGGACCTGCTGGTCTACGAAAATTCTTTCGGCGACGGACTCATGAGCCTGGACGAGTATACAAAAAAGATGCCGGACAGTCAGAAAATGATTTACTACGCCGCCGCGGAGAACGCAAAGCGGGCCGCCGCCCTGCCCCAGACCGAGCAGGTGCGGGACGCGGGCTTCGGCATCCTCTACATGACCGACGACGCGGACGACTTTGTGCTGCGGCTGCTGGACGGCTACAACGATAAGAAGTTCTGCAACGTCAGCGCCGACGACCTGGGCCTGGAGACGGACCTGGAAAAGGCCGACACCGAGAAAAAGGCAGAGGAAAACAAGGATTTGCTGGACTTCGTCAAGGAGACCCTGGCCGGAGAGGTGACGGACGTGCGCCTGAGCCACAAGCTCAAGACCCACCCGGTCTGCCTGACCACCGAGGGCGAGATCACCCTGGAGGTGGAGAAGTATTTCGAGTCCCTGCCCGGCGCGGAGACCGAGAACCTCAAGGCCAAAAAGGTGCTGGAGCTCAACGGCTCCCACCCCGCTTTCGCGGCGCTGCAAAAGGCCTACGGGGAGGATTCCGAGCGGGCAAAGCGTCTGGCGAAGATTCTGCTGGCCCAGGCGAAGCTTATCGCCGGCCTCAGTCTGGACGATCCCGCCGGATACGCGGAGCTGGTGTGCCAGTTGTTTTAAAGCCTTCCCCCGCCGGGGGAAGGTGGCAGCCGCCGTCTCACGCAAGGCGGCTGACGGATGAGGGGCGTGGGATCATCTCCGGAAGCTGGGAGGTGGATGACCTCACCCACCACCGGCCCGTTGGGCCGGCGGTCCCCCCACAAGGGGACCCCGGCGTGGCCCAGCGAAGCGGGCACGCTGGGGAAAAGGAAGAAGGAGCCAACGGATATGCAGCTTGCGCCGCCAGGCGGAAGCGGAATGGAGTTGGCTTCTTCTGACGCGGG
>JAFTBW010000095.1 GCA_017455015.1 Oscillospiraceae bacterium | reverse complement strand
TACAAGAACCGAGACTGGATCGAGTTCACGGCAACGTGCAAAAAGGAGTATTTCGAGGCCTATCAGGGCGACGGCCCGGTGCTCTACGTAGAGGACGTGAAGCCCTGCGAAAAGCCGCAGGAAGAGTTGGTTTCCTTCTGATAAGTCAATAAAAAGATGGGATTTCGGAAAGAAAGCCCATCTTTTTATGATTGTGATTCCAAGCGCGAGAGCCATTTCTCCCGCATCCATCTGCCGATGTCCTCCGTGCGCTCTCCCGCCAGCGTCACGTCAATGTACAGCTCCGAGCCGTACAGCCGGTTGTTCAGCTTCAAAAGCAGCACACGCCAGAAGGGAATCGTCCCGGCAAAGCGCTCCGCGTTCTCCAGCCGGACGGCAATCTGGCGCTGTAGCAAGCCGCCTGCCTTCTCTGAGGTCCAGATGTCCGCAATCTCCTCCCAGGGAACATAGATCCCCATTGCGAAAAAGCCGCCTCTGCCGATCTCCAAAAGCGTCCGGTTGCGGTAAAGATAATAGCCGCCCGCAGCGCCGGTGAGGAGGAAAAAACACACGCAGATCAGCCCCACCACCCGCGCGTAAGGATAGGGCATACGCAGGCAGCTGCCGCAAAATACGGTCAGGCTCAGCAACAGAAGGCCCAGCGACACCAGATTGATGGAGCTGGAGCGAATTTCAATGGTCTCAGGCATGCCGCATCGCCTCGTCAAACCGCGCGATCCGGAAGGCTTCGTCGCTGCGGAAGCTTTTGACAAAAATCCGTTTTTCCACGGTCTCTCCGGCCTCGGAGAAGCCGTATGCCAGCGCGCGGCGCCCTCCCAGCGCGTTATCCCGCGGCAGAGCAACACGCAGGAAGTCGCAGCCCAGCGCGCGCATATGGGACACAGCCTGTCCCACCAGACGGATACCCAGTCCCTGTCCACGTACCGAGTTGTCCATCCAAAGCTCGTCTATCTGCACTGCGCCATCCTCACAGGGACTGACGGCCACCGCGCCGACACGCTCATCCTCCTGCATCACCAGAAAGCGTCCCGCTACCGCTGAATCCGGCGTGAACCAGATGCCCGGCTCAAGACCGCCCTTGTTCCTAGTCCACAGCTGCCGGCGCAAGGTGGAGATCTCGTCGGTAATATGGGAAGCGTCGGTGGCAAAGACCACACGGATGCCGGTTTCATCCGCCTCGAGCTTGGAAACCGAGGTGTTTTCCCCGTGTCCCAGCCGGTCGGTCTCCTCCAGCGTCAGTCCCTGCAGCGCGCCCAGCAGCAGCCGCAGCGCCATGCCGTGGCTGAACAGGGCTACAGTCTGATTCGGATGGGCCGCGATGATGTCCCGCAGCCCATGGAGCATCCGGTCGCGCACCTGCTCCATGGTTTCCGCCTCCGCCACACGCCAGCGGGCGGAATCGGAGTTAAAGGCCTCCAACTGCTCCCGCTCAAACTTTCCCAGCCAGACCCAGGTTCTGTCCTCCCAGACGCCGACGCCCACCTCCCGCAGCAGCGGCTCCCTGCGCACCGTCAGACCCCGGGGGCGGGCAATGGCCAGCGCGGTGGTCTGGGTTCGGGTCAGGTCGCTGGAATAGACCGCGTCAATGGGTACCTCCGCGAAACGCCGGGACAGCGC
>JAFTBW010000094.1 GCA_017455015.1 Oscillospiraceae bacterium | reverse complement strand
GCAGCGTTTCGATCGAGATATCCGGGTTGTGCTGGGCGGAGACGACCACGGCGGGTATTGTCTCCACCGCGCCCTTTTCGTCGTAGCGCACCGTGACCTGGGCCTTGCCGTCGGGCCGCAGGAAGTCGAGCTCCCCGCACTTTCTCACGGCGGCCAGCCGCCTGGTCAGCGCGTGGGCGTAGCATATGGGGGCCGGCATAAGCGACGGCGTCTCGTCGCAGGCGTAGCCGAACATCATGCCCTGGTCGCCGGCTCCGGTGTCCCCGGCGTCGGCCTTGCCCTCCTTGCTCTCCAGGGAGTTGTCCACGCCCATGGCGATGTCCCCGGACTGCTCGTCGATGGCGGTGAGCACGGCGCAGCTATTGCCGTCAAAGCCGTACTCCGGCCGGTCGTAGCCGATGTCGCAGACGGTCTTCCGCACCACGGCGGGGATGTCCACGTAGCATTTGGTGGAGATCTCCCCCATCACCATCACCATGCCGGTGGTGCAGGCGGTCTCGCAGGCCACGCGGGCCTGGGGGTCGTTGGTGAAGATGGCGTCCAGCACCGCGTCGCTGATCTGGTCGCAGATTTTGTCGGGATGTCCCTCCGTGACGGATTCGGAGGTGAAAACTCTTTTTCTGTTCGTGCTCATGTGGATTCCTCGATTTCTGTGTAGTATAAGGAACTGTTCAAAAATAACTTTTCATTTTGCCGGGCCTGGGCCGCCTCTGGCCGCGTTGCAAGTGCTTGCGATACACAAAGTATCGCGGCGCTCCTCCGCCTCGCCAGCGACGCCCCATGCTCCGGCAAAATTGAAAATTGATTTCTTCACAGTTCCTAATGCCGTGTGCCCGGCGGCGCGGAGAATCCCCCCGTCCGCATACACTAGCTATCCTAATATAACATATTCGGCCGAGAAGTGGAAGAGGTTTTTCAGAAAAATTTTGAAAAATTTTGTAATCATTTGTCATATTCGGGGTTTCGAGGGAAAAACCGGGAGATTCAGCGCTTCCTCAGGCAAAAAAACGCAAGGTTCCGTCTTTTCCGCACCGGCTTTTTGTGGTACAATGTCCTCCAAAGCGCCCCGGACGCCGGCGGGCGGCCGGGCAAAACGAGATCAGCGAGGGGAGACAGACGGCTATGAAACGGAAAAACCACCGCATGTTCGCCGCGGCGCTGGCGGCGCTGCTGGCGCTTGCCCTGCCGGCGCAGATCCGGGCGGCCGGATGGGAGGAGGAGCCGGAGGAGCCGCCCTATCAGCACACGGCGGAGGACGCGGTGCTGTACGGCTACACCGAGGAGGAGCTGGCGGCGTACAAGGCGGGCCAGAGCTACGCCCCGTCGCTGTACGCGCCGGTGGTGGAAAATCTGTTCGCCCAGACCGGCGGCTACGCCGGAGGCATGCTCCGGGACCTGGACGGGAACGGCTCTCCGGAGCTGCTGCTGACCTGGCCCGTGGGCAACGACTGGTATTTCAGCCTCTACGGCCTGAAATGGCAGGTCAAGTCCGTCCGGCAGGAGGGGAGCCCGGACCCGGAGCTGAAGCTCACCGCCGTGGACAGTGTCCCGCTGCTGAGTACCCGGCTGCTCTACACCCAGGACGGGCGGAGCGAGGCCTGGGTGGGCGCCGCGGGCTGGACCTGGGACCCGCCGGAGCCGGAGAAGCCCGAGCCGGGGGACGAGGAGGCGCAGAAGGCCTGGGACGAGTGGTATGACCGGGAGCCGGAGCCGCAGACGGTCTACGCCGTCTGGCAGCACTCCGCCCAGGCAAACGTCTCGGACGTGACCGAGATCCGCCTGTACCACCCCGGCACGCTGCTGCAATTCCATACCCTGCGCCGCGAGGCGGTCTATACCCGGGAGCGGCGGAGCACCGTCCTCTCCGGCTGGGTCTGCGAGATGGACGGCATGGAGTGCAGTGAGGAGGACTTCAATTTCGTGGCCGGCTGCCTGACCCCCGCGGCGGTGGTCTACCCCGGTGCAAAAGCCCAGGCGGAGCCCAGGCAGGCCGACTGCTGGCAGCAGTTGGAGGAGCTGCGGGGTCTGGTCACGGGCCTGCCCGCGGCCCCGGCGGACTACATCGCCCCCGGCGTCTTTCTGGATGTGTCCATGGATTCCTGGTATTTCACCTCCGTGGGCTGGGCCTATTCCGCCGGCATCACCGAGGGAACGGGCTACGGGCTTTTCTCCCCGGAGCAGGTCTGCTCCACGGCGGAGGTGCTGACCTTCCTCTGGCGGGAGGAGGGCTGCCCGGAGCCCTACGGCGCCAACCCCTTTTCCAACGTGACCGAGACGGACTGGTACTACAAATCCGCCCTCTGGGCCTACGGCGAGGGGCTTGTTTCCGGCACCTGGTTTCCCCGGGGCGAGCAGTGCACCCGCGCGGCCCTGGTGACGGATCTCTGGATGCTGTCCGGCCGTCTCACCGGGGCGGAGAACCCCTTCTGGGACGTGCCGCTGGACGCGCCGTATTACGACGCCGTGGGCTGGGCGCTGGAGCGCGGCATCACCGAGGGCGTCTCCGACCGGGAGTTTGACCCTTACGGCGTCTGCACCCGGGCGCAGGTGGTGACGTTCCTGCACCGCTATTCCCGGATGTGGCTTTGGTAATTCACAAAAAGGAAAAAATCTACCTGAGCGGGTTGGATAGCCGCACCCGCGGAAAAACCCGCACCACATCCCTCCCCCATCAGGGGGAGGGTGGACCGCGAAGCGGTGGGTGAGGCCAAATTTTGTATTGCCGCTTTGTCCCTCCCCCTGGAGGGGGAGGGATAGGGTACGGATTTTTCCGTGGGTGCGGCTGTCCAAGCCGCCCAGGCAGAATTGATTTCATTTTATTCCGCGCTGCGGCGCGGAACTGAGGCGAGGCAACGGGAGATAAAAGGAGGAACCATGCGAATT
>JAFTBW010000093.1 GCA_017455015.1 Oscillospiraceae bacterium | reverse complement strand
TTCCCGAATTATGGCGCAGGATAAATCGCCATAGGCGAGGCGACGGAGTGCGGCGATACTTTGTGTATCGCAAACGACGGCAACGATGCATATGGTGATTTAGACCAGCCAGAATCGGGAAATAATTACGGGACAGTTCCTTATCCCACTGCCTTGAAAGGAGGCCGCGTATGAACCGTTTTACCACCCGGCAGCTTGTGCTGGACGCCATGCTCTGCGCCATGTGCGCCGTTCTGGGCTGGCTTGCCCTGGATTTTGGCAACGTGAAGCTGACCTTTGAGAGCGTTCCGGTGCTGCTGGGCGGGCTGCTGTTCGGTCCCCTGGACGGCATGGCGGTGGGGGGCGTGGGCACGCTGCTCTACCAGCTGCTGCGCTACGGCGTCTCCGCCACCACGGCGCTGTGGGTGCTGCCCTATGCGCTGTGCGGGCTGTGCGCGGGAGCGTACGCAAAACGGCGCGGTTTTGTCCTGACAAGGCGGCAGACGGCATTTTCCGTCGGGCTGTGCGAAATGCTGATCACGGCGCTGAACACCTTTACCCTGTATCTGGACAGCAAAATTTACGGCTACTATTTTCCGGGCATCATTCTGGGGGCGCTGGCCCTGCGTCTCGCGCTCTGGGCGGCGCGGACGGCGGTTTACTCCCTGGCGCTGCCGCCGCTTTTGGTATCCATGCGACGCCTGTATGTTCCGCCGCAGAATAGCCTGGACGGAACGAAAGACAGCGAATCATAACCGGAAACACAGCGCTTCCGAAACAATTCAAGCGCAAACCGACAGGAGGAAACAGCGTGACCGTCACTGAGGCCATTTCTTACATTGAAAACTATGGCTGGAGCACCACCCGGCTGGGGCTGGGACGCACCCGCGCGCTCCTCGCCGCCCTGGGCGATCCCCAGAAGAAGCTGAAATTCATCCACGTCGCGGGGAGCAACGGCAAGGGAAGCACCTGCGCCATGTTTGACGCGATCCTGCGCCGGGCGGGCTTCAAAACCGGACTTTACATCTCCCCCTATATCCAGCAGTTCCAGGAGCGCATCCAGATCAACGGGGAGAATATCCCGGACCTCCGCCTCGCGGAGCTGACGGAGCGGGTCATGGGCATCGCGGAGGCCATGGAGGACCACCCCAGCCAGTTCGAGCTGGTCACCGCCGTGGCGATGCAGTATTTCTGGGAAGAGCGCTGCGACATCGTGGTCCTGGAGGTGGGCATGGGCGGCGCTCTGGACAGCACCAACGCCATCGACGCGCCGCTTTTGGCGGTCATCGCCAACATCGGTCTGGAGCACACGGAATACCTGGGCAGCACCCTTGCCGAGATCGCCTCCGCCAAGGCCGGCATCGTCAAGCCCGGGACGGTCTGCGTCTGCTATGACGGCGCGCCCGAGGCGACGGAGGTGGTTGCGCGGACTTGCGCGGAATCGTCCGTTCCGTTCTATCTGACGGACTTCTCCCGGCTCCGGCCCATCGACGCGGGCCTGGACGGCCAGCGCTTTGCCTGGGACGGGAAACCCTGTTTTCTCTCCCTGCTGGGGCCCCACCAGCTGCACAATGCCGCCCTGGTGCTGACAGGCGTGGAGGCGCTGCGCAGCCGGGGCTGGTCCGTCCCCGAGACGGCGGTGGAGGAGGGCCTCGCTGCGGTGCGCTGGCCCGCCCGGATGGAGGTGCTGCTCCGCAAGCCGCTGTTTCTGCTGGACGGGGGCCACAATCCCCAGTGCGCGGAGGCCCTTGCCGCCGGGCTGGACCAGCTCCTGCCGGGCAAACAGGTAATCTTTCTCACCGGCGTGCTGGCGGATAAGGACTATGAAAGCATCTTCTCCCTGCTGCTGCCCTACGGCGAGACCTTTGTCTGCGTCACGCCGGACAGCCCGCGCCGCCTTCCGGCGGACAAGCTCCGGGACTATCTGACCGGCAGGGGCGCACGGGCCGTTGCCTGCGCCTCTATCCCGGAGGGGGTCGATCATGCCCTGTGCCTGGCGGGGGAGAATACCCCTGTCGTGGCTTTCGGGTCCCTCTACCTTGCCGGGGCGGTGCGCAGTTATCTACAGAAAGGAACTGTCACGAAATAAATTGCGCAATTATGGCGCAGGATTTTTCGCCGGCAGCGAGGCGGAAAAGCGCAGGAATACTTTGTGTATTTCAAGCTTGGACAACGCACCTGCCGGTGAAAAAGGCCAGCCAGAATGTGCAAGTTATTTCGGGACAGTTCCAAACAGTGAATGAAGCCCTGCAAGCAAAAAAGCCTTCCTCCCGTCACGGGAGGAAGGCTTGGAATTTAAGGAAGCGCTGACGAAATCAGGCAAGAGCAGATGTCGAGCTAATTTTCGCCGGATCAAGGCGCAAAAAGTGCAGGAATACTTTGTGTATTTCAAACTTTTTGCAACGCAGAGCCGGCGAAAATTTGCCGGCAGATGCCGAAGACGGATGAATCAGCGTTTCCTAAAATAGGGAGCTTCCGAACTCCTCGATGGCCTGTCCCATGCGCTTCATCGCGGAGCGAACCTGACGGGAGCGGCTTCCTTTCATCGGGGCCATCGCCATGCCGATGCACATGCCGGCCAACAGACCGGCGCCCATGCCGCTGATATATTTCATTGCGCTTATGCTCCTTTCCGCCGCCGGGCGCACGGCCCGGCGATCTGTTTTTTTCGCTATCAGTATGCCCGCTGCCGCGGAAAAAACGTGGAAAAGCGCCGCTGGAAACTTTTTTTTCCGCGACCGCAATTTTTTGCTGTACGAATGGCGTAAAATGATGTATAATTATCAGGTTTTGAAAGGGTGACGGAAAATGGAAGGGAATTATGGCTTCATCCACGAAAAATTTGATATCAAGCTGCTGATCCTGTTCGTGCTGCGCCATCTTCCCGCCGCCATCGACGGAGAAAAGCTGGCGGACCTGGTGCTCATCGACGGGGGGATCAACTACTTCGATTACAAGGTCTGTCTGGCGGAGCTGGTCAATTCTGCCCAGGCGGAGGAGACGGAGGACGGCTATCTGGTCACGGCCAAGGGGAGCCGCAACTGCGAGGTGCTGGAAAACACCCTGCCCTATTCCGTCCGGGCCAAGGCGGAGCGGACCATGGAGCCCGTCATCGAGGAGATGCGGCGGATGGAGCTGATCCTGGCCAACCACGAGCGCACGGACAAGGGCGTCACCGTCTATCTGGCCGTGAACGACGGGATGGGCAACATTTTTGACCTGAAGCTGCTGGCGGCGGACGAAAACCAGGCCAGACGCATCGAGCGCAACTTTAAGAAGCGGGCGGAGGAGTACTACCTCCGGTTCGTGAAAGAGCTTTCCGAATAAGGAGATACCAGAAACGGAGGAATCACCATGTCAGTTATCATTCCGGACGGATACCGCAGCCTGCTGAACGGGTACGACACCCAACGGGCCATCGGCCTGCTGCACCGGCTGTTTGAGGATAACCTCTCTGCTGCGCTGAGCCTGTACCGGGTTTCCGCGCCGCTGTTCGTGGAGGAGATGAGCGGCCTCAACGACAACTTGAACGGCGTGGAGCGGCCCGTGTCCTTTGACATCCCCGTCACCGGCTCAGAGGCACAGGTGGTGCAGTCTCTGGCCAAGTGGAAGCGCATGGCGCTGCACCGCTACGGCTTTTTCCCCGGAAAGGGCATCTACACGGACATGAACGCCATTCGCCGGGACGAGGAGGTGCTGGACAACCTCCACAGCGTCTATGTGGACCAGTGGGACTGGGAGAAGGTCATCACCGAGCGGGACCGGAACCTGGACTATCTGAAAACCACGGTCATCGACATCGTCAAGGCGGTCTGCGACACCCAGGACACGCTGCAGGCCATTTTCCCCAAGCTGGTGCGGGTGGCAAAGGTCAGCCGCGGCGTGAGCTTTGTCACGGCCCAGGAGCTGGAGGACCGCTGGCCCGACCGGACGCCCAAGGAGCGGGAGAGCCTGTATCTCCGGGAGCATCCCACGGCGTTTATCATGGGCATCGGCGCGCCGCTCCGCAGCGGAAAGCCCCACGACGGGCGTTCCCCGGATTACGACGACTGGAGTCTGAACGGGGACATCCTGGTCTGGAACGAGCTGCTGCAGTGCCCCTTTGAGCTGTCGAGCATGGGCATCCGGGTGGACCCGGAAACCCTGGACAGCCAGCTCACCGCGGCCGGCTGCGATGAGCGGCGGGAGCGGACCTACCACAAAATGCTGCTGCGGGGCGAGCTGCCCCTGACCATCGGCGGGGGCATCGGCCAGAGCCGCCTGAGCATGCTGCTGCTGGGCAAGGCCCACATCGGCGAGGTGCAGGCGGGCGTCTGGCCCGCGGAGGATCAGGCAGCCTGCGCCGAAAAGGGCGTCATGCTGCTTTGAGGAAACGCCGAATAAATCCCCGTGTACGTTTGACGGCAAATTTTGCGCCTCGGAGCGATATGCGCGCCCACCGCTTTGCGGCGGGTCCCCTCGCGCAAGAGTGTTGCAAAAACCTTGAAATACACAAAGTATTCCTGCGGCTTTTGCGCCTTGGCAGACACAAAAATTGCTCGTCAACCGCACATGTTGATTTCATCAGCGCTTCCTTGAGCATGAAAACGAAAGTGAAACAGGAGGAACGGGATATGACAGAACAGGACCGGGCGCTGGCGGAGCAGTGGATGGCCCACTATCAGGACTACTACGCCAAGCTTCCCGACACCTTTGCCCGACGGCTGGGGCCGGAGATCGAGGAACTGGACACGGCGGCGCGGACCATTCTGGTGCGCTTCTGCCTGGACGACTGGGCGCTGAACCCCATGGGCACCGTCCACGGCGGCATCATCGCCAGCATGGCGGACACTACCGCCGGAATGTTGAACAAGGCGCTGATGGGCGTCTGGGAGGGCGGCCCCACGGTCAGCCTGTCCATGCACTACATCCGCCCCGTGCTTGCCAATAGCGAGGTCTTGGTCCGCGCGTCCTGCCAGAAAAAGGGGGCATTCCTGGGCTACACCACCTGCGAGGCATTCTACCGGGACAAGCCGGAGGAGATCCTGTTCACCGGAGAGGCGGTCTTTTTCAGCGCGCTGCCGCCTGAGAACCGGTTCAGCGTTGCGCAGGCGGGAGGCTGAGCGGCATGGCGAGATTTTTTGTGGCCGGCTGCAACCGTCCCAAGGGCGGAACGGTGCTGCTGACGGGGGCGGACGCGGACCACGCCAGGGTGCTGCGCCTGCGCGTCGGCGACCGCATTGAGGTCTGCGACGGCGCGGGTACGGACCGGAGGTGTGTGATCCGGGCTTTCGGCAGCGGGGAAGTGGAGGCCGAGGTGGAGGAGATCGAGCCCTGCGCATCCGAGCCCACCGTCCAGGTCAAGGTGGTGGCCGGACTTCCCAAGCAGGGGGAGCGGGCGGACTACGTGGTGCAGAAATCCACCGAATGCGGCGCGACGGAGATCGTCTTTTTCCTGAGCCACCGCTGTGTGGCAAGGCCGGACGGGTACGCGCTGGAGAAAAAGCTCTCCCGCTGGCAGCGCATCGCAGAGGAGGCCGCCAAGCAGTCCGGCCGGGGGGTGATTCCTGCTGTCAGCGCCGTAGAGGACTTTGCCGGGGCGCTGGATGCCGCCATCAAAACGGAGCTGCCCCTCTTTTTTTATGAGACCGGGGACCGGGTCCCTCTGAAGCAGGCGTTGGAGGAGGCGGGGGTAGTGCGCTCCGCCGCCGTCATCACCGGCCCGGAGGGGGGCTTTGAACCCTGGGAGGCGGAGCTGGCAGCAAAGACCGGCTTTCGGGTCTGCTCCATGGGACCGCGCATCCTCCGCTGCGAGACCGCCCCCGTCGCCGCCCTGAACGCGCTGATGTACGCCACGGGGAATTTCTGACAGCGCCGCCTGCGGGCAGGGCAGCGTTTCCCCTGTTCCGATATTTAGGGAAACGCTGAATAAATCCCCGCGCACGTTTGGCGGCAAATTTTGCGCCCGCCTGCGTTACAAAAACCTTGAAATACACAAAGTATTCCTGCGGTTTTTGCGCCTTGGCGGACACAAAATTTGCTCGCCAATCGCACACGTTGCTTTAATCAGCGTTTCCTTAGTGTTTCCTTGCCGCCCGCCGCGCTTATCCGAAATAGCGCGGCGGGCGGTTTTTTTGCGCCTTGTCCGGTTTCGACGGCTTTTTTTCCGGGGAACGGGTAAACTGTTGCCACACGAAAGGTACGGAGGGAACAGAGGGAATGAAAGTGTATTCCGCGTACGACGCCGGGCGTCTCACGGTCTATCTCCAGGGAGAGCTGGACCACCATGAGGCGTCCGGGACCGCTGCTGCCGTCGAGCGGCTGCTGGACGAGTATCTGCCCAGACAGTGCGTGCTGGACCTCGGCGGCCTGAGCTTTATGGACAGCTCGGGCATCGCCCTGATCCTGCGCCTGAGCCGCAGAATGCGGGGCTGCGGCGGAACGGCCTGGGTGGAAAACGCGGCCCCCCAGCCGGCGCGGGTGATCGACGCCTCCGGCCTGCAGCGGCTGCTTCGGACCACGCTGGCCAGCGAGGCGTAGAGCGAGGCGTAGTTCGTGGAGCGCAGCAGCAGAAAAACTTCTTACAAGCGAGGTGTGACCCCGTGAAGCATCGCAACTACATAAAACTGGAATTCCCCGCCAGGAGCGCCAACGAGGCGCTGGCAAGGAGCAGCATCGCAGCCTTTGCCGCCCAGCTCGACCCTACCCTGGACGAGCTGGGGGACATCCGCACCGCCGTCAGCGAGGCGGTAACCAACGCCATCGTCCACGCTTACCCGGACTGCCTCGGCACGGTCTGGGTCCGGGCGCGGCTGCTGGAGGAAAATGAGCTGGAGATTCAGGTCAAGGACAGGGGCAGGGGAATCCCGGACGTGGACAAGGCCCGGCAGCCGCTGTTCACCACCGGCGGGGAGGAGCGCAGCGGCATGGGCTTCACCATCATGGAGAGCTTCATGGACCGGGTGCGCGTCCGGTCAAAGCCCGGCGCGGGAACGACGGTCACCATGACCCGCCGCATCCACTCGAAAAAGTGAACCCGGAGGAGACCCTTGCCCTGATTCGCCGCAGCCAGGCGGGGGACGCTGCGGCCACGGAGCGGCTGGTGGAGGAGAACACCGGCTTGGTCTGGAGTATTGTCCGCCGGTTTTTCGGCCGGGGCGTGGAGGCGGACGACCTTTTCCAGCTTGGCAGCATCGGCTTTCTCAAAGCGGTCAGCGGCTTTGACGCGGGCTTCGGAACCCGCTTTTCCACTTACGCGGTGCCAAAGATCGCGGGGGAGATCCAGCGCTTTTTGCGGGACGACGGCAGCGTTAAGGTCAGCCGGGGGCTGAAGGAACGCGCTGTGCGCATCCGGCAGGCCAGAAGCAGGCTGGAACAGCGGCTGGGCAGGGAACCGGCGCTGTCAGAGCTGTCGGCGGAGCTTGGCCTGAGCCCGGAGGACATCGCCGAGGCGGAGGCCGCCGCCGGTCCGGCGGAATCCCTGCAGCGGGAGGCGGGAGAGGAGCGCTTTACCCTGGAGCAGATGCTGGGGGACGACGGCCAGGAGGACCGGCTGCTGGAGCGCTTCGCCCTGGAGGAGGCCATGGCCGCCCTCTCGGAGCGGGAACAGACGGTGCTGAAGCTGCGTTTCTTCCATGGCCTGACCCAGGAGAGGACCGCCCGGGTGTTGGGCGTGTCCCAGGTGCAGGTCTCCCGGCTGGAACGCCGCGCGCTGGAGCGGCTGCGGGAGAAGCTTGTTTTTCAGGAGGAGTAAGTATGTTAAACCCCCGGGGCAAACCGGCTTTTGCCGGTTTGCCCCGGGGGCGTATTATCCTGTCATGCGTAAAAGTCGTGGTCCGCGATGGTGCAGTAATAGGTCTTGTTGAGCCGCATCCAGGTGGAGATCCCGATGCGCGGGTTGACGAACCACTTGCTCTGCCCCACGGTGTTGTAGCCCTCCAGACAGAGCTTTGCCGCGACCGTGGCGGCGTCGCTGGGCTCGCAGTAGATCATGCCGGAGGCAACCACGTCAAACTGCCCGTACTGGAAGATGACCTCAGACACGCTGCCTCCGAATTGCCCCGTGGGGTCATTCAGACGGTTGAGCACCACGTTCCCCACGCCGATCATGCCCTCCAGCGGCTGGTTGGCCGCCTCGGAGCAGATGACCCGGGAGAGCCAGTACAGCTCCTCCCCGCCGTAATAGCTGTCGCCGGACACCGGCACGCTCCAGGCGCTGTCGTCGATGTGAATGGCCCAGCGGTCCGTGTCCCAGGTCAGGGCAAGACCCAGCATCCGCGCCAGCTCCCGGATGGGGACCAAAATGGTGCCGTTGACGTTGTAAGCCGCGTCCCCCAGGTAGATCATCCGTCCGTTGGCGCTCATGTACCCCTGTCCCAGGGTGATCGAAACGGTGAGTCTGTCCGTTCGGAGCGTCGCCGTTCCCGCGTCCTGGTCCCATGTCGCCTCGCAGGGCTCCTGCAGGATGTGCTCCGTAAATGTGCGGAGGGGGACATAGGTCACCGCATCCATCAGGATTCCGGAGCCGATATACTCCCCGTCTATGTACATCGGCACCTGCGTGCAGGAGAGGACCGTCGGCTCCGTCCCGTCCGCGGCTGCGCCCGGCAGGACCAGAAGCAGCAGACAGAGGGCGGCCACCGCGCCGGAGCAAACAGCTTTTCGCTTTGTTTCCATCGTTTCCCCTCCTTTCCATGGGAAACGCTGAATAAATCCCCACGCACGTTTGGCGGCAAATTTTGCGTCCGCCTGCGTTACAAAAACCTTGAAATACACAAAGTATTCCTGCGGTTTTTGTGCCTTGGCGGACACAAAATTTGCTCGCCAACCGCACGCGTTGCTTTAATCAGCGTTTCCATAATATATCCCGTTCGTATAACGTAATTATTTGTAATTATTTTGTAACCATATTATATAGGATAAAAAAATCAAAATTCAAGCTGAATTTTGAACAAATCTACGTATAAAATATTTGCTGTATTTCATAAACACACAACATCTTGAAAAAATCACACGAAAAAAACCGAATTGTTTCCATATTTTGGAGAAGATTGATTACAAAAAATAATAAAAATGAAGAAGATTTACAAAACGGATACAAAAAACCGGCCGCAATTCCTCCCGCGAGGCAGACGCGGAAGCAATACTGACAGTTTATGTAAACGAAAAACGCCTCGGAGAAAGACTCTCCGAGGCGTTTTCATCCGATACTCCATATTTTTCCCTCCCCCGCTCTGCGGGGGAGGGGGGGACCGCGAAGCGGTGGGTGAGGGCTTATTTCCGCTATCCGGTTTCAGCCCGAAGGCCGTTATCCCAGCGAAAGGGGGCAGCCGTGCCACTCCCGGCCGTTCACCAGCACCTGGGTCTCCCGGACCTCGATGCGGAGCCGTCCGCAGACAGCGGTGTAGCCGCTCCAGGACCGGGGAAGATTGGGCTGTATGGTCAGCCGGCCGTCCCGGAGGCGCAGCCCCAGCAGATCCTCCGTGACGACGCGCAGCATCCAGCCGGCCGCGCCCGTGTACCAGCTCCAGCCCGCCTGGCCGGCGTGTCCGGGGGCTGCGTACACGTCAGCGGAGAGGACAAAGGGCTCGCACTCCCAGGGGGCGGGGGTCTTGTCCGCCGGCAGCATGGCCCGCAGCAGCTCCCAGCCGAGCTCCGTTTTGCCGCAGCGCAGCAGCGCCATGACCAGCCAGAGCGCCCCGTGGGTGTACTGTCCGCCGTTCTCCCGGAAGCCGGGGCCGTAGCTTTCCAGATAGCCCGGGTGCTCCTGCCCCGCAAAGGGAGGCGTGAACAGCCGGACCAGACCGTGTTCCCGGTCATACAGCGCTTCCGCCGCCCGCTCCACGGCGTTCCCCGCCCGTTTCGGGTCCGCCCGCCCGCAGAGAACGGCAAAGCTCTGTGCCAGAGAGTCGATGCGGCACTCCCGGTTTCCGGCGGAGCCCATGGGCGCGCCGGAGGCGTAGTAGCCCCGGCGGTACCATTCTCCGTCCCAGGCGTTTTCCGCCGCGTTTGCCAGACCGTCGCAGAAAGCGCGGAGGGGTCCGGCGTCCTCGCCGCAGCGCTCCAGAATGGGGGAGATCTTCTCCGCCGTCAGCAGAAAGAACCAGCTCAGCCACACGCTCTCGCCGCCGGCTGCGTCGAAGCCGTCGTTCCAGTCACCGCTGCCCATCCAAAGCAGGCCGTTGGGACCGGTTCCCCGGTTCATGACGCACGCGACGGCCCTGCCGCAGTGCCGCCAGACCGTCTCGGACAGGTCCGAGACGGGCGCAGCCTCGTAGCGGTCCCGCTCCCCCTCCGCCAGAGGCGGGGAGGAGAGGTAGGGGACGGCCTCCGTGAGGACCGTCCGGTCCCCGGTCTTTTCCACGTACTCCGCCACGGCCCAGGGCAGCCACAGCAGATCGTCGCTGCACCTGGTCCGCACGCCCCGGGGCGTCTCGCCGCCCTCGTGCCACCAGTGCTGCACGTCCCCCTCCACGTATTGCCGGGAGCAGCAGCGCAGAATTTGTTCCCGCGCGATGCCGGACCGGAGCAGAATCACGTTCACCGCGTCCTGGAGCTGATCCCGGAAGCCGTAGGCTCCGCCGCTCTGGTAGACGCTGCTGCGCCCCAGCAGGCGGCAGGCGATGGCCTGATACCCGGCCCAGCCGTTCACCAGCTTGTCCAGAGCCAGGGCGGGGGAGCGGAGGGAGAAGCGGCCCAGCAGGGCTTCCCACTGTTCCAGCGTTTCTTTCAGCGCCCGCTCCGCCGTCTCCGGGTCCGTCAGTGCCAGCATCCGGTGGGGCTCGTCGCAGCCGCAGACCAGGACCAGCCTGTCCCGCAGCTCCAGCCGCGCGGCCATCACCGGCGCTCCCTGCGGCTCCGCCAGATCGTAGCGCAGCATGAGAGCGGAGGCCCGGTCAAAGGTGTAGCTCCGGATCGGCTCCGTCGCCATGGCGTAAAAGGGTCTCGCCTGGGCCATGGCCCGGACGTTTTCCGCAGCGAGAAAGCCCCCGGCGGCCGCCGTGCGGCAGTGGGGCGCGTCCGCCCGGTCACCGGCCAGCAAAAGGTCCAACTGCCAGTGGAGGGGCGTGTCCGGCAGGGGGTGGCTGCATTGGATCAGCAGCACCCGGCAATCCGTACCGGAGGGGATAAAAGCGGCCGTTCGGACCGTCAGGTCCCCCAGCGTCTTCTCCCAGACCGCCGCACCGGGGAGATAGGTCACGCGGCAGCTCTCGCCGCCGGGGGCGGCGAACAGGTCCAACCGCCTCCCGTCCAGGGAAAGAAAGAGCCGCTCCGGTCCCTCCCCGGCGTAGGGGCGGCAAAGCCAGGGGACGATCTGGTTTTCTCTGGCGTTCCGGTACCACATCCCCCCGCAGCCGGTCTCCGTGGCGATAAAGCCCATGCGGCCGTTGCTGAGGACGTTCTGCCAGCACCGGGGCGGCAGGGCAGGGCCAAGCGTGAAGCGGAATGCCCCGTTTTCCCACTCGTAGGGCAGCGCGCCGGCGCGGGCGCAGCGGGGCCGCAGCAGGGCCGAGACGCGGTAGTCCGTCTGCCGCTCCGGGGGGAGAGGCAGCGCGCCGCCGTTCAGGCGCCGCGCCGCCGCCGCGGCGACCCGGGAGGCCTCCGGACTGTCCTCCAGGACGTGGATGCCTCCGCTCCGGTCCCGGAGCAGCTCGCCGCCCTGCCGCCACACCGCGCCTCCCAGGGCGTTTTGCAGGGGCTTTTGGTAGCCGGCGGCGTCCTTGGTCAGGAACACCAGGTCAAAGTCCAGGCCGCAGCCGCAGAGAAACAGATGCAGGTCCATAAGCTTCCGGGCGGCCGAGAGCTGGTCGCGCTCGGAGAAATACGCCGCTGCAATGGGCCTGTCCCCGGAGATGCCGAAGCGCCACAGCTCCTCCCGCCGGACCGGGGATTCCGGCGCGGCGGGGAAGCAGAGGGCGGGCAGCATGGCAAAGGCCCTGCCCACGTCCTCGGGCTCCAGGCCCAGGACCGTCGCTGCGGACTGGGGCAGGTCCGCCCCCTCGGTTTCCCGCCCGATGCGCGCTCCGGCTTCCAGGGCGTCCGTCTCGGTATAGGCCAGTGCGACGGCCAGGGTAAAGCGCTCCTGCCCGCCGGGGGCAAGGCGCAGGGCGCAGCTCAGCTTTACGCAGGGGTCCGTCAGAAAGAATTCCTCCTGCGTTGCGGAGAGCGGAGCAAGGGCGCGTCCGGAGGCGGAGCCGGGGGCCAGGTCCCAATCGCAGGGCCGGGAGGGGGCCAGGCACATCCACAGCTCCCGTCCCCCGTTCCGGGGCAGGCGGCGCAGCAGCAGCGCCCCGTCCCGCAGCCGGGCGGAGACGCCCAGGCCCGCGAAAGCCGGGTGGCTCACGTAGTCCGCGTATTTGCCCAGCAGGGGACGCAGGCGCAGGCACAGCGCGGCCTCCGCCTCGCGTTCTCCGGTATTGGTGAGCAGGATGTCCCGCCGCTCCCCGGTATCCTCGGCGGACAGCGTGACGCATGTCTCGGCGCAAAGCGCGCCCAGGCTTGCCGTGAATCGGACACAGTCCGTCGCCATCTCCACCCGGAACGGAGCGGTTTCCCCGCCCCAGGGGGCGGGGAGCAGGGATTGGGTCCTGCCCTCTGTTTCCAGCCAGATGTCCACGCCCTTTTCCGCGTCCAGCGGGGATGCAGGGGGTACATAGGGGCTCACCGCCCCCCAGAGGGGCCGGACAAGGCCGGTCTCGCTGACCAGCAGGCTGTAGGTCTTTCCGGACAGAAGGCAGCAGCGGGGGTGGAGGAAATCCGTTCCCTCCAGCGTCTCGCGCCAGCCCTCCCGGGGAACGGAGCGCTGCCGGACCGGTTCGCTCCGGACGCTGCGGCGCAGCAGAGGAGCGCCTACGGGGATCTTCTCCTGCAGCAGGCCCAGGTAGGCCCGCATATCGCTGTTTTCCAGAAACCGCCGCTGCATGATGCCGTCCAGCAGCAGGTTGGCGCAGGCCACCATGCTCATGCCCTGGTGGTGGGCCATGACGCAGCGGACCACGGCGGGGCGCCGGGCGTAGAGCCGGGAGCTGGTGTAATCCAGCGCCTCCCAGAACCCAAACTCCCGGCGCATATCCCGCTTTTCCAGCTCCCGCAGATTGCGGATCGCCGCTGCGGGACTGACCTCCAGGGCCAGAAAGCTGCTGTAGGGAGAGATGACCAGCTCGTCGTCCATGCCCCGTTTCAGGGCCAGGGCGGCACAGCCGTGGGCCTTGTAGCGATAGCTCATGGAGGGGTCCAGGGCCCCGTAAGCGCTCTCGGAGATGCCCCAGGGCCGGTTCGTGCCCCGGGTGCGCCGCCGCTGGGCGTAGAGGCAGAATTTGGCGCTCTCGTAGAGCAGGCTCTCCCGCTGCAGGGGCAGCAGCAGCTCCGGCATCAGGTACTCGAACATGGTGCCGGTCCAGCTCGCCATGCCGTGACTGGCCCCGGCGGCCACCTGCGCCCGGCTCAGCCGCCGCCAGTGCTCTCTGGGCACGTCGCCCCTGGCCACCGCCAGATAGCCGGTCAGCCGGGCCTCGGAGCTCATGAGATCGTACCAGGATTCCGTGAGCACTCCGCGCTCGATGTCCGCGCCGATGGAAAAGAGCTTGCGTTTCCGATCAAAAAGGGGGGCGAAATCCATGTCCGCGGCAAGCTCCGCCGCCGTCTCCGCGAGGTCCGGCCTGTTGTACTCAGAAAGTCCCCGGCTCAGCGCCATCAGGCAGGCGCAGAGGTTGCCGCTGTCCACGGTGGACACGTAGCGGGGCGTCAGCGGCTCCAGCGTCTCCGTCTGGTACCAGTTGTAGAGGTGCCCCTTCCACTTGGGCAGGGCCTTCACCGTCTCCAGCGTGTTCCCGATGAGCTCCGCGGCGGTCTCCGCCGGTGTGATTCCCAGGTCCGCCGCCGCCAGCACCGACAGCAGCCCCAGGCCGATGTTGGTGGGACTGGTGCGGTGCGCCAGCCCCAGAGGCGGCTGCGCCTGATAGTTGTCCGGGGGCAGAAAGTGGTCCTGCGCGCCGAGGAATTTTCGGAAGTAGGCGTAGGTGTCCCCGGCGCAGTCCAGAAGATAGCGCCGGTCCGCTTCGCTCAGCTCCCGCGCCGGGGCGGCGGGGAGGCTGAGCAGCCAGGCGCACAGGGGAGACAGCAGCCACAGCACGCCGGCAGTGCGTCCGATGACGCTGCCGGAGAACAGAAGCAGCATTCCGCCCGCGGCGGGCGCGAGCCACAGCCGCCGGTAATAGGGGAGCAGGCCGTGCCGGCCACGCTCGCTCTGGTCCGCCGTGGTCCATTGCAACAGCCGCCTGTGGCTCACCGCAGTCCGCCAAAGGGCGCGGGCGATGGCCGAAAAGCTGGTCCACGCCTCTCCGGGCAGGAGCAGCAGCCGGAGCATGGCTCTCACCAGACCGCCGCCGATGCCCACGAACAGGGCGGAGTGGAAGCGCTCCCGCCGTCCCCGGGGACGGCGGAACAGGGTTTCCGCCACGGTCAGCAGCAGCTCGCAGAGCAGGGACAGCAGAGCGGCATACGCCGCCAGGGCGGGGGGCAGGCCGGGGAACAGCAGCCCCAGCAGCAGCGACGCAAAAGTCGCCGCGGGCAGCAGAGAACGGCGCAGGGAGCAAAAGAGCTTCCAGCGCTCCGCGTCCGGCAGGCTCCGGCCCGCCCGTCCCAGCCACATCAGATTCTGCCAATCCCCCCGGACCCAGCGCTCGGTGCGGGCGTACCAGGGGAGAATGCCGCCGGGGCAGCCGTCGCTGACCTCGATCTCCCCGGCAAAGCCGGTGCGCAGAAAGGCGCTCTCCACCGCGTCGTGGGAGAGCATTCGGTTCTCCGGCACCCGGTTTTCCATACAGGCCAGGTAGGCGTCGATATCCAGAATCCCCTTTCCGGCGTAGTTCCCCCTGCGCCACAGGTCCATAAACAGGTCGCTGCAGGCCCCGCCGTAGGGATCTGTGCCTCCCTGGGGGGAGAAGATACGGGAGAAGTCGCTCTTTGACGCAGCGCGCAGCTCCGTGGCGATCCGGGGGGCCACGATGCCGTAGCCCCGGACCACCACGCCGTCCTTTTGCCGCAGCACCGGCCGGTTCAGGGGGTGCAGCATGGCCCCGATCAGTTCCTTTGCCGCGCCGGGGGAGAGGCGGGTGTCCCCGTCCAGGGTCAGCAGAAACCGGACGTTTCCCGCCAGCCAGCTCCGGTCCCCCTCCCGGACCGTCACGCCGGAGGGGAGGGAGCGCAGCGCCCGCATGGTCTCCAGCAGCGCGCCGCGCTTTCGCTCCCAGCCCCGCCAGACGCCCTCCGGGCTTTGGCTCCGAGGCCGTGTCAGCAGGAAAAAGCCCCCGCCGTGGGCCTCGTTCAAGCCACGCACAGCCGCGGCGGCGGCTTCCAGTATCCCGTCCTCTCCGTCCTCTGCCGCCTGAAAGGCGTCCGGCAGGTCCGCCAGCAGAGCGTAACCCAGATTCTCCCGCCCCGCGTCACGGCTTAAGTGCATACACTCCTCCATCCGGGAGGCGAAGCGGGGACCGTCCCGGGGGCTTGTCAGCAGCGCAGAGATCACCAGCAGGGTCCGTCCCTCCGCCGGGACGCCTTCTTTGAGCGCCATCCGCGGTACATGGGCCGGGCGCAGACGGCGCAGCAGCAGATTGTCCGTCAATTGCTCCACCACCGAGGCCACCGGCACGAGAAGCAGGAAAAACGCCGCAGCGCTGCGGCAGAGAAAGGCCAAAAGCAGACTGACCGAGAGCATCAGCAGCACCTGGGAGGCGATATACGCCCCGCCGCCGCTCCGCCGCCGGGCGCGGCCCAGGGGCTGCTCCAAAATCCACCAACCCACATGGGAGCGCTCGCCCCGGTTTCCCTCCGCCTTTTCCAGCACCCGCTCCGCTGCACGGTGCTCCGGGATCCCCGCCCGCTCCGCTGCCCTGGCCAGGCATTGGCGGTAATACTCCCGGCTCTCCCGGCACATTTTCGGATAGATTCCCGCCGGGTCGCGCCGCAGCACCGCCTCCACGCAGTCCGCCTCCTCCACAAGGGCGGTCAGGTCCCACACGGAGAGCGCGCGCAGGGCGGAGAAGAGGCGCGAGGCCAGCGCTTCCGCGTCCTCCGGCTGCTCCTCCGCCTCTATGGAACGGTACAGCTCCGTCAGGGCCTCCGTGACGGCGCAGCGCAGACCGTCTCCCAACAGCCGCAGGTCCTCGCGGCCCAGGATCAGGACCTGCTGAAAGCCCCGGAGAAAGCGTCTCGTCCGCTCCTCCGTCAGCTCCCCGAGGCCGGAGCGGAGCAGGGCGGTGCAGGCCTCCGTCAGCGCCGGGCCGGAGGCGGTGCGCAGCAGACCCTCCGCCCCCTCCAGTGCGGAGGCCGCCAGACCGCCCTCCCGCACAGCCAGATATTCGTTGTCCAGCAGCCAGCGCACCGCGCCGGGCATGGCGGGCACGTCGGACCACTTCAGCGCCAGACCGGCGTGGATCTCCTCCAGCTCCCGCAGACTGCGCCGCAGGGCGGCGGCACGGGCCTTGCCGTCCTGCCTGCCCACGACGCGCAGGGCGCGGGCGCAGTTTCCGGCGTAGTGCTCCAAATGCGACTCGTCCACATACAATCCGTTTTTCTCATAGGTCATGACAGCATACTCCCAAATGATTCATGTACCGTCAGTTTTTCCCGACGGCTGGGAGAATATGCTTTTTGCCGTGAAAAATAGTTTCCGTTTTTTCCCTCCCCCATCAGGGGGAGGGGGGACCGCCGCCCCAACGGGGCGGCGGTGGGTGAGGCCATCTACCTCCCAACAACAGCTCCTTACACCGCCAGGCACTCCAGCCGATCCCGCCGCAGCTCCGGATGGGAAAGGTAGCGAACCGCGTTTTGCAGGATGCGCCGCACGTCCGGGTGGAAGTAGGAGCGGTATGTCTCATGACCTGGCTGGAAGTAGAACACCTTTCCGTACCCCCGGTTCCAGACGCAGCCGGAACGGAACACCTCTCCGCCCCGGAAAGCGCCCAGGAAGATCAGCTCGTCCGGGGTGGGGATGTCGAAAAATTCTCCGTACATCTCCTCTTCCTCCAGAAAGACGCAGGGGGCGACCCCTCTGGCGATGGGATGAGCGGGAGCGCAGCACCACAACCGCTCCTGGTCGCCCTCCCGCCAGCGCAGGGTGCAGGAGGTGCCCAGCAGCAGTCCCATCGGCTTGCACATGTGGGCGGAGTGGAGAAAGATCACGCCCATCCCGCGTTGTACGTGGTCCCGCACCCGCATCGCCACAGCGTCCGGCACCTGCTCATGGGCGAGGTGGCCCCACCAGAGCAGTACGTCCGTGTCCGCCAGGACCTCCTCGCTGAGTTCCTGCTCCACATGCTCCAGCGTGGCGATGTGCCGCACCCGGATGTCGTCGCACTCCTCCAGAGCCTGCTTGAGCGTGGCGTGGATGGCCCCGGCGGGATGGGCGCGCAGGACCTCTCCGGCGCGCCCGGCGATCCCACGGATCGCCTCTTCCCCCCAGCCCTGCAAAAAATCCAGGCTGGCCGCGTCCGTCCGTTCCTGTACGTATTCGTTGTAAATCGTTGCGCGTATCACTGTGAGCTCCTCCTTTTTTGAAGATCATAATCCGAAAAACCAAAAAAACAAAAAAAGTATACCACAGTCCCGCGCCGCTTTCCAGACCGGAAGCGTGAAAAACCCTGCTTTACAACCCGCGGGAAATGGAGTATATTTGATTGCGGACGAAAATTGGAAAAATGAGGGTTGCGGTATGAGCAAACGAAATACAAAACTGCCGGGTCTGCTGCTGTGCGCCGCGCTGTTGTGCGCGCTTGCGCCCCAAACCGCGCGGGCGGATGTGGTTCTGTCAGATCAGCATCTGGCGGTGAACGGCGAGACGGCGGTCTGCGAGGCCTACAACATCGACGGCAGCAACTACTTCAAGCTGCGGGACCTTGCGTATCTGCTTGGCGGCACCGGAAGCCGGTTTTCCGTGGACTATGACGGGGAAAAGGACGCCGTCGTCATCCGCACAGGCAGCAGCTACGAGGCCAACGGCACAGAGCTGGACGTCTCCGGCGGGGACCGGTCCGGCACCGCCGTGGCGGGCAGCCAGACCCTGATCGTGGACGGAACGGAGCGGGGAGGGATCCCCGCCTACAACATCGGCGGCAGCAATTATTTCCGTCTGCGGGATCTGGGGGAGCTGCTGGGCTTCGGCGTTCGCTTTTCCGCGGCGGACGACACCGCCCGGGTCTACAGCCTGGACACGGACCGCGCCCGGGCCTTTGCGCGTCTCAAGGAGATGGTGGTGGACCGGGGCAACGGCTTGTTTGACGGTGCGGAATCCCTGTTGACCGAAGAGGAGCTGGAGGGCCGCACCCTGCAATACCACATCTCCTATGACAAGAGCCGGGAGGCGCTCTGCTTCAGCGCGGTGCTGCCCTGGGAGGAGGGGGAGGATACCGGAAGCCTGACGGCCACCGTAGGCGTCTTTGCCGACACAGAGGAGACCGAAACCGGCTTTGCCCTCCGCTTTGACGGACGGGAGCAGCCTTTCCTGACCGGCAGCGCCCGGCTTCTTCCTGGGCAGTACCGGCCCGGCGCAGACATCGTCTTTGCGGAATATGGCGGTCTTGTGCCGCAGCCCAGGGCGGAGCGTGCGGCCAGGACCCTGCTGCTGCTGGCGCTGCAATCCGCTGCGCTGAACCTGCGCGACACCGGTCTCTCCGGGGACAGGGACATCATCACAGATGTCTTCGGGTTCTCCGAAATCTTCCGGGTGTGAACCGCCCCTCGTGACAAACCGGGACCCGCCCCGGGACAGCGCAAAAAATGCGCTGTCCCGGGGCGGGTCTGTGATTATTATTTGTGTCAGGCTTCCTGCTGCGCCGGTTCCTCCTCCGACTTTTCCGGTGTGTGGACGGAGACGGGGACGCCGTTGATTTCCACGCCCTGGTCGGCGGGGATCAGCAGATACTTTCTGCCGTCGATCACCCGCGTCTCGATCATGTAGCTGTACTCCGGGTCCACCAGCAGCTTCACCTCGGGGGTCACGACCTCAAACCTTCCGCTCTCAATCAGGTTTTCCGGGTGCAGCACTGCCCGGTCGCCGAAGCGCTCCTTGCAGGCGGACTGAAACGCCTCCCGGTGCTCCTCGGAGACGCCGGAGCGCTCCAGCACCGCGCTCATCTCCCGCAGGGACAGCTCCAGGGGCTCCGGGTCCTTTTCCTCCCTGTGCTCCTGGATGCGCTCTCGCAAAAGCTCATGGACCGTTTGCAGGGTGTCGTAGTGGAAGTCCTCCCCCAGACTGTCCGAGAGCGCGCCGTGGAAGACCTCCCGCTGCTCCGGGGCGGTCATGGGGGCCTCGGTGCGGAACAGGGCGTCGATCAGCTCCGGGTGCAGGTCGCCGGGCTGCTTGGAGAAATAGAGGGCGTTGTTGATATTGGTGGCTCGCCCGTCAAAGGCGGGGAACACAAAGCCCAGCTCCGTGGCGGCGGCAAGCTGTCCCGTGCCGCTGATGCGGAACATCTGCTCCTCGTGGACATACCTGAGGTTCGCGCCGCCGTCCTTCACCGGGCAGATGGCACAGACCACATAGGTGAACACCTGGTCGGAGCCGTCCGCGTCCGTCTCGCCGTCCCGCCCCTTTTTGGGCACGTCGTAGCTGTCGCAGCCCAGCAGGAGCAGATAGTTCTGCTCCTCCGGCTCCAGGGATTCGATGACCTTCTGGAAGAACTCCTCCCGGATCTCCGGGTCCTCCAGCCGGGAGTCCCGCAGCGCCATCAGCAGCCGGTGCTCGTCGCTGTCACCCACCTGCTCCGGCGTAAATACAATTTCAATGCTGTTTTTGCCCGGCGCGCCGCTGAACACCTTTTTCAGCCTGTCCAGGTACAGCTCGCACTCCTGCTCCGGGATGGCGGCCAGGGAGACATCGATGCGGGAGATGATCTCATGCTGCGTGTTGACATAGCAGCCGTAGATGTGCCGGATACCGGTTTTATCCGGGCGGAAGCGGCGTTTCAGCTCATTGATTTCCTTTTGATTCATACAGTTCTCCTAACTTCGTGTCTTGCCGGGTCTGAAACTCGGCAGATTTGTGATTGGCAAATGGGAAAAAGTGTGGTAAACTATCAGGGTTTTTCCTCCCGCCTCCGGTGCTTTCCGTTTGACGGGGGCGCGGGTGTCACAATAATCCATTCAAAGGAGCAGATAAAGACATGAATAAGACAGAGTTTATCAGAGCGGTGGCAAAGCGGACCGGTTCGACCCAGCGGGCGGCCGAGGATTTCATCTTCGCCTACCAGGAGGTGATCCGGGAGGAGCTGTCCGCCGGCGGAAGCGTGGACTTCACCGGCTTTGGCAGGTATTATGTAAAGACCCGCTCCGAGCGCCAGGGCAAAAATCCCTCCACCGGCGAGGTGATGGTCATCCCCGAGGCGAAAGTGCCCTCTTTCAAGCCCGGGAAAATTCTCCGGGACGCCGTGGGCTGATCGCTCCCGCCGCCGGGGTGGTACAGGCTGTCTCAACGCAGCGTTGGGACAGCCTGTTTTATCGTTTCGGCAACGCCGGGTGCATACTATAGCACCATTTTCCGCCGTTGTCAAATCACGGAGACAAGCAGCGGTCCCCGATGCGTCCTACCGCGTCAGCCGCCGCGCAAGCTGCCGCAGCTGCCGCTGTTCCCGCTGGGCCAGGACCGCCCCGCGCTCGTAGCTTTCCCGGAGCTCGGGACCGGCAGAGCGCAGAGCCTCCCGGTAATCCTGTTCCCGCCGGCCCGCTGCAAGCCAGCTTTGCCGGAGCATCTGGGACAGGGGAGGGGGGTACCGGGGCGCCCGGAACGGCGGCAGGACCTCTCCCGTCCGCAGCCGGTATTCCGTTTCCAGCTCCCGGGACTGCTTCGCGTGCTCCGCCGCCAGACCTCCCAGGGTCCGGGCCGCCTCTCCCGAGAGCCTGCGCGCCATCTGCCGGCAACGCCATTCCGCCTCCCGCTCCCGGAGCGCCATGTCCCGAAGGAACGCGCTGTCCTTATCCGGCGGAGGCGGCTGGGGACCCGGCCGGTGCGGCGGCCCGGGCGGCGGAGGCGGCGGACCCGGCCGGCGCGGAGGAGGGGGCGGTGGCCCGGGCGGTTCGGGAGCGCTCACTCTCGGCCAGACCTGGAGAAAGTCGTCTATCGTGTGCTTCCATACCTCATCCAAGGATATCACCTCTGTCCAGTATATTTCCCGTCCGCCCGGCCGGTGACGGCGCAGCCGGAAAAGCCGCAGTCCGGCGCAGGGAAACGCGCTTTTGAACGGTCAATTCCCGCTTGCTATTCTAACGCGCTTTTGTTATAATATGGCCCGTTGAATCGCCCCTATGGTATCCGGACGGAGGAAATGAACGGAACATGACTGAACAGGTATTCCGGCGCACCGAGATCTTGCTGCCGAAGCGACAAACGGATATGGAAAAATGGAGCGTGGTCGCCTGCGATCAGTTCACCTCCCAGCGCCCGTACTGGGACGGGCTGGAGCGCCTTTGCGCCGGCGTACCCAGCACCCTGCACCTGATTTTTCCCGAGGCGTATCTGAACGACCGGGACCAGGAGGAGACGGCGGAGCGGCTGCGGCGGACCATGGAGAAATACCTCCGGGACGGGGTGTTCGAAGCGTATCCCGACAGCTATGTGCTGACGGAGCGGACCCTGCCCGGCGGCGGCGCGCGCTATGGCATCGTCGGGGCGCTGGACCTGGAGGCATACGACTACCGCCCCGAGGCACAGACGCCGGTGCGGGCTACCGAGGGCACCGTGGAGAGCCGCCTGCCGCCCCGGGTGCGCATCCGCCGCGGCGCGGCGCTGGAGTGCCCCCATGTGATGGTGTTCCTGGACGACCCTGCCCTGAGCGTGGTGCGGCCCCTCTCCCGCCGGCGGGAGAGCCTGCCCCTGCTCTACGACTTCGACTTAAACGCCGGCGGGGGACACGTCCGGGGCTGGCTTGTCAGCGGCCCGGAGGCGGACGCGCTGGACGCCGCTCTGGCCGCCGTCGCCGGCGAGATCCCGGCGGACGGGCAAAAGCCGCTGCCGTTCGCTGTGGGGGACGGGAACCACTCCCTGGCCACCGCAAAGCTCTGCTGGGAGGAGCTCAAGCAGTCGCTTTCCCCGGAGCAGCGGGAAACCCACCCCGCCCGCTGGAGCCTGGTGGAGCTGGTCAACATCCACGACGAAACCATTGGCTTCGAGCCGATCCACCGCGGGCTGCTGGGTACGGACCCCGCCGCCTTTCTCCGGGAGGCCAGAGAGCGCTTTGCGGAGCGATACCGGCCCGGTGAAAGCGTGGAAAGCGGCAGCGCAGCCTGGGAAAAGACGTTCTCCCTCCTGGCGGTCACACCAGCCGGGGAGGAGCGCATCGAGACGGGCGCGCCCTCCATCGGCGCGCTGATTGGCCGGGCGGAGGCTTTCGTGCAGGCATATCGCAGCGCCCACGGCGGAGAGGTGGATTACATCCACAACGACGAGACCGCCCTGGCACTGGGCCGTCAGACCGGCTGTGCCTCGCTGCTGCTCCCGGCCATGGAGAAAGGGGAGCTGTTCCCCTCGGTCCGCGCTACGGGTCCTTTCCCCCGCAAAAGCTTTTCCATCGGCAGGGCGGAGGACAAGCGCTATTATCTGGAGTGCCGCCGGATTCTGCCGGAGGACTGAAGAAGGGAAAAGACGCTTCTGATTCGCTTCTGAGAATGTGATTTCGATGATTATTTTGAATTGCGAGGTTTTGCAATATGGAAATTTATGAGGAACTGGTGGCCCGCGGGCTGATCGCCCAGGTCACGGACGAAAAGGAGATCCGGGAGCTCATCAACGGCGGGAAGGCCCGGTTCTACATCGGCTTTGACTGCACCGCCGACAGCCTGACGGCGGGGCACTTCATGGCGCTGACGCTGATGAAAAGGCTCCAGGCGGCGGGCAACCGGCCCATCGCCCTGATCGGCGGCGGCACCACGATGATCGGCGACCCCTCCGGGCGCACGGACATGCGCAAAATGCTGACGCGGGAGGACATCGACCACAACGCCGCCTGCTTCCGGAAGCAGATGGAAAAGTTCATCGATTTCGGCGAGGGCAAGGCAATCATGGTCAACAATGCCGACTGGCTGCTGAATCTGAACTATGTGGAGCTGCTGCGCGAGGTGGGCGCGGAGTTCTCCGTGAACAACATGCTTCGGGCGGAATGCTACAAAAAGCGCATGGCCGAGGGCCTGACGTTCTTTGAGTTCAACTACATGATCATGCAGTCCTACGACTTCTACCACCTGTTCCAGCACTACGGCTGCAATATGCAGTTCGGCGGGGACGACCAGTGGAGCAACATGCTGGGCGGCACGGAGCTGATCCGCCGCAAGCTCCACAAGGATGCCTACGCCATGACCATCACCCTCCTGACGGACTCCAACGGCAACAAGATGGGCAAGACCGCGGGCAACGCGGTGTGGCTGGACCCCAATAAGACCAGCCCCTACGACTTCTACCAGTACTGGCGGAACGTGGGCGACGCGGACGTGATGAAGTGCATCCGGATGCTCACGTTCCTGCCCCTGGATCAGATCGCCGAGATGGATACCTGGAAGGATCAGAAGCTCAACGAGGCCAAGGCCATCCTGGCCTACGAGCTGACGAAAATGGTCCACGGCGAGGCCGAGGCGAAAAAGGCCGAGGACGCCGCCCGGGCGCTGTTCGGCGGCGGGGGAGATGCCGCGCACATGCCCACCACCCATCTGACGGAGGCGGACCTGACGGACGGCAGAATCGACATCGTATCCCTGCTGGTGAAAAGCGGCCTGTGCGCCTCCCGGGGCGACGCCCGCCGGAATGTGGAGCAGGGCGGCGTTTCCGCCAACGACGCAAAGGTCACCGACATCGGCGCCTGCTTCGGTATGGACGCGCTCCGCGCCGGAGTGACCCTCCGCCGGGGCAAGAAGAACTACAACCGGGTGGTCCTGGACTGACGCGCCCCGGTGTGGCAGTATCTGCGCCGGCATAACTGCAACGGCTCCCGTCTTTCCGTCCGGCAACCGGCGGCAGGGCGGGAGCTTTTGCCGCCCTTTCCGGCCCTCCCTGTGGAAAATTCCGCAGAAAACCGGCATCAGCTTCTTGACCTTTGGGCAAAATAGCGATACAATACAGAGGGTGAAAGGGCCCTTTTTCCGAAATATCCCAACACAGCGGCAAGTCACGCGCGGAGGTGGAAGTATGCGCAACGGCGGTAACAAAAAAAAGCACGTCTCTCCGATCTATACCATCGGGATTATTTTCCTCCTGGTCACGGTGCTGACAAACGGAGGCATCTTCGCTGCCGGCGCGCTGGCTGCTCTGGGCTATTTTATTGTAAAAAGAATACTGGGCGCCAAAGACAAAGAAGCCGAGGCCCAGGCGGAGGAGAGGGCGCGTCAGGCCCAGCGCACCGCCGCCGACGCCCGGGCGGCCCAAGCCTCGACCCAGACCTCCCGCCGCAGCGACAGCGATACCACGGCGCAGAGCGCGTCCCGGACGGAAGCCATCCCAAAGCAGTACCGGGAGGCGGAGCAGGCCCGTCCTGTTACGCCCCCCAAGCCGGCAAAACCCAAGTACCCCGAGCCGGTGCAGCAGGTTGTTGACGCGGGGGAAAAGGCCCACGACGAGCTGACCCGGCTCTACGCCACAATACCCGATCTGGCGGTAAAGCGGAAGATTCAGGAGATCATAGACATATCGGACAAGATCGTGGCGGACGCGGTGGCGGACCCCAGCGACGTGCCGCAGATCAAGAAATTCCTGGATTACTATCTGCCCACCACGATCAAGCTGCTCAACTCCTATGAGCGCATGAGCGCCCAGGGCATCGAGGGCAAGAATATCTCCAAGACCAAGGACAGCATCAACGAGATGCTGGACACCGCCATAGACGCCTATAAAAAGCTGCTGGACAGCCTGTTTGCCGACCAGGCCATGGATGTGGAGACGGACATTCAGGTCATGAACACGCTGCTCAAGCGGGAGGGCTTCGCGGGCGGCAGCGCGTTTCAGATGGAATGATATATTCTGATGATCCCCTCATCCGGCCCTGCGGGCCACCTTCCCCCGAGGGGGAAGGCATAAGAGGAATATCTAATCCCCTCATCCGGCCCTGCGGGCCACCTTCCCCCCGAGGGGGAAGGCATAAG
>JAFTBW010000092.1 GCA_017455015.1 Oscillospiraceae bacterium | reverse complement strand
TCCCCCTCCGGGGGATGGTGTCAGCCGCTTCGCGGCTGACGGATGCGGGGAAAAGCCTTCCCCCTCCGGGGGAAGGTGTCAGCCGCTTCGCGGCTGACGGATGCGGGGATATCTACATTACAAACAATCAAAAAGGAGTGTGTATTTATCATGGATTATTTTAACCTCAAGGGAAAGAACGTCGTGGCGGTCGGCGGCGCCGGCGGCATCGGACAGGCCATCGCCCAGGGCTTTGTGGAGGCCGGGGCCAACGTCATCATCGCCTCCCGCAAGGAGGAGTCCCTGAAGCGGGCGCAGGAGGAGATCAAGGCCGCCACCGGCATCGCTCCCGACTACCTGACCGTGGACGCCGTCAACGAGGACAGCGTCAAGGCGCTGGTGGAAGCCTCCGTCGCCAAGCTGGGCAAGGTGGACGTGCTGCTGTGCTGCCAGGGCCTGAACAAGAAGTTCCCTGCCCAGGATTTCCCCATGGACGTGTATGAGCAGGTACTGAACGTCAACGTGCTGGGCGTGATGTGCTGCTGCAAGCACTTCGGCAAGCACATGATGGAGAACAAGTACGGCAAGATCGTCATTTTGTCCTCCACCCGCGGCAAGGTCGCCACCAAGGCCCCCGGCAACGCCGCCTACGCCGCCACCAAGGGCGCTGTGGACATGCTGGTGCGCCAGCTCGCCAGCGAATACGGCCCCTACGGCATCACCGTGAACGCCCTTGGCCCCACGGTCACCGAGACCCCGATGATGACCGCCGTCATCGAGCAGCGCGGCGGCGACGCCTACCGCAAGAGTCTGGCCGACGATCTGCCCATGCGGAGAATGGCCGTCCCCGAGGACTGCGTGGGCACCGCACTGTTCCTGGCGGCTCCTGCCTCCGATTTCGTCACCGGCAACATCATCTATCCCGACGGCGGCCTGACTGCGGTCCGCTGATCGAACAGGGGAGAAAGTCATGGGAAAGAAACTGATCATCACCGCCGCCCTCTGCGGCGCGGGCACGCAGAAGAAACAGACCCCCTATGTCCCCATCACTCCCGAGGAGCTGGCTGCCGACGCCGTGGCCTGCGCCAAGGCGGGCGCTGCCATCATCCACATCCATGTCCGGGACGAGCAGGGCATGAACACCATGGAGGTGGACCGCTTCGTCTCCGTCATGAACACCATCCAGGCCGCCCTGGACAAGGAGGGCCTGAACCCGGTCCTGAACCCCACCACCTCCGGCAGCAAGTTCCCGGAGGAGATGCGCCTGGGCTCCCTGCCCATCTTAAAGCCGGAGATGTGCTCTTACGATCCGGGCAGCCTGAACTGGGCCAACAGCTACATCTTCAAAAACGAGCCGGCCCTGCTGGAGCACCTGGGTGCGCTGTGCCAGGAGTACAACGTCAAGCCCGAGTGCGAGGTCTTTGACGGCGGCTTCTGCGGCAACATCGCCTACTACATCAAAAAAGGCGTCCTGAAAAGCCCCGTCCACTGCCAGCTCGTGCTGGGCGTTGCCGGCGGTATGCCCGGCACCATCGAGTCCGTGGACTATCTGACGCGGCATCTGCCGGAGGACTGCACCTGGTCCATCACCGGCATCGGACACGCCCACATGACCTGCATGCTGGCCGGTCTGGCTGCGGGCTGCGACGGCCTGCGCGTGGGTCTGGAGGACAACATCTACCTGGAAAAGGGCGTGCTTGCCACCAACGTGCAGTTGGTGGAGCGGGCCTGCCGCCTCGCCATCGACGCGGGCCGGGAGATCGCCACGCCCGAGGAAGCCCGGGCCATCCTGGGCCTCAAGGGCAGAATGGGCATGTGAGAACGGAGGAACGGGATGACGGAGATATTTGAGGCCATCATGGTCATCTGCTTCGGCCTGAGCTGGCCCCTGTCCGTGTACAAGTCCTGGAAATCCCGGACCGCCAAGGGCAAGAGCCTGCTGTTCGAGGTGTTTATCGCCATCGGCTACGTCAGCGGCATCGTTGGCAAGATCGTGGGCGCTGTGGCCTTTGACAAGCCCATCACCTACGTGTTCATCTTCTACATCATCAATATCTGCATGGTGACCGTGGACATTTGCCTGTATTTCCGCAACGTCCAACTGGACAAGCGGCGCGGGAAATAAGGGGGCGGAGCGTATGCAGTATCGTGACGTAGTGATCGTAGAGGGCTGCCGCACCGCCATCGGCTCCATGGGCGGCACCCTGAAGCCCCTGAAGGCCAACGAGCTGGCGGGCGTGGTCATGAATGAGCTGATCGCCCGCACCGGCATCGACAAGCAAATGGTGGACGAGGTCATCCTGGGCCAGTGCCGCCAGAGCAGCGACGAGAGCAACATGGCCCGTCTTGCCGCGCTGAAAGCCGGCTTCCCGGTGACCACCGCAGGCCAGACCGTCATGCGCCAGTGCGCCAGCGCCATGACCGCAGTGCAGACCGGCATGCTGCAGGTGGCCGCCGGCAGCAGCGAGGTGGTCATCGCCGGCGGCGCGGAGAGCATGACCAATGCGGTGTTCTACCTCTCCAATGCCCGCTGGGGCGTGGGCGTCGGCACCACCGAGCTGAAGGACTCCCTGACCGAGGGCCAGTTCAACAGCCAGCCCCAGGACGTGTACGGCAAGTTCGCCATGGGCGTCACGGCGGAGAACATCGCCGAGCAGTACGGCATCAGCAGGGAAGACCAGGACGCCCTGGCCCTGATGAGCCAGCAGCGGGCCGCTGCCGCAACGGACGCGGGGCGCTTCAAGGACGAGATCGTCCCCGTGACCGTGCCCCAGGGCAAGAAAAAGGACCCCATCGTATTTGACAAGGACGAGTTCATCCGCCGGGATACCAGCGCCGAAAAGCTTGCAAAGCTGCGCCCCGTGTTCCGGGAGGGCGGCACCGTGACCGCGGGCAACTCCTCCGGCCGCAACGACGGCGCTGCGGCGCTGCTGCTGATGACCGCGGACAAGGCGAAAGAACTGGGCCTGAAGCCCATCTGCCGCATCATCGGCATGGGCGCGGCGGGCACCGACCCCCGCACCATGGGCCTGGGCCCGGTGTACGCCGTGCCCAAGGCGCTGAAAATGGCCGGGCTCGGCGCGGACGACATGGACGTGATTGAGCTGAACGAGGCATTTGCGGCCCAGGCTCTGGGCTGCATCCGGCTGCTGGGCTGGCAGGACAAGATGGATAAGATCAACCCCAACGGCTCCGGCATCTCTCTGGGTCACCCCATCGGCTGCACCGGCGCGCGGCTGCTGGTGACGCTCATGTACGAGCTGCGCCGCCGGGGCGGCAAGTACGGCCTTGCCACCCTCTGCATCGGGGGCGGCATGGGCCAGGCAACCGTTATCGAAATGCTGTAAGGGGGTAGCGGGATGGAACGACTGTACGCGCCCTATGAGAGCAAGGTCATGTCCGCCGAGGCGGCGGCTGCGCTGGTGAAAGCCGGCATGACCGTCGGCTTCTCCGGCTTTACCATGGTGGGCTACCCCAAGGCCGTGCCCATGGCCATCGCCGCCGCGGGAACGGCAAAGGACCTGACGGTCCTCACCGGCGCCTCCGTCGGTCAGCCCTTGGACGGGGCGCTGGTGGAGGCTGGCCTCGTGGCAAAACGCTTCCCCTATCAGACCAACAAGAGCATGCGCAATGCCATCAACGCCGGAACCGTGCTCTACGCCGACCAGCATCTGAGCCACACCGCCGCATTCCTGAACCGGGGCAGCGGCCCGAAGATCGACGTCGCCATCATCGAGTGTTCCGCCGTGACCGCGGAGGGCCTGATCCCTGCCGCGGCTGTGGGCAACAGCGAGACCTTTGTCCATCGGGCGGACAAGGTGATCGTGGAGCTGAACACCACCCTGCCGCTGGAGCTGAACGGGATGCATGACATCTATTCTCCCTCCGGCCTGGAGGGAGGGCCTGTGCCTATCGTGGACGTGCTGGACCGGGTGGGGACGCCCTACATTCCCTGTCCGGCGGAGAAGCTTGCCGCCATCGTGGTCACGGACACGGCGGGGGACTGCCCCAAGTTCAAGCCTGCCGACGCCGACAGCCAGGCGATCGCGGACCACATCGTGGAATTCCTAAAAGCCGAGGTGGCTGCCGGGCGGCAGCCCGCCTCCCTGAGTCCCCTCCAGTCCGGCGTGGGCAGCGTGGCCAATGCGGTGCTCTCCGGCCTCAAGCGCGGCGGCTTCTCCGGCCTGCGGATGTTTACGGAGGTGATCCAGAACTCCGCCCTGGAGCTGATCCGGGACGGCGTCATCGCCGGTGCGAGCTGCACCTCCCTGTCCCTGTCCGAGAACGCCCAGAGGGAGCTCTTTGATAACATCGGCTTCTACCGCGACCGGGTAGTCCTGCGGCCCCAGGAGGTTTCCAACTTCCCGGGTCTGGTGCGCCGGCTGGGCCTCATCGCCATGAACACCCCTATCGAGTGCGACATCTACGGCAACGTGAACTCCACCCACGTCATGGGCACGAAGATCATGAACGGCATCGGCGGCAGCGGCGACTTTGCCCGAAACGCTGGTCTGAGCATCTTCGCCACCTCCTCCGTCGCCAAGGGCGGCTTGATTTCCTGCATCGTCCCCATGTGCGCCCATGTGGACCACACGGAGCACGACGTGCAGGTGATCGTCACGGAGCAGGGTGTGGCGGACCTCCGCTGGAAGTCCCCCCGGGAGCGGGCGGAGACGATCATTAAGAACTGCTCCCATCCGGACTACCGCCCCATGCTGCGGGAGTATTATCAGGAGGCCCTCGCCCTGGGCGGACACACGCCCCACGTGCTTACCAAGGCCCTGTCCTGGCACCAGCGCTATCTGGACACCGGCAGCATGAAGCTTTGATCGGTTTTTCGGAGGACCCATACAAATTGAATAAACGCTCCCCCTGTGAAAGACAGATTTCCTCTGCCGGTCACAGGGGGAGTATTTCCGAGGCAGTGTTCTGTCGCCGCCTTGACAAAAGGCGCCGGAGGGTGTATAGTGTAGAAAATCTGACAAATCGTTGCAATCGTGACATAATTGCGATCGAAGCTTTTTACAATTCAATACCCGCTGCGGTGCCGCCGGAGAGCCTGATCGGAGTCCGGAGGTCAAAAGGGAAACAGGTGCGAGTCCTGTGCGATCCCGTCACTGTATTTGGGGAGCACGGAGCGGAGTGTGCCACTGGCCCGGAAACGGGCTGGGAAGGTCGCTTTTGCGCGGAGAACCATGAGTCAGGAAACCTGCCGCAGCCGAACGCCGGACAAGACGGCTTGCCGTCCTGCCCGTGGCCACGTGGAGATGGTCATGCCGTGATCGCCGCAGCAATGCGGCTTTTTGACGCTGCCTTTTTCGTGGAAAAAGGCGCTTTTTTTGTCTGAAAAGCGCTGAGACTGTCGAGAGATGTCTCAGCCCGCTTTTTGGTACATACACTGATTGACGGAGGAGAAACAAAGATGAAACGCTGCATCGCTCTGGCGCTTTCCCTGCTGCTGGCCCTGTCTCTGCTGGCCGGCTGCGGCGGAAACAAGACCGAGACAACAACAACCGCTCCCGCGACGGACACGAACGTGTCCACCGCGCCGCCCGCCGCTTCGGACTCGGATCTTCCCAAGGCCACGGAGGCCCCTGCGGAGGAAGACGATGAGGAGAACTATGATACCGGCGACGCTTCTCTGGACGATCCCCTGAACGCGGACGGCATCGGGGAGACGGAGCTGCTGGTGGTGTCCTTCGGCACCAGCTACAACGACAGCCGCCGGGAGACCATCGGGGCGATTGAAAAGGCCATGGTCGAGGCGTTCCCGGAGGTGAGCGTCCGCCGGGCATTCACAAGCAATATCATCATCGACCACATTGCCCGCCGGGACGGCGAGGTCATTGACGACATGACCCAGGCCCTGGACCGGGCCGTGGCAAACGGTGTCAAGAACCTGATCGTCCAGCCCACCCACCTGATGCCGGGCTTTGAGTACAGCGACGTGGTGAACGAGGTCGCCCAGTACGCCGACGCTTTTGACAGCATCATCATCGGAAAGCCCGTTCTGAACACGGAGCAGGACTTCCGCCGCGTGGCGGAGACCATCGCGGCGGATACCGCCTCGTATGACGACGGCAAGACCGCCATCGTGTTCATGGGCCACGGCACCGAGGCGGATTCCAACGCGGTCTACGCGAAGATGCAGACGGTCCTGACCGGCATGGGCCTTGCCAACTATTACATTGGCACCGTGGAGGCAGAGCCCTCTGTCGAGGACGTGCTGGCAGCGGTAAAGGCCGGCAATTACAGCCGCGTCGTGCTCCAGCCCCTGATGATCGTCGCCGGCGACCACGCCAACAACGACATGGCCGGCGGGGAGGAGGACTCCTGGGACACCATCTTCCGGGAAGCCGGTTATGAGGTGGTGCCGGTGCTGAAGGGACTCGGAAGCATGCCCGCCATTCAGCAGCTTCTGGTGGAGCACTGCGCCTACTCCATGGAGGACGACTACACCACCGGCGACGCTTCTCTGGACGATCCTCTGAACGCGGACGGCATCGGAGAGACCGAGCTGCTGGTGGTGTCCTTCGGCACCAGCTACAACGACAGCCGCCGGGAGACCATCGGGGCCATCGAGCAGGCCATGATTGAGGCTTTCCCGGGTGCGGACGTTCGCCGCGGCTTCACAAGCAATATCATCATCGACCACGTCGCCCGCCGGGACGGTGAGGTCATTGACGACATGACCCAGGCCCTGGACCGGGCCGTGGCAAACGGCGTCAAAACCCTGATCGTACAGCCCACCCACCTGATGGACGGCTTCGAGTACAACGACGTGGTGAATGAGATCGCCCAGTACGGCGACGCCTTTGACCAGATCGTCATCGGCCGCCCGATCCTGGATACGGACGAGGACTTCAAAACCGTGGCGGAGACCATCGTGGAGGCCACCGCGGAGTATGACGACGGCGAGACCGCCATCGTGTTCATGGGGCACGGCACCGAGGCGGATTCCAATGCGGTCTACGCAAAGATGCAGACGGTCCTGACCGGTATGGGCAAAACCAACTACTACATCGGAACCGTGGAGGCCGAGCCGAGCGTCGAGGACGTGCTGGAACTGGTACAGGCCGGGAATTACAGCCGCGTGGTTCTGGAGCCCCTGATGATCGTCGCCGGCGACCACGCCAACAACGACATGGCCGGCGGGGAAGAGGACTCCTGGGACACCGTTTTCCGCGATGCTGGCTATGAGGTGGTTCCCATTCTGCGGGGCCTCGGCAGCATGCCAGCCATCCAGCAGCTTCTGGTGGCGCACTGCGCTGCGGCCGTGGAGGCCGCCGGCGTCAGCCTGGACGGCCAGGATCTGAGCAAGGCCGCCTCTGCCGCGGACATGACCGCCGTAGAGGACGTGGTGGAGCCGGGCATGGTCCCGGTAAGCGCCGAAAGTCTGGTGGACGGGACCTATCCCGTGGAGATGCGCTCCAGCTCCTCCATGTTCAAGGCCGATCACGTGGACCTGAAAGTGGAAAACGGCGAGATGTACGCCGTTCTGTACATGTCCAGTACCGCCTATCCCTATATGTTCGCCGGTACCGCGGCTGAGGCAGCCGCTGCGGCGGGCGCGTACGGCCTGATCCCCCTGGAGGACGCGGGGGAGTTCGGCACGTTTACCCTGCCGGTGGAGGCTCTTGACGCCGGCCTCACTTTCGCAGCCTACAGCCGCAACAAGGAGCTGTGGTATGACCGGACCCTTCTGTTCCGCAGCGACTCCCTGCCCGGCGAGGCTTTCTCCGACGGCTTCTTCACTACTGCCCAGAGCCTTGGCCTGGCTGACGGAAACTACAGCTGCGCCGTGACCCTGGAGGGCGGCTCCGGCAAGGCCGGCGTCCAGTCTCCCGCAGCACTGACGGTAAAGGGCGGCGTTTGCACCGCCACCGTTGTTTGGAGCAGCTCCAACTACGACTATATGAAAGTGGACGGGGAGCAGTACCTGCCCACAACCACGGACCCCGGTTCCACCTTTGAGATCCCGGTGCTGTGCTTTGACCGGCCCATGACCGTGCTGGCGGACACCACCGCTATGAGCCAGCCCCACGAGATCGAGTACAGCCTGTGCTTCGATTCCGCTTCCATCCAGGCAGCGTGAGAGGGTTCCGAACGCGCCGGAGAGCGGCGCTGCTCTGCCTGATTTTTGCGCTGTTGCCGGTCCTCACCGGCTGCGGCCGAACGAATGTCCCCTATGAAGCAGGGGAGACTGCCACGACGGAGGTCCCATTCGGGACCTCCGCCGAAGCCGTTTCCGGAGCGGCAGGGGAGGGGGACGGCGGGGAGGCTCGAACCGGCGTCACGGGCAGCATGGACCTCCAATACGCCACCCAGTTCACCGTTGACTATCTGGAGGGCGGCTGCGCCCTGGTGACCGTCGGCGGGACGGATATCTTTTTGGTGGTCCCGGAGGGCGCGGAGGCCCCGGTAACGGACGCCGCCGTGACGATTCATCTGCCCTTGGACAGCATCTACAACGCCGCCTCCTCCGCTATGGACCTGTTCGTCCAACTGGGTTCCCTGGACCGGGTGGCATTTACCAGCACGACACTGGCCAACTGGGGTATCCCGGAGGTCTGCGTGGCGATGGAGTCCGGAGCGCTGCGCTACGCCGGCCGTTACAGCGCTCCGGACTATGAGCTGCTGCTCTCCTCCGGCTGCGGCCTCGCGGTGGAGAGTACCATGATCTACCACACGCCGGAGACGCGGGAAAAGCTGGAGGATCTGGGGATCCCGGTGCTGGTGGAGCGGTCCAGCTACGAGCCAGAACCCCTGGGAAGAGTGGAGTGGATCAAGCTCTACGGTTTGCTGCTGGGTCGGGAGGCGGAGGCGGAGGCGTTTTTCGCCGATCAGGTGCGCCAGCTTGACAGCTTGGACATCACACCGGCTGCGGAGCAGACCGTCGCCTTTTTCCACCTGAATACCGCCGGGGCGGCGGTGGTGCGAAAGCCGGGAGACTATGTGTCAAAGATGATCGCCCTCGCCGGGGGGCGCTATGTGTTCGAGGACCTGCCAGGGGCGGACGAGAACGCCCTGTCTACGATGAATATGCAGCTTGAGGCTTTCTACGCCGGGGCAAGGGATGCGGATGTGCTGATCTATAACAGCACCATCGACGGGGAACTGGAGACGCTGGACCAGCTTTTGGCCAAGAGCAGTCTGTTGGCGGACTTCAAGGCGGTGCAAAGCGGAAATGTCTGGTGCAGCGAGCATAATATGTTCCAGAAATCCTCCGCCGCCGCGGGCATGATCCGCGACCTGAACGCCATCCTCACCGGTGCGGAGGAAGATGCCGGTCAACTCACCTTTTTCCACAGATTGAAGTAGCAAACAGCCGCCCCCGTGCAGGGAAGAGGCGGGATGAGGGGTACGTATGGACCAAACCAGAAAAAGACGCTATATCCTTTGTTTTATTCTGCTCGCGGCGCTGCTTCTGCTCCTGCTGGCGGCGAACGTCATGACCGGCAGCGCACAGATGGGCTTTGGCGAAATGCTGTCCATCCTGCTTACCCGCCGGGGTGCAAACGCGGACATCATCTGGAAAATCCGCCTGCCGCGTCTGCTTGCAGCGGCGGTGCTGGGCGGCGCACTGAGCGTCTCCGGCTTCCAACTCCAGACTTTTTTCGGCAACCCCATCGCCGGACCGTTCGTGCTGGGCATCTCCTCCAGCGCCAAGCTGGTGGTGGCCCTGACTATGATCTGGTCCCTGGCGCGCGGCATTGCTCTCGGTTCCGTGGCTCTGATCATCGCCGCTTTCGTGGGCTCCATGGCCTCTATGGGTGTTATTCTGCTGGTGTCAACGAGACTAAGGAGCATGAGCCTGCTCATCGTTTGCGGCGTCATGATCGGCTACATCTGCTCTGCCGTCACGGACATCGTGGTCACCTTTGCCAGCGACTCTAACATCGTGAATCTCCACAACTGGTCCCTGGGCAGCTTCTCCGGCATGGACTGGGGGGATGTCCGCACCTTTTCCATCGTGATCGCTCTCGCTCTGACCGGCTCTTTTCTGCTCAGCAAGCCAATGGGAGCCTATCAGTTGGGGGAGGAGTACGCGCGGAACCTGGGCGTAAACCTCCGGCGCTTCCGGGTGGCGCTGATTTTGCTGTCCAGCGTCTTGTCCGCCTGCGTCACCGCCTTTGCCGGTCCCATCTCCTTTGTGGGCATCGCCGTCCCGCACCTGATGAAGCGGCTGCTGGGCTCTGCGCGGCCCATCTTCATGCTGCCAGCTTGTTTTCTGGGCGGAGCGGTATTCTGCCTGTTTTGCGACATGATCGCCCGGACCGTGTTCGCCCCCACTGACCTGTCCATCAGCTCTGTGACCGCTGTGTTCGGTGTGCCCATCGTGATCCGGATGCTGCTGTCTCGCCACGCGGCAAAGGAGGCGGAGCAATGACGGAAACAGAAAAAGCTGCGACCGGCGTAACTGTGTGCGAAGCGGAGAACGCTTCCGCATGCGGCGCAAAGCGGCGTGCCGTACTCACTACGGATAAATTATCCGTGGGCTACCGCGGAAAGGCAGTCATCGACGGCGTGACGGTAGAGGCTTTGCCTGGGCGAATCATGACCCTGATCGGTCCCAACGGGGCAGGGAAGAGTACCATCATCAAGACACTGATCCGACAGCTCGTGCCCGTGGACGGCACGGTGACACTGCTGGGACGGGACATGGACTCCATGACGGATCGGGAGATTGCCCGTAACGTTTCCGCAGTCCTTACCACCCGTCCCCGTCCGGAACTGATGACCTGCGCCGATGTGGTTGCCACAGGCCGCTACCCCTACACGGGGCGTCTGGGTATCCTGTCTGAGCACGACAGGGAAATCGCTGCCCGGGCCATGGAGGCGGTGCAGGTGACGGAACTGCGGGATCGGGATTTCAACCGCATCAGTGACGGCCAGCGCCAGCGCGTCATGCTGGCCCGCGCCATCTGTCAGGAGCCGAAGCTGCTCATCATGGACGAACCCACCTCCTTTCTGGATATCCGCCACAAGCTGGATTTCCTCCACCTTCTGCGCCGCCTGGTGCGAGAGACCGGCTTGGCAGTGCTGCTCAGTCTCCATGAGTTGGACCTCGCCCAGCGCTTTTCCGACATAGTGATCTGCGTCCGGGAGGGAAGGATAGACCGGATCGGCCCGCCGGAACAGGTCTTCTTCGGCGATTACGTCTCACGGCTCTACGGTGTCGAACAGGGCTGCTACGATCCGTTGTACGGTTCCGTGGAGGCGGGTGTACTGGCGGGAGCCCCACAGGTCTTTGTCCTGGGGGGCGGCGGCTATGGCATCCCCTTGTACCGGATGTTGCGGCGCATGGGCGTTCCCTTTGCAGCCGGGGTGTTCCCTGAGAGCGATCTGGATGTGCCAGCCGCCCGATCCATGGCTGCGGAAGTGTTTACCGTGCCCGCATTCATGCCGGTGGACAGCGCTGCAGTAACTGCCGCTCTGGAGACGGCAGAGCGTTGCCGTGCTCTTGTCTGTCCGTTGCCGCACTTTGGCGAGCAGAACCGTGCCTGTATGCGTATCCTGAACGCAGCGGAGGAAAAGGGCATCCTTACACCGCAAGAGAAGCTGGAGGAACTTCTGGTGTCTTGGAAACGCCTATCCTGACTTGCGATGTGCACATGAAAGCATTCGCCGTTTCGTGCATAGGATGATATAGAGTAATTCCTTCTATATCCAAATCCGAGGAAGGGGCGGTGCTTTCATGTGTCGGCGGAATCCTATCCGAACTGTGTTCGGCGCGGTGCTGATCGGCGTCGGTCTGTTGATCCTGTTTGCAAGGGTGTTGCCGCCAGGCTTCTGGTGGTTTTGCGTCGGCGTGGCTCTGGTGGTGGCTGGATTCTGCTGTTTGACAAAGCGCTGCTAATCGGCAGCACCTTGAAGTGAATTATAGCGGAGACTTGTTACGTTCTCAAAACAACAAAGCTGGAGAACCGCGGGGGCGAGGAAAAAAATAGGAAAATTTTAAAATAGGTTCTTGACATTTCGGCGCGTATATGCTATATTATAAAAGCTGTGTGGCCGAGTAGTTCAGTTGGTTAGAACGCCAGCCTGTCACGCTGGAGGTCGAGGGTTCGAGCCCCTTCTCGGTCGCCAATTGACTTGCCTCCTTTTGGAGGCAAGTATGCTGCTGTAGCTCAGTCGGTAGAGCGCATCCT